>CAYNDS010000282.1:510-5177 GCA_964395885.1 uncultured Solibacteraceae bacterium | reverse complement strand
ACTTGCGGATGGAGACAGACTAAGCGAATTTACAGAAGAAGGGTTGCTTTATCCCAGAAGTTGACAGCTTCGCACGACGAGATCGTGCGTAAAGAAGCTCTAACAGTTCTTGCATCATACGGTCTACAAAAAGCCGAGTCATTCCCAGAGGAAGACAGAGGAAAAACCCGGGTCGCGTACCATCGGAGCGGGGTTATTCGCGACTGACGCAGCCACGCTCGATCGATGTGGAGTACCGCTACTCCGCAACGGCCAACGACGGGCGGATCGTCTCTCAGCGAAACCATCTGACGGGCGAGGACGTGCAATATCAGTACGACACGCTGGCCCGGTTGAGCCGAGCGGAGACGATGCAGACGGGCGGCACGCAATGGGGCCAGCAGTTCGGCTACGATGGCTTCGGTAATTTGCTGTCAAAGGCGGTGACCAAAGGACTGGCGCCAATGATGAACCTGAGCGTTGACGGGTTGACGAACCGAATCACCACAGCCGGGTTCGCCTACGACGCGGCGGGCAACATGACGCAGATGCCGTATGCTTCTTCGTCGCAGACGCTGGACTATGACGCGTTTGGGCGGGTGACGACGGTGACGATCTGCGACGGCGTGCTGACTTTCTCTTGAAAACTGGCGCGGGCAGCGGACGCAGGTGACCTGCAGGTTGCTGGATCCGTGACCGATGGGACGAACACGTGGGGCGCACAGGTGTGGCGCGGCGAGGTGGGTTCGGGTCGGCGATGGCGCGAGTCACGCGTACGGCGAGGATCGGACGGCGGCGGCGAATGCGGGGGAAAACGGGGGAACGTGTCGTCCATCCCGGGTGGGGGATCTGGGTTGTCGTCAGGCGTGGCGAGCACATGGTTTGCGCCCGCCACGTCTGCTAGCGGTGGACTATCGTGACGGTCGGCGGCGGTACAGTCCCAGCGCCGCCAGCGCTGCCGAGACGGCCAGCCAGGTGGAGGGCTCGGGAATGGGAGCCGAGGTCAGTGCCACGTTGTCCAGCGCGGCACCGCCATTATCGGCGGGTCCGCCACTGGTGAACCGGATCTTCGCGTTCTGGCTCTGTGTGGGCTTGAACATGAGGGTTTCCACAAACCCGGGGTTCGTGCTCGGCGCGTTTAAGGTTTGATCCACCAACGATCCGATGCGGACGCGAAGCGTGTTGCCGCCAAAGCTATTGTTGCCCAGGGTGAACGACAGGGTGTAGTGAACACCGGCCAAGAAGTTGAAGCTCTGCTTGGTTTCGATGTCTCCGTTGGAACGCCCGCTGCTTCCATCCATGTCGACGCAGGCGCCGACGCAGCCGCCGAAACTGAAGCCGCCGACGTCCACATTCGTGCCGTCGAGGACATTCCAATTGACGAGAGTTACCTTCGCCAGACCGGTGCTGTCCGCACTGAAGTTGTCCGAGAAAAGAGTGGCTCCTGCCGCCGGAATGAGGGAACCAGCGATCAGGAGACAGAAGTGTCGTATGTGCAAATCCAAGAATCCTCCGCCAGACAACGTAGCAGACCGAGTGTTGGCGGGCAAGAAAATTCTTTCAGTCCGCGCCCGCCGGGCGAGGCCGCTAAACGCCGAGGGTGTGGAACGGCTTGACGAAGCGGATCGGTGTGCCGTTGATGTGAGTCAACGAGCCGTTCCACGCCGAGGTATAGAGCAGCCTTAAGTCGCTTTTGTCGGCGGGTGTGAGTTCGCTGTCGGCCCCGTAGTTCATGATGCTGAACCGGTTGTGTGTTCCGAAGATTTCGCTCGGGAAGGCACGCTCACTGACGTTGGCGAAGAAGTGGCGGAGGCCGAAGATGTGGCCGAGTTCGTGGGTCATGCTGTCCACCTGCTCCTTCGGGATCTGCGAAAACATTTTCGGGTAGATGGTGAGCTGGTGGCGGCCGGAGTCCGGGAAAAAGGCGCTGGCAAGGACGCAGCCGTTGACGGTGCAGTTGTCGGCGGCGCGGGCGACGATTTCAAAGTCCCAGCCGGAACGGACCTCGGCGAAACGCACCGGGACGGCATCGCCCCAAGCGAGAAGGGCCTGGGCGAGGAGACGGCGGATCTCGCGGCGGGCAGCGTCGGGACGGGCGAAGGCTTGCAGCGAGGAGGCGCGGAACTTCCAGCGGAGCGTCGTATTCGGCGCCCAGAGGGGGATGAAGCCTTCCGAGGCATCGACGACGATTTCCAATGGACTGCGACCGCCGGGGTTCTCAAAGCCGCGGTCCTCGGTGTCGCAGATGTAGCCGCTCTTGAAGCGGTGGATTTCAGAGGTGGACGGGTTTTCGCGCCCTTCGGGGCCGCGCAACTGGAACGGATCGGGGGCGATGGCCTTCTTTGGTGCCGGCATGGCTTGCGAGTATATCCGAGCGGTGCGCCAAGTGGGCGGGGGGTGGGCGGGTCGCTACAATAGGCGGTTCATGCCGCAATTGCTGGAAGACAAGAACGCCGTGATTCTGGGCGTGGCCAACCGCTGGAGCATCGCTTATGCGATCGCGGCGGCCTTTGTCCGCGAGGGAGCCGGGGTGACGATCACCTATCAGGGAGAGCGCCAGAAACGGACCGTGGAGGAACTGGCGGCGGAACTGGGCGGAGTGCGCCTGCTGGAGTGCGACGTGACGTCGGAAGCGTCGCTTTCGGAGTTGGCGTCGGCGTGTCCGCAGCCGCTGGACGCCGTGGTGCACTCGATTGCGTTTGCGAATCGGGAGGATCTGAGCCAGCCGTTCGTGGAGACGTCGCGGGCGGGATTCTCGCTGGCGCACGAGGTGAGCGCCTACTCGCTGGTGGCTGTATCGCGCGTGCTGGCGCCGAAGATGACCCACGGCGGATCGATTCTGACGCTCAGCTATCTGGGTGCGGAGCGGGTGATTCCGAACTACAACGTGATGGGCGTGGCGAAGGCGGCGCTGGAGTCGGCAATGCGGTACCTGGCGGCGGATCTGGGGCCGCGGAACATTCGCGTGAATGCGATTTCGGCGGGGCCGATCAAGACGGCGTCGGCGCGCGGCATCAAGGACTTCTCGAAGGTGCTGGACGGCGTGGCGGCGATTTCTCCGTTGCGGCGGATCACGGAGCCGGCGGAGGTTGCCGACACGGCGGTGTTTCTGGCCAGCGACCTGGGACGCGGCGTGACGGGCAATGTGCTGTACGTGGATGCGGGGTTCCAGATCATGGGCCTGCAGCGGCCCGAGTAGACGGGCGGGCAGTTGCAAACGGGGGCGCCGGCTTCATATGATCGAAGCTTCGGAACAGAGCTGTACCTTGACGGGGTCCGTTACCTGACGGCCTTCTCGCCCGTCTAGAAGGGTTACGGCGGAAATCTTCGAGTAAACCGAAATGATCAAAGTAGACGGTCTGACCAAGCGCTACGCGCGAACGGTGGCGGTGGACGGGATTTCGTTCGAAGTGGGCAAAGGGCAGATTGTGGGGTTTCTGGGGCCGAACGGCGCCGGGAAGACCACGACGATGCGCGTGTTGACCTGCTTCATGCCGCCGAGTGAGGGCTCCGCCGAGGTGGCGGGCTTCGATGTGGTGCGACAGCCGCAGGAAGTCAAAAAGCGCATTGGCTACTTGCCGGAAACGCCTCCGCTGTATCCGGAGATGGAAGTGCGCGAGTACCTGGAGTTTGTCGGGCGCCTGAAAGGTGTTCCGGCTTCGGATCTGTCGCGGCGGGTGGCCGAAGTTTCGGAACGCTGTTCGGTAGCCGACGTCGCCACGAAGCTGATCAGCAAGCTGTCGAAGGGCTACCGGCAGCGCGTGGGACTGGCGCAAGCGATCATCCATAATCCCGACGTGCTGATTCTGGACGAGCCCACCTCGGGCCTGGATCCGAAGCAGATCATCGAGACTCGCGAACTGATCCAGAGCCTGGCCGGTGAGCACACGATCATTCTGTCGACGCACATTCTGCAGGAGGTGGAAGCCGTCTGCCAGCAGGTGCTGATCATTTCCAAGGGCAAGCTGGTGGCGTCGGATAGCGTCGAGAATCTGACGAAGCGCCTGCGCGGGACCGAAGCCGTGGCCGTGAGCGTGGAGCCGCGCGATGGACAGTCTCTGGACGTCGGCGCGGTGCATCGCAAGCTGGAGCAGGTTTCCGGAGTCAGCCGGGTGATCCCCCGCGAAGGGCGCGGCGGGACGCTGGCGTTTGAGGTGGAGAGCCTGCCGGGGCGCAACATTCGCGCGGATCTGGCGCGCGCGGTGGTCGAGTCGGGCTGGAATCTGACGGACTTACACGCTGCCGCCGTCAGCCTGGAAGATGTCTTCCTGCAACTGACGGGCGGAGTACAGGAGAAGAGGGCGTGAGAAACATTCTCGTGATCTGCCGGAAGGAACTGAACAGTTACTTCGCATCGCCAATCGCCTATTTGCTGATTACGATGTTCGCGGTAATCTTCGGGTTCTTCTTCTGGAACATCGTCGGTTACTTCGTGATTATCGGGATGCAGCAGCAGATGGGCGGACGCGGTTTTCCGATGAACTTGAATGAGCAGATTATCCGGCCGCTGCTGTCGAACACAGCGGTCATCGGGCTATTCCTCATTCCGATGATTACGATGCGGCTGTTTGCCGAAGAGAAGCGGTCCGGAACGATTGAGTTGCTGCTCACTTCGCCGATTTCCGACCTGCAGATCCTTGTCGGCAAGTGGCTGGCGGCGCTCCTGATGTACGGCGCCATGCTCTTGG
>CAYNDS010000282.1:0-500 GCA_964395885.1 uncultured Solibacteraceae bacterium | reverse complement strand
CCTGTTTGCGTATGGACCTCCGGACTGGCGGCCGATGCTGGTGGGTTTCCTGGGCCTGATTTTGCAGGCCGGCGGGCTGCTGGCGATCGGGACGTTTATCTCGACGACGACGAAGAATCAGATCGTCGCCGGTGGCGCGACGTTTGGAGCTTCGCTGCTGTTGTGGGTGATGGAGTGGGTATCGGGCTACGAATCCGCCGTCTGGGCGAAGGTCATGGCGTACTTGTCCATCGTCAGCCACTTTGAGTCCTTCGCGAAGGGTGTGCTCGATACGAAGGACATTGTCTTCTATGTGTCCGTGATTCTCTTTGGGCTCTTTCTGACCGCACGGTCGCTGGAGTCCCTGCGGTGGAGGGCGTAAGATGGCGAACCGTCAAACCAAGTTCACGGCCTACGCCAGCGTGTATCTGCTGATCGTTCTCGGTATCCTGGTGGCCGCGAACTTCCTCGCCAACCGGTACAACAAGACGTTCGATACCACGGCGAACAAACGCTATAGC
>CAYNDS010000281.1:0-5180 GCA_964395885.1 uncultured Solibacteraceae bacterium | reverse complement strand
CTGCGGCCTGAACCAGATTTACAGTCTCCGATATGGGACGCTACCGGTGGTGCGCGCCACGGGTGGTCTGGACGACACGATCGACAAAGAGACCGGGTTCAAGTTCTGGGGCTTCACCGGACGGGAAATGGTCCTGGCGTTGCGCCATGCCATTGAAACGTACCAGGAGAAGGACCGTTGGAAGGAGATGATGGTCGCGGCGATGGGCCGGGACTTCTCCTGGCAACGCTCCGCGGCGCAGTACCTGGATCTGTATCGGACGCTTTGAATCCTTTCCCCTGGAGCAACATCCAAACGGACGGAGTTTGAAACCCAAATGGCTGGAAACAATACCCTGACGTTTACCGATGGCACGTTTGACACCGACGTGCTGCAGGCTGACAAGCCCGTGCTTGTCGATTTCTGGGCGGAGTGGTGCGGACCGTGCCGCATGCTGACCCCGACAATCGACGCCGTCGCGACTGAGTACGACGGGAAGGTGAAGGTCGGCAAGCTGAACGTCGACGAGAACATGAACACCGCGGCGCGCTACGGCATTCGCGGAATCCCGGCGCTGTTGGTTTTCAAGGGCGGTCGCGTGGTCGACCAGCGCGTGGGCGCGATCGGTAAGTCCGATCTCGTGAAGATGTTGGACGCGCAACTGTAAGCATTTCATTACCTCTTGCCGAATTCGGGCGGGTCAGATCTCTGGTCCGCCCGTTTGCTTTTTTCTGGGGCAAATTGCGAATCGCAGGGGCGAAATTAGCATCTGCTAGGTTAGGAAGCACTAAGCTAAGGTTTACTAGCTTAGTAACTGCTAATGAGCCAAACCGTTCACCGTATGTCCGGCGCCGATCGTCGCGCGGCGATCCTGGACACCGCCATCAGCCTGTTTGCTGACCGCGGGTTTCGGGGCGTCACCACCCGGGAGATTGCGGCAGCCGTCGGAGTGACCGAACCGGTTCTCTACCAACACTTTCCATCGAAACGAGACCTCTACGCGGCGATCATCGAACGGAAGATCGAGCGGGTCGGCGGCATTCAGGAAGAGATTGACCGGCTTTTCGATGAAGACTTGGTGGCACGCGAGTTTCTGCAGCGCCTCGCTGCGCTGATTGTGCACTGGCATGCCTCGGACCCGACCTTTGTCCGGCTGCTGCTCCAGAGCGCACTGGCCAACCACGAGCTCCACAGCCTGTTCGAGCAGAAGATTTGCGGCTATCAGACCAAGATCGCCGCGAAGCTGAGCGGCTACATCGAACGGGGGGAACTGCGCAGCGTCAACGCGCAGTTGGCAGCTTACACCTTTACTTCCGCAATTGTCCACTACTGCATCGATCGGCAGCTATTTCCGATGCCGACCGTGCCCGCGCTTGAGGCTTTGGGCGAGATGGTGGAACTCTTATTTGAAGGACTGAGAACACGATGAATCGACCTCTAGTGGTACTTTCATTCGTCCTGCTAGCTGCTTGCAAGCAAGAGACTAAGACGCAGGCTGTTGCGGCATCAAGCCCACAGCCCCTCGCGGTACAGACGGCCCGTGCGGAGGCGCGCCAAGTCGAGCGCGCGCTGATGGTAACGGGCGAGTTGGCGGCGGACGAGACCGTGTCCGTCAGTTTTGAAGTGGGTGGCCGGGTGGCGGTGATGAACGCTGATTTTGGGCAGGCTGTCCGGCGCGGACAGGTGTTGGCGGAGCTGGACCAGCGGGAGTATCAGATTGCGGTGGACCGGGCGCGCGCCCTGCTGGCGCAGGCGCTGGCGCGGGTGGGCCTGACCTTGGATCAGGCGGAGCAAACGCCGACCACGTCGCCCAACATCCGCCAGGCGGAGGCGCAGCTTGCCGATGCCAAATCCAAGTACGACGCCGCGGCGAAGCTGATCCAAACGGGCGACATCGCGCGGGAGCGCTTCACCGAGGTGGAGAAGGCCATGCAGGCGCGGCAGGCGGTTCTGGACGCGGCAAGGGATGAGTTGAAGACGCTCACGGCAAGCGTGCAGTCCCTGCGCGCCGATCTACGGTTGGCCGAGAAGCGGCTGGCGGACACGGTGGTGCGGGCACCGTTTGACGGCGCGGTGGCGGAAAAGCTGGTCTCGCCGGGGCAGTTCATCAAGGACAATGCGACGGTGTATCGGGTGGTGAAGGCCGACCCGCTCCGGTTGCGGGTGGAGATTCCGGAGAGTGCGACGGGCGCGGTGCGGGTGGGGTCCGAACTGAACTTCACGACGGACGCGGCGCCTGGGCAGACGTTCCGTGCGACGGTTCGGCAGTTAAATCCGGCCATCGATCAGAAGTCCCGGAACCTGACGGTGGAGGCGCGGCTGGCGAACCCGTCGCAGGTGCTGCGTCCGGGCGCGTTTGTGCAGGTGCGCCTGATTACGGAGCGGAACGTGGAGATTACGACCGTGCCCAAGCGGGCACTGTTCAACATCGCCGGAATCACGAAGATGTTCGCGGTGCGCGATGGGAAGGCACAGGAATTCCGTGTCCCGCCGGGACAGGAAGGGGCCGACTGGGTGGAGGTTCCCGCCTCCAGCGTCAAGCCCGGCGAACTGGTCGCCGTTTCCAGCCTTGGGGCACTGACCGATCAGGCGCCTGTGACGGTGCGGCGGTAACCGACGGATCTGAGGAGCGAGAAGAGTGCAACGGTTAGCTGAAATCTGCATCAAGCGGCCTGTCTTCGCCACGATGTTGATCCTGGCGCTGATGGTGCTGGGCGCGGACGCCTATCGCCGCCTGGGCGTGGACCTGTTTCCGAAGGTGGACTTCCCCTTCGTCACGATTACGACGCAACTTCGGGGCGCCGCGCCGGAGGAGGTGGAAAGCCAGGTCACCAAACGAATCGAAGAGGCAGTGAACACGATCAGCGGTATCGAGGAGTTGCGGTCGACCTCGGCGGAGGGTATCTCCCAGGTCTTCATTCAGTTCTCGCTCGATAAGGACCCGGAGGTGGGCGCGCAGGAAGTGCGTGACCAGGTTTCGAAGATCCTGAGCCAGCTGCCGCGGGACATCGAGCAGCCGATTATCGAGAAGGTCGCGACGGATTCGAGCCCGGTGCTGTCGGTGGTGGTGGCGGCGAATCGCGATCTGCGCGAAGTGACCAAGCTGGTGGACGACCGGATCAAGAAGAACATCGAATCGCTGCAGGGCGTGGGCCAGGTGCGGTTTGTGGGCGACCGCACGCGGCAGATCCAACTGTGGCTGGATGGCGACAAGCTCTATAGCTACGGCTTGAACGTGGACCAGGTGCGGGCGGCGGTGCAGTCGCAGAACGTGGAGATTCCGGGCGGACGCGTCGATCAGGGGCGCCGCGAGGTGAGCCTGCGGACGATGGGACGTGTGGAGCGCCCGGTCGACTTCAATCGCGTGATTGTGGCCAACCGGGGTGGAGCACCGGTCCGTTTCTCCGATATCGGCCAAGTGGTGGACGGAGCGGAGGAACCGCGGTCTTTGGCGCGGCTGGACGGCGTACCGGCGGTGGTGCTGGAGGTGCGAAAGCAGGCCGGCACCAACTCGCTGGATGTGATTGATGCCGTAAAGGGCCGCGTGGAGTCGTTGCGGTCCAGCCTGCCGGGTGATTTCCGGGTGATCTACCTGAACGATCAGTCCGGGTTTATCCGCTCCTCGTTTGATGCCGTGCAGGAGCATCTGTGGGAGGGAGCGCTGTTTGCCGCGCTGATCGTGCTGCTGTTTATGCGCAACTGGCGATCGACGGTGATTGCGGCAATCGCGATTCCGACCTCCGTCGTGTCCACCTACACGTTGATGCTGGTGATGGGATTCTCCCTGAACACAATCACGATGCTGGCGCTGGTGCTGATGGTCGGCATTGTGATTGACGACGCCATTGTCGTGCTGGAGAACATCTTCAAGAACATGGAAGAGCGCGGGCTGCCGCCGATGGAGGCAGCCGTGGAAGGAACGCGCGAGATCGGCCTGGCGGTGCTGGCGACGACGCTCAGCCTGGTGATTGTGTTCCTGCCGGTGGCGTTCATGAGCGGCATCGTGGGCAAGTTCATGTCGAGCTTCGGCTTCACGGCGGCGTTCGCCATCATGGTCAGCCTGCTGGTGAGCTTCACCCTGACGCCGATGCTGTGCTCGCGGTTCCTGAAGGCGCCGACGCATGAGCCGGGCAAGTCGACAAAGGACACCTGGATTTACCGCACGCTGGACCGGCCTTACGCGTCGATGCTCCGCTGGTCGTTGAAGTACCCCTGGGTCATTGTCGGCATCTCGGTGGCGGTGTTTCTGACGACCGTGCCGCTGTTCTCGGCCATCGGTAAGGATTTCCTGCCGAAGGACGACCAGGGTCAGTTTGAGGTGACGGTCCGCATGCCTCCTGGCTCAGCTCTGGAGGGAACGGCGGAGATGATGCAGCAGGTGGAAGCCGAGCTGCGGCAGTTGCCAGGCATTGAGAACCTGCTGACCGTGATCGGCGCCGACCTGCGCAAGCAGGTGGACCGGGCCACGGTGGCGGTGAAGCTGACTCCGATGGAGGCACGGAAGGAAGACCAGTTCGCGATCATGGATCAGGCGCGGGCGCGCTTGGCGAAGTTCCAGGACGTGGTGATCGGGGTGCAGCCGCCTTCCGTGATCTCGGGAGCCGGGCCCAATAAAGAGTTGCAGTTCTTTCTGCAGGGACCGGATCTGAACCGCCTGTCAACCTACGCCGACCAGATCACGGCGAAGCTGAAGCAGCGGCCTGGTGTGGTCGATCTCGAGAGCAGCTATGAGGCGGGCAAGCCGGAGCTGCGCGTCCGCATCAATCGGGACAAGGCTTCCGACCTGAACGTGAGTGTCGCCTCCATCGCGACGGCGCTGCGAACGCTGGTGGGCGGCGACGATCAGGTGACCACCTATCGCGAGGGAGACGATCGCTACGACGTGCAATTGCGGGTGTTGAAGCAGTTCCGCGACTCGCCGCAGGCCCTGGAGCGGCTGTTTGTGCCTTCAGCGACGCTGGGCAATGTGCCGGTGGCGAACGTCGCCGGTCTGGAGGAGGCGACCGGTCCGACGCAGATCGAGCGGTTCAACCGGCAGCGGCAAATTCTGATCACCGCAAACATTCAGGTGGACAAGACGTCGCTCAGCGAGGTGATTGACGAGTTAAACGCGATCGTGGCGGAGTTGAACATGCCGCCGGGCTACTCGACGGGTCTGACCGGGGGCAGCCGTGAGTTTGGAAAGGCAGCGGTGAATTTCC
>CAYNDS010000280.1:0-5187 GCA_964395885.1 uncultured Solibacteraceae bacterium | reverse complement strand
TCTTCGGAGAGCAAGCCGGCTTCGACCCCGGCGGCTGCCAAGGACTGAACGCGCGACACACCTCTGAAACAGAAACGGCGCCTGAGGCTGAACCGCCCAGGCGCCGTTTTCTTTTGTACTCGAAGGAGAGCTGTTACTCCATGTCGCTGCGCTTGCGCTTGCGATTCCGCTTACGGGCCAGCGCGGCTTTTACGCGCTTCTTTTCGCCCGGCTTCAGATAGTAGGAATGGCGCTTCACCTCTTTGATGATGTCCTCCTGCTGCACCTTCCGCTTAAAGCGGCGCAGCGCGGATTCCAGAGTTTCGCCTTCCTGGAGAATGACTTCTGCCAAGTCTACTCTCACCCCTTCCTTCCGAGCGGTCCTCGAATTCTCAGTTTACCCCAACAGATCCATATTTCGCGACACGAATGGCGCGGAAATCCAGGTTGGTGGTCGGATCATGCGCCTGCAGGGCAATTGGTCCCGGAGTGAGGATCGCCTGCTTGTTGCGCGGGCTTTTGCCTTCCGGGTGCGGGTCCGTCCAACTGGCGGTCAGATAACCGTTTACCCAGATGGAGATGTCGCGGCCGACGGCGACGATGGTCTTGGTGAAGAACTCGTTGTCTTTGGCCACGACGCGGCGCGTGGGCACATGAAAGTAGATGCCGCCGGTGCCGGTGTCGACGGGCTTGGTGGGGTCTCCGTCCTTGAACTCGTTGCGGATTTGCGATTCGTAGCCGGTCCAGTGCCCCTTGGGCGTGCCGCGGAAGAAGACGCCGGAGTTCGGGTGGCGGGCCGGATCGGAGGAGTTGGCGCGAATGTCGAGCTGCAGCACGAAGTCCTGGTATTCCGACAGGGTCTCCAGGGCGCCGGGACCTTTCTCGACGTGCAGCAGCTTGTGGCGGACGGACCATTCGGGCAACTCGCGCGGGCGGGGCGCGTCCACTTTCTGCCAGCCGTCCAGGTTCTTGCCGTTGAAGATGGGAGTCAGCCCCAGCGGACGTGCCGCTACGGCCCGGAAGGCGATGGGCTTGCCCTTGTTCACCTGCAGCCCGAAGAATCCGCGCAGCGAGTGGGTGTCGCTGCCGTCGAGAATCTTCCTGCCGTCCAGCTTGACGATGATGCGCGCGCCGACGTGCCGCACTTCATAGCGGTGCCATTGATCCGGAGCGGGCTTCACCTTCTTCGCCAACAGCCGGTTCACCAGGGAGCCGGTGGGGAACTTGGGGTGACCTTCAAAGATCTGGAGTTCATAGCCGGTCTCGTGCGGGGCGCCGCTGCGGGCCGAGCGCAGGAACACGCCGGAGTTGCCGTCGGCCGCCTGCCGGTATTCCAGGCGGAGTTCGTAGTCCTGGAACGGGACATTAAAGCGGAGCCATCCGCTTTCGGCCGGGTCGGCGACGATCGCGCCGTTGTCCACGCGCCAGGACGCCTTGCCTTCGGGAGTCCACCCGTAGAGCGTCTCGCCGTCGAAGAGCGAGACCCAACCGGCTCCGATCTCCGCCGGGGTGAGTTGGGCGAAGGCGGAAAAACCGGCAAGCGCCATCGAAAGAATGAGTTTCACGCCCCAAAGCGTACCATCCGGGAGGCCGGCAAGGGGATAAAGAATCACGTGCCGGGCGGGCAAGTGGTTGCTGTCCTGCTGCTTTCCACCACCTGCATGCTGAAATTCTACGGGGCATTTGAGAGCACGAAAATCCCCTCCCCCCACCGGGACATCCTCGGCACCACCCGGCATACGGAACTGTGGGCGAGTGACCTGCGGCTGCTGCGGGCGGCCGGAATTCGCGACCTCCGTTACCCGGTTCCCTGGCACCGCGTCGAGCCGGAGCCCGGCGTGTTCGACTTCCGCTGGATGGATGGACCGATGCAGCTGATGGAGCGCCTGGGGATGGACCCGGTGCTCGATCCCATCCATCACGTGTCGTTTCCGGACTGGCTGACCCACGGGTTCGTCACGGACGGCTTTGCCGAGCGCTATGCCGAATTTGTGGGCGAGGTGGCGCGACGCTATCCCTGGGTGCGGCGCTACACCGTATTCAATGAGCCATTGCCCACCACGGTGTTCGCGTCTCTGATGGGGATCTGGCCGCCATTCCACGACTCCGACGACCAGTTTGTCGCGATGGTCCGGCAGGTGGGACGCGCCATCTGCCTGGCGAGCGAGGAACTGCGGCGGCGGAATCCGCGCGTGCAACTGGTCCACATCGACACGGCGGAGGCGCACCATGCGGCGGAGCGCTCACAGGAACGCTTCGCGGAGTTTCTCTCCGAGCGGCGCTTCCTGTTTCATGACCTTATTCTGGGGCGCATCGACCGCCAACACGCGCTGTGGCCGTACCTGTCGCGGCACGGATTCACGCCGGACGACGCTGCCTGGTTTGCGCACCATGCCGCGCCGTTCGACGTGCTGGGGTTGGACTACTACGCGCACTCGGAGATGGAGTGGCGCCCGGACCGGAAGCGGGGTGGCGCCTATCATGTGGTGGCCACTGATCCGCATGGGTTCGCCGAGATTGCCTCGGACTATATCGATCGCTTCGGCGTGCCTGCGATTCTGGGGGAAACCAATATCCGCGGTACGGTGGCGGACCGGATCAGTTGGCTGCGTTTCATGGTGGAGCAGTGCGAGCAGGTGGTGGCTTCCGGCAGGCCGCTGGAGGGCTTCTGCTGGTTCCCCTCGATTGACTCGACCGACTGGTGCCATCTCTGCACGCGCTCGACGGGCGCGGTGGATCCACAGGGCATCTGGTGGCTGGAGCATGCGCGATGGGAGCGGAACGCGAGCGAACTCTCCGAGTGGTACGGCCGTCTGGCGCGGGGCGAGGCGACGCACCGGGATCTGCCCGCGTATGAGTTCGGCACGCCGCCGGCGAACACGCTGACGGGGTTCCTGCCGCTGATGCGGCACTGGGACGAGTGGCGCCAACCCGCCGCTGCCGAAGAGATGGTGGCGTGATTGCAGCACGCTCTGGGAATGGCAACCCAATTCGATCTGTTCAAGTTTGTCGGCGCGGCGAGTGCTCCCGTGGCCTTGGTGATCGCGAACGGGATTTATCTGGGCAATCTGTCGGGCAAATACACGGCGCTGATGGACCAGCTGCGGGGGCTCACGGGCGAGTTTCGAGGGCAGCCGGACAATGGCGACCGGTCCGATGGGGTCCGGCAGCAGATTGAGCAGTATCAGCGCCGCGTGAGTGCGTTGGTGTGGGCGATCAGTTGCCTGCATCTTTCAGCGGTCGCGTTTGTCGGCGTGGTGTTTCTGACGGGGATCAGCATGATCCTGCCCGGGCAGGTCTTCATCAGTGCCACCATTGTGACGATGTTCTGCGGATTGGGCCTGTTCGCCGTGGCGATGCTGTTCGGGCTGGCGGAGAACTGGCAGGCGCGCCACGCGCTGCACGCGGAAGTGACCAAGGGGATGCCGGAGCAGCTTCGAGAGATGGTGGGCGCCTAAGCGCGCGCGGAAGACGAGAAAACTTCGTCGGGCGTGCGAACAAATTCCGGAGCTTTGCGTCCATCCCGCAGAGATGATTGCGCGACCGATTCTGACGCTCTGTGTGTGCGCCGTGGTGGGCGTGTGCGCCGGGAGGACGCCCGCGGCCGAAGTGGCGCGATTTGAGGAGACGTTCCGCCCGACGGGCATGGCCGTTCTGGTGGTGGAAAACGGCAAGGTGAGTCTCGTGCACACCAGCGGGGTGCGCAGTGCGGGCGAACGCGCTGTGGTTGGGCGAACCACGCGGTTCTCGATTGCGTCGATGGGAAAGGCGTTTCTGGCTGCGGGCCTGGCGGTGCTGGTGGAGGAAGGCCGACTGCGATGGGACGATCCGGTGGTGCGGCATCTCCCGGAGTTCCGCACCAGCGAACCGTACGTGACGGCGCACGTGACCGTGCGGGACCTGCTGGCGCACCGGTCCGGCTTGCCGCTGGGAGCGGGAGATCTGCTGACGTGGCCCGACGGGCAGGCATCCGTGCAGGAAGCCGTCCGCGCAGTGGCGTATCTGCCGATGGGCGCCTTTCGCGAACGGTTCCTCTATAGCAACACCATGTATCGCGTGGCGGCGGCGGTGCTGGAGGCGGTGTCGGGACGGCCGTGGGAGGAGTTTGTCACTGCGCGCATCCTGAATCCTTTGGGCATGTCGGGCTGCCGCATCGATCCGCGCCGGGCGGAGCGGGAGTCCCTGGCTCGCCAACATACGCGCACGGGGATCGACGCACCGGCGAGCCCGATTGCGGACCTGGTGGAGTACCCGGACCCGGCGGGCGGAATGGTCTGCACGATTGAGGATCTCGGCCGGTGGGCGCTGTTTCAACTGGGCGACGGCACGGGAGCCGATGGGCAGCGGGTGCTGTCGGCGGCGCGGCTGGCGGAGATGCACGAGGGCATCACGCCGCGCCGGATCTCGGGCCTGGTGCGGCGGCTGGCCGGGAGCAATCTGGGGCTGTATGGCTTGGGCTGGGAAGTGTCGGACTTTCACGGCCACGCGCTGGTGGAGCATTCCGGCCAGGCCAGCGGCGGACTGAGCCACATCGCGATGCTGCCGAAGCGCAAGGCGGCGGTGGTTGCCGTCGCCAACGACAACGCGACACCGGTGGCAGTGTTGAGCTATCAGATCCTGGCGGGCATCGCCGCCGGGGATGCGGCGAGCGATTGGATCTCCGACGTCAGGCAAAGGCTGGCGGGCGCTCCGAAGCAGGCAAAGCCGCGTGAGCCGGGAAGGGCAGCGGTGTCGACAAGCCGCATGCCGGTGGCTCGCCTGGCGGAGTTCGTCGGGACGTATCGCGATCCCTGGTATGGCGACCTGGTGGTGTCGCAGAAGGGTGGCGAACTGCGTTTGCACCTGACGCGGTCACGCCTGCTGGAGGGGCCGCTGGAGCCGCTGGGCGGAGATCGTTTCATCGCGCGCTGGCCGAACCGCGATCTGGACGCCGATGCGGAGGTGGAGTTTCCGCGCGGCGCCGACGGCGCGATCACCGGGATGAAGCTAAAGGCGGCCTCGGCGGACGCGGACTTTTCGTATGACTACCACGACCTGAAGCCGGTGCGCGTGCGGTAGAGGAGGAAGTGGTGCGCCCGGAGAGATTCGAACTCCCGACCCTTTGGTTCGAAGCCAAATGCTCTATCCGGCTGAGCTACGGGCGCACAAGCCGCAAACGACACGAACAGAATAGCGGATTGCACGACGTCGCGCGAAGCGAGCTCCGTT
>CAYNDS010000279.1:0-5214 GCA_964395885.1 uncultured Solibacteraceae bacterium | reverse complement strand
CCTGAAGGTCGAGGCCAGCAAGTTCACCGAAGTCGGCTACGTGGGCCGAGACGTCGAATCGATGATCCGCGACCTCGTCGAAATCTCGATCGACATGATCCGCGAAGAGCGTCTCGACGAAGTGGCCGACAAAGCGGAACGCAATGCGGAAGAGCGCCTGCTGGACCTCCTCATGCCGCCCCAGCCGGAGCCCAGCCCGTCCTTCGAGCAAAGCCGCGAGAAGATGCGCGAGAAACTCCGCGCCGGCAAGCTTGACGACCGCCTGGTCGAAATCGATGTGAAGGACCGCGGCCCACAGCTCCAGATTGCCTCCAACATCGGCATGGACGACATGGATTCCAACCTCCGGGACCTGTTCTCCAATCTCGTCGGCGGACGCACCCGCCGGCGCAAGATGAGCGTCGGCGAAGCCCTCGACTACCTCACCAGCGAGGAAGAGGAAAAGCTCATCGACATGGAGCAGGTCACCCGCATCGCCGTGGAGCGTGTGGAGCGCAGCGGCATGATCTTCCTCGACGAGATCGACAAAATCGCCGGGCGCGAAGGCGGGCACGGCCCCGACATCAGCCGCGAGGGCGTACAGCGCGACATCCTCCCCATCGTCGAGGGCACGACGGTCAACACGCGCCACGGCTTTGTCCGCACCGACCATATTCTCTTCGTCGCCGCCGGAGCCTTCCACGTCTCCAAGCCCAGTGAACTCATCCCGGAGCTGCAAGGCCGCTTCCCGATCCGCGTCGAGTTGAAGTCCCTCACCGAAGCCGACTTTATCCGCATTCTCAAGGAGCCGAAGAACGCGCTCATCAAGCAATACACCGCGCTTCTCGAAACGGAAGGCATCAAGCTCGTCTTCACCGACGACGCACTGGAAGAGTTGGCCCGCCTGGCCGCCCGCGTCAACGAAACGGCTGAAAACATCGGCGCCCGCCGCTTGCACACGATCCTGGAAAAGGTGCTCGAAGAGATCTCGTTTGAAGGTCCCGATCTGAAGAAGAAAACCGTCCGGATCGACGGCGATTACGTGCGCAAGCAACTCTCGGCCATCGTCCAGGATCAGGACCTCAGCCGGTACATCCTCTAGCCATGCGCGGCCCCGCCGTTTCCCTGCTCCTGCTCCTCTTCCTCCTCGCCGGATGCGCCTACATCGGAGAGCCGCTCCCGCCCGCGCTCCGCATCCCGGAGCCAGTCCGCGACCTTCGCGCCGTCCAGCGCGGCGACAAGATCGTCATCGACTTCACGCCGCCCGCCACCACCACCGAAGGGCTGCCCCGCCGCGACAAGGACCCGGACGAGGTCGACCTTCGCATCAATGACCAGCGCGTGGACCGCGTCACGCCCGCGGCGCCGTGGACCGGCCAGACCGTTCAGATTTCGGTCCGCATCGCGGGTCCGCGAGGCCGATGGTCCGCGCCGTCCAACACCGTCACGCTCGCCGTCATCGCCCCGCTGGCACCCGCGCAATCCGTCACGGCACGCGCCCATCCCAAGGGGGTGGAACTTGCCTGGCAGTCCGCCGCCACCGCGCGTATCTCCCGCGACGGGGTGCTGCTCGCCGCCTCGTCTACGTCCCCGTATCTGGATACCACCGCCGAGTACGGCAAGTCCTATCGCTATGGTGTCCAGTCCATCCAAAAGGCCGGCACGGGCTTTGCCGAAGCCGATCCGTCCCCGGAAGTGGAGATCACGGCGCGCGACACCTTCGCGCCCGATGCTCCGTCCGGGCTCCGCGTGCTGGCCGGCGTCGCCTCTGCCGAGCTCGGCTGGGAACGCGTGGACACGCCGGACCTCGCCTTCTACCGCGTCTATCGCGACGGCACCTTGCTCGCCGACCGTGTCCCGCTCAGCAGCTATAGCGACAGTCGCGTCACCTCCGGCCGGCTGTACCGCTACACCGTCACCGCCGTCGACCAGAACCAAAACGAAAGTCCCCGCTCCGCCGCCGTTGAACTGACCTTTCCGTAGCCTCGGCGCGACCGGAACCCGCCCGGGCCACCGCGACTTCGTAAGATGTTCCGGCACCCCTCCGGCTGCTAGAATCTCGCGGTGCTCGCCGATCTCGCCAGGACAATCGCCACTCTTCTGCCGAACCCAGGAGACGGCCTCAGCCTGGCTTCTGACGCCATTCGCCATCACGCGACCACGCTCGAACGGCACGCGGCGGCGATTGAAGCCAGTACGGAGGCCATCCGGCAACAGACACTGGCGCAAGTCATGATCGCCGCGCAAGCTTCGTCCCTTGCCGCAGGCGGGCATCTGGAAGCAGCATGGCGGTGTCTTGACGCGGAGGACTGCCAGGGAGCTAAGGACCAGCTCGACAAAGCCTATGCGCTGGACCCATCGCTCCCGCTGTATTGGCTCGGCTATGTCGTGCTCGCCCAGCTCGTCAAGGAGCGGGGAACCAAGGCACGCTGCCGCAACGTCTCGATACCCTTCCCCCTCGACGACTTGATCGAGACCACTGCGGGCTTCCTCCGGCGAGTCCCCTCCTCCGTTCCCCGCGGAGTGTGGACGACGAGGCTGCTTGCGGCAGCGATTGCGCTCCAGCAATCGACACACGTCCCAGACGTGGCCGGTGACTTGGTGGCGTGTGTCAACGGCGAATTCTTTCCCGCGCCCGGCAAGGAGGTCGAGGCGCTCGAAGCGCTCCAGCGGTTGCTGGAAATCGCGCTCCCCGCACGACCCGCCATCGTCGTGCAGGCCAGTTTCTTCCAGGGTCTCGACACGCGCCTGGTGGAGGGCGTTCGGCGGCGCGTCGACCTGGCTCAGCCGCTGGAGAACCTCCCGGAGGAGGCCTTCGCCTCACTCCTCGCCGAGCGGAACCGCCTCGCGCGCCAGATGGGTGAGCGGGTAATTGACGAGGCCCAGGTCCACTCCGGCATCGAAGGCGTGGCAAAACTCCGGTCGCGCATTTCGGCCCTCCTCGCGGAACGTGCCGAGGCCCGGGAAGTGCTCAGCCGTTCCCGCGGAAACGGCTGCACTGTCAGCTTCGTCGGAGCTCTCTTCGGCTTCTTCGGCGCGCTCGACACCGATGGGCTGCCGCGCTCGACTTCCGACACCTTCGCCGCCATCCTCGGCAGCATCCTCATCTTCGGCACGGCCGGATATGTCGTGGGCCGGGTTTACGCGTGGGCCACCCGAGACCGGAACCCCTATCCCGATGGCCTCAGTGACCGGCTCGTCAAGTTGGAGCAGGATTATGCCAGCGCGGTGAAACGGCTCCAGTTGCTTGGCCAGACCATCGAAGGAATCATCGCTCCGCCCGCCGGAACCCTAGCCCGCCAGTGACCGCGCGACGAGACCCACACCAGCGCCCAGCAATAGCAGACTCACCAGCGCCAACCCCGCGGCAGCCCCGCTGGCACCCTTGTACTCGCGCCAGACCAGCAGCCCCCACAACGCCGCCAACAGCGGAGCACCATTCAGCAAGGCAAACGTCAGGCTCGGCGGCAGCGCCCCTTCGCCCGTGGCCGCAGGCACCAGAAGGCTGCCCACCAGTCCCGCCGCCCAGACAATGCCGCCGATCACACCCAGCGCGTGCTGCGCCAGCGGGAGTCGGAAGTACTGCCCCAGATCGATCGGATCCCCTTCAATCGGCAAGTTGATGAAGTACACGTCCAGAATCACCGTCGAGACGAACACGCCGATCAGGAAGCAGACGGCAATCGTATACGGCAGAAGACCAATCTCCAGGCCCTGCGCCCGCGAAAGCGTCACCAGCGGATAGAAGCCGCCCAGAAAGAGTCCCGCCACCAGGCTCACCGCGATGGGCTTCACCGCGCTCGGACGCTTGAGCCGGCTGCTGCCCCGCCCGGTCGGCTCCGCGGGACCCGCCTGACTCGACACGCGGCTGGCAAGTGACATCGCCGCGACGATCACCGCCGCCAGCGCCGCGCCCGCTCCGCCGTAGACCAGCATCGCCTGCCCGGACGCGTTGAACCCGAAACTGATCACAGCGGAAACCACAAACGCCGTCCCCAAAGCCAACAACGACGGCGCCGCGATTCCGGCAATACTGATCGCACCCGCCAGCAGCATATTGCCCAGGTTGAACACCACCCCCGCCAGCGCCGCCCACGCCAGCTGCCGCTTCCCCGCAATCGCCAGATTGTCCAGGAAGCTCAAGTCCGGTCCCATCTGCCCGAACGTGAAGGCGATCCCCAGCCCCGTCAACACGGCGCCGATCGCAAAATCAAAGTAGAAGAGCTCGAAGCGCCCCTTCGGACCAGTGAGCTTCAGAAGGTTCGGCCAGCTGCCCAGACAGAGCAACACCGCGATGCCAAGAAGTAGGGTTATTTCGTAAGAAGAAGGAAGAATCATCGTCAGAATTCGCTCTGTGCCTGTACGCCCCTTCGGGGGATGAAATCCACTGCCTGCTGCCCTATAATACGTCAATCGCGGAAACGGAGATCCCAGGATGATCAGGAAAACGCTTTTTTTGGTACTAGTTGCGGCCCCCCTGTTTGCGCAGCGCTACCCGGTGGAGATCCACGCCGAGACACCGGAAGGCAAACAATTGCAATCGATCGGGACAGAAGCCGATCCGGCCAAGAAGACCGCCCTGATGGAGCAGTTCGTCGCCGCCCATCCCCGGCATGAGGGCATCAGTTGGGTGCTGTCGCAGCTCCTGCCGGTCTACTCCGCGGCGGGAGAGACCTCCAAGGCTGCCTCCGCCGGAGAGCGTCTCTTGGCCCTCCATCCGGAAGATACCGAGGCGGCCGTGCAGGTCCTGAAGTCGTTCGAAAAGAAGGCGGAGGCCCGTCCCGCGATGGCCTGGGCGGAGCGCACCTCCCAGATGGCGCGCCGGCAGTTGGCTGCCCCAAAGCCTGCTGACGCCGCCGAGGCAGCCACCTGGGCCGCCACCCAGGACTACGCCCGTCAGGTGGACGTCTACACCGAGTACGCACTCCTGGCACAGGTCAACAACGGAGCCTCACCCGCCGACGCCGTCGCGCTCGTCGAAGCTCTGGAAGCGCGCAACCCCAAAAGCGAGTATCTTCCGCAGGCCGCCAACGGCGCCTTCGTTACCCTCCGCAAGGCAGGCGATGCCGAGGGCGCGGCCCGTCTGGCGGAGCGGGCGCTGTTGCGCGACCCCTCCAACGAGGAGATGCTGCTGGTGGCCGCCGACAATGCGATGCGGAAGCAGTCCTCGGACAAGGTGCTGCAGTACGGCGCGAAACTCGTCGAAGTCATGAACAGCAAGCCGAAGCCCGCCGG
>CAYNDS010000278.1:0-5228 GCA_964395885.1 uncultured Solibacteraceae bacterium | reverse complement strand
ATCACCGGCGCCAGCCGCGGCATCGGCCGCGCCATCGCAAAGGAACTCGCCGCCACGCATCACGTTGTCGCCACCTATCGCGGCAATCGCGACGCCGCCGAGAGCCTCCGCGCTGAGACCGGCTGCGCCATCTTTCCCATGGACTTGGCCTCCGGCCCGGACCGCGAAGCCCTGCTCGCGTTCACTCGCGCCGAATTCGGACGCCTGGACCTGCTCGTCAACAACGCCGGCATGGCGCCGCGCGAGCGCCGGGATGTGCTCGACGCCACCGAAGAGAGCTTCGATGAACTGATTGCCGCCAACCTGAAGGGCGCCCATTTCCTCACCCAGGCCGCCGCCCGGTGGATGGTCCAGCAGCGCGCCGGACGGATCGTGTTCATCACTTCCATCAGCGCCTACACCGCTTCCGTCAACCGCGCCGAGTACTGCATTTCGAAAGCCGCGCTGTCGATGTCGGCGCACGTCTTTGCTCAGCGCCTCGCCGGCGAGGGCATCGCCGTCTTTGAGATCCGTCCCGGCATCATCCGCACCGACATGATCGCCGCTGTCGAGAAGGCGTATGAAGAGCGCATCGCCAACGGTCTGCTGCCCCAGCGCCGCATGGGCGAGGGGGCGGATGTGGCCCGCGCCGTCCGCGCCATTGCCGACGGCCTGCTTGATTACTCCGCCGGACAGGTGCTGAACGTCGATGGCGGCTTCCACCTGCGGGGCCTCTGACACGGGAGCCTGCGATACCATTGCCTCTAATGCAGCGGTCCTTCTACGGCTGGTGGATCACCGCCTTCGCCTTCCTCACCTTTGGCCTCGCGGTCGGCATCCCCTATTACGGAGGGCCGTTCTTCTACGACTATTACGAGAAGACCTTCGGCTGGTCGCGTCCCGACATCACGCTCGGCTTCCCGCTCGCCGCTACGCTCACCCTCTGGGTGGGGCCGCTTGTCGTGCCGCGGCTTTCGCCCCGCTGGCTCATCGTTGCCGGCACGGGCTTGACCGCTGCCGCCTTCTTCGGCTTCTCCCAGATGGGCGGCGATCTCAAGGTCTACTACGGCCTCTGGTTCCTGTACATCGTCGGCTATATCTTCTCCGGCCCCATCGCGCATCAGGTGATCGTCTCGCAGTGGTTCAAGCGGCAGCGCGGCCTGGCGATGGCCATCGTCTATCTCGGTGTCGGCGTTTTCGGCGGCATCTCGGCCAAGTACATTGCCCGCCCGCTGACGGAGGCCTTCGGAGACTTCCGCACCGCGCTGATGGGCTTCGCCGCACTGCTCTTGCTTGCCTGGCCCGTGGCGATCTTTTTCCTCAAGGACAGGCCGTCCGATATCGGCCAGAATCCGGACGGTGACGCCACGCCCCCCGGCGACGTGAAGCTGCAGCCCAAGCCGTTCTCGTTCCTCGTCCGCCAGCCCGCCTTCTGGCTCCTGCTGGTGGGCAGCGTCTGCTCCATCGGCTCCATCGGCTCCATCAACCAGCACATGAAGTTTGTCTTCAAGGAGCAGGGCTACACGGACCAGAAGCAGCTTGACGCCCTGTTCGGTGATGCCACGCTCTACATCCTGTTCGCCTCCATCGGCGGACGCCTGTTCATGGGCTGGCTGGCCGACCGCTACAACAAGAAGATCGTCATGCTGGCCACGTATGCACTGGTGGCCTCCACCATCCCGCTGCTGCAATTGGTGCATCCCGGCGACGAGTCGATGGTCTACGTCTTCAGCGTACTGTTCGGCTTCGGCATGGGCGCCGACTACATGCTCATCCCGCTGATGGCCGCCGAGATGTTCGGCGTCAACTCGCTGTCGCGCGCGATGTCCGTCATTCTGCCCGCCGATACTCTCGGCCAGACCTGGTTTCCGTTCCTGATCTCTAAGTTGCGGGTCGCCTTCGGCAGCTATGGCCCGGCGCTGAATGTGGTCTTCGGCCTTGCCGCCGTCGGCGCATTCGCGATTCTGCTGCTGCCGCGCAAGCCCGTCCCCTCGGATGAAACACTTCACGTATCGCAACCTGAGCGAGCTACAGCTCGCAGCTGAAGAGCGTGGCGCGCGCCACGTTCGTTTTGAGCCGGACGCGGAGCGCGTCAAGCATGCGCTTGCCCGGCCGGTCCTCGTCGGTGGAGTCCACGTCGGCAACAGCATGGCCGTCCACCCCATGGAGGGCTGCGACGGCACGCTCGACGGACGGCCCGATGAGCTGACCATCCGCCGCTATGACCGCTTTGCCCGCGGCGGCGCCAAACTGATTTGGTTTGAAGCGACAGCCGTCCGCGAGGATGGCCGCGCCAACACCCGCCAGCTTTGGATTCACGAACGCAACATTGCCGACTACGCTTCGCTCCATGACCGCATGCTCCGCCTGCATCGGGAGACATGGGGCACGGCCGACGACGTGCTCATCCCCGCGCAGATGACGCATTCCGGGCGCTATGCCGTCCCGCGGAAGACTATCGCCGCCCACATTCCCACCGTCGATGCCAAGACTGCGACGCCCGCCGATTACCCGGTCATCTCCGACGATGAGTTGGAGCGCCTGGAAGACGACTACGTCCGGGCCGCGGGACTGCTGCTCCGCGCCGGCTTCCGCGCCATCGACCTGAAGGTCACCCACGGCTACCTGCTGAATGAACTGCTGGCCGCCAAGGCCGTCGAGGGCAGCCGCTACCGCGGACCGGCGCTCGAGGACCGCACGCGCTTCATCCGCAACGTGCTCGGCAAGCTGAAGTCCGCCTACGGCAGCCAGCTTGTCTACACCATGCGCCTGGGCTGCTTTGACGGCGTACCCTACCGCCGCAACGCCGAGACGGGCCTGGGGGAGCCGTTTCCCTACAAGACGCCGTACCCCTGGGGTTGGGGCGTCGACGCCAACGATCCGCTGCGCGAAGACCTCACGGAGGTGAAGCGGGCCATCGGCTGGTTCCAGGACTGGGGCATTCAGCTGCTGAACATCTCCCTCGGCTGCCCTTACTACAACCCGCACATCGGCCGCCCGTTTGAGCGTCCCGATGACGGCAACTATGAGCAGCCGGAGCATCCGCTGGACGGCGTGGAGCGCCACTTCCGCATCGCGGGCGAACTGCAGCGCACGTTTCCGAATCTGCCGATGGTGGGCACCGGCTACTCCTGGCTGCAGAAGTACGCGCTCAACGCGGGCGCGGCGAACGTTGCCGCGGGCGACATCGCGTTTCTCGGGCTCGGACGCGGAGTCCTGGCCTACCCGGACTTCGCCAAGGACGCGCTGGAGCGCGGCGAGCTGGATGAACTGCGCGTCTGCAAGACGTTGACCTACTGCACCTACCTGATGCGGCAGAAGAATCATCCGCTCGGCCAGTTTCCGACCGGCTGCCCGCCCTTCGACAAGGAAGGCTACGGCCCGGTGATGAAGGAGGCCAGGGCGCTGCAGCGCGTGCAACTGGCGGCAAAGGGATGAGCCTCACCATCCGTCCGGCGCGCCGGGAAGACGCGGCGCTGATTGTCGACTTCGTCCGCGCACTGGCAGACTATGAGCGGCTTCCGCAGGAGGCCGTGCTGACCGTGGCCGGCGTCGAGCGAACCCTGTTCGGAGACCGGCCCTACGCCGAGTGCCTGATAGCGGACTGGGACGGAGCCCCTGCCGGCTTCGCTCTGTTCTTTCACAACTACTCGACGTTTCTCGCCAAGCCCGGGCTCCACCTGGAAGACCTCTTCGTCAAGCCGGAGCACCGTGGACGCGGCATCGGCCTGGCGCTTCTCCGGCGCCTCGCCTCGATTGCGCTCGAACGGGACTGCGGCCGCATGGAGTGGTCGGTCCTCGATTGGAACGAGCCTTCGATCCGGTTCTACCGCCAGCTCGGGGCCGTACCGATGGACGAGTGGACCACTTACCGGCTGACGCGCGACGCGATGGAGAAGCTGGCTACACCAGCACCGTAAGGGCGTTCTCCACACGCTCCACCGGCCGGTAGAGCGTGTCGCGCTCCATCGGCTCGCGTCCGGCTTCCCGGATGAGCCGGAGCAGATCCTGGCGGCGCAGCGATTGCGAGGTGGTCGCCCCCGCGTCGTGATAGATCCGTTCCTCGACGACGGTGCCGTCGATGTCGTCGGCGCCGAAGCGCTGGGCCACCTGCGCCACGCCCGGCGTCATCATGATCCAGTACGCCTTGATGTGCGCGATGTTGTCGAGCATCAGCCGCGCGACGGCCAGGTTCCGAATGTCGGTGTAGCCGGTGGTGGTGGCGAAGTGCTGCATTGCCGTGTTGGCCGGATGGAAGGCCAGCGGGATGAAGGTCTGAAAGCCGCCCGTGTCATCCTGCAACGCACGCAGGCGCAGCAGATGGTCGACGCGGTCTTCCTCGGTTTCGATGTGCCCGTAGAGCATCGTGCAGTTGGAGTGCAGCCCGAGCTCGTGCGCCGTGCGGGCGGTCTCAATCCACTCTTCGCCCGTCAGCTTGTGATCGCAGATGACGCGCCGGACGCGGTCCGAAAAGACCTCCGCCCCGCCACCCGGCAGCGAGTCCATGCCCGCTTCCTTCAATCGGGCCAACACGTCGCGAACGGTGGTCTTTCCGCGCTTGGCGAAGTAGCCGATCTCGACCATGGTGAACGCCTTCAGGTGGACCGTCGGGAAGCGCTCCTTCAGCCCGCGCAGAAGCTGACAGTACCAGTCGAGGGTGAGCGTCGGGTGGAGTCCGCCGACGATGTGAAACTCCGTGATCGATTCCGTCCATCCGATTCCGGCGCGATGCCAAGCTTCCTCAAGCGACATCGTATAGGCGCTCTCATCGCGGACGCCCTTGCCGAAGGCGCATAGTTTGCAGGAAGCGACGCAGACGTCGGTGGGGTTGATGTGCCGGTTGACGTTGAAGAACGTGACGTTGCCGTGCAGACGCTCTCGGACGAGGTTGGCCATCCATCCAACCGCCAGCAGGTCGTTGGACCGGTACAGCAGCAGCCCGTCTTCAGCCGAGAGCCGCTCACCGGCCAGCACCTTGTCGCGAACCGGCTCCAGCCGGCGGTCGTCAAACGTTGGCTTGAACACTCAGATCCTCCCTACGGCCACATCCGCAGCCCAGAACAGAAAGAACAGAACACTCACATACCCGTTCGCCGTGAAGAAGGCGGCGTTCACGCGGCTCAAGTCCGTCGGCTTCACCAGCCGGTGCTCCCAGACGAGCAGCGCGGCGATGGCGCCAACCCCCAGCCAGGCCAGCAGCCCGAGATCGAACAGCCGCACCAGCACCACCAGGCAGGCAATCATCGCAG
>CAYNDS010000277.1:0-5256 GCA_964395885.1 uncultured Solibacteraceae bacterium | reverse complement strand
GTCCCCAAACGCTCGCCGAAATCCGCGACCGCGCCGCCCGCATGCACGACTTCGACGACCCCGGCAGCGTCGCCTCCACCCTCGCCCGCCTGCCCGAAGCCTGGGTCCTCGACATCGGCCGCGCCCCCGGCCAAAAGGAAGCCAGGTGGGCACACTTATTGGCCGGCGAAGTCACGATCTCCGCTGCGACACAGGAGGCTGTGCCCGCCAGCGCTCCGCTGAGCCGGCGGGTCGA
This sequence comes from uncultured Solibacteraceae bacterium, assembly GCA_964395885.1. Classification (GTDB taxonomy): domain Bacteria; phylum Acidobacteriota; class Terriglobia; order Bryobacterales; family Bryobacteraceae; genus JAPKYZ01. The sequence continues at coordinate 5,021 of CAYNDS010000277.1, read as the reverse complement.
AGAGTTGGAGCTGGAACTCGCCCGCCTCCGCCGCGACTTTGACGAGTTTCGGGCGCGGTTTGAGTAGAGTCACATCGTGATGCGATTCTCTCGGCATCACGATGCGTACCACACTTTCCGTGGATGACGACCTCAACGAACAGCTCCGCGCGCGGGAGCGGAGCCAGCAGAAACCGTTCAAAGTCGTGGTGAACGAGATTCTCCGCGCGGGCATCGACGCGCAAGCCGCCGGGCCAAAGCACCGTACGTTCGGCGTGGCGCCCAAGAATCTCGGTTTCCGCGAAGGTCTCAATTACGACAAGAGCAGCGATCTGCTCGACTACGCCGAAGGCGTAGACCGCAAGTGGTAATTCCTGAGTCAACCTTCTCCTCTACGCGGAAAATCGGGAAAGCAGACATCATCCAGCCGCCTCCGCCGGGATGAGTGCGACGTTCGCCAGTTCCGAAGTGATTGGTCTCCCACGAGTAGTGCTGTGGGGCTACCCAAGATTGGTGACGAACAGTGCCGTCATGACGAATCCGGTATCGACCCTTGATGCGATCGCGCAGGTGGAACACTGGCTGTCGATGCCCGGTGTGGTCCCCGGTGTGGTCCCCGGTGTGGTAATCGTTCAGCCGGGCGGGCGGCACGGGTCCATTTTGCGAAGCTTGCTGGACCAGACTGGTCTCACCGGCGGTCGCACGACGGCGGCCGTTCTGGCTGCGCTCGCAATCGAACAGAGCGCGACCCTGGCTTCCGCCGACGGAGATTACGCCCGTTTCAGCGGATTGCGCCGGGTAAACCCGCTCAGCGAAGTTCGTTCACGGCCGAGTTCGTAGGACTTCCGCGTTCTTGGGCGATCATTTCTTCCGCTCCAGTTCCGCCAACCGGCGCTCCGTAATCCGCACGTCCTCCTGCCACTGGGCATTCGACCGGTCAAGCGCCGCCAGGCGCTGGGCAATCGGCAGACTCTGGCGATAGTTGGCGATGGCACCGGCCAGGTCCCCACGCCTCTCCAGCAGGTCCCCGATCCGTTCCAGGCTCAGCGACAGGTCGCGCTGCCACCCGGTATTCCCCGGGTCGCGCCGCACCAACTCCTCGCGAATCTTCTTTCCCTCCTGATACGCCGCCAGCGCCGCCCCCGCGTTCCCCTTCGCTCTCTCCACGTCCCCGATCCGTTCCAGGCTCACCGACAGGTTGCGCTGCCACTCGGTATTCGCCGGGTCGCGCCGAACCAACTCCTCGACATCCCACTTCGTTTCAACGCTTCCGGGCATGGACCGTGCAAAACCGGACGCCGGGCCACGCAAACTGAAACCGGGCGGAAGCTCTTCCGACACGCGGCGTTGTCGCGCAATGTCTCACTTCCGCCCGGTTTCGCCAAAAAAACGGAACCGCGTCAGAACGTCATCTTCGCCCCAAGCTGGATGAAGCGCGGCAGGTTGGTCCCCCGCGTCGCCCCGAAGTTCGGGCTGGAGAAGTTCGGTTCGAAGTTCACGAACCGGTGCCGGTTGAACGCGTTGAAGAACTGCGCCTGAATCTCGAAGTTCGCGCGCTCCTTCACCGCGAACCGCTTGGTCAGCACGAAGTCCTCCTGCAGGACCGGGAACTGGCGCAGGTCGCCCCGCGTCGGCCCCATGGACCCGAAGCGGAACACCCCGCCCTGCACCGGCGAGGCGAACGCCCGCGCGTTGGTCACGCGATCCCCCCGGCCCGGGTCGAAGTCTTCGTTCCCGATCCCGGAGTTCGGCGTCGAACCCGCAATCAGGTCCGGACGCAGCACCCGGTTGAAGATCGGCAGCAGGTTGTTCATCGAGATCTGCAGCGGGTAGCCCGACTGGTAGCGATGGATGCCCGAGAAGGTCCAGTCGCCCAGCAGCGCCTTCCGCCACCCGCCGCTCTTGCCGAACGGCAGCGTGTAGATGTAGTGCGCCACGAAGGCGTGCGGCACGTCGTAGGACAGCAGGCTGCGCTCCGCGGCCAGATTGAAGTGGTCTTGCAGCATGTTGTCGAGGCCGCCGAAGCCCTGATAGCTCGGCACGTTGTAGCCAATCGCCTTTGACCAGGTGTAGTTGGCTTCAAAGGACAGCCCGCTCGAGAAGCGCTTGCGGATCTTGAACTCCGCGCCATGATAGGTCGATGACGAGAGCTTGGCCTGCTGCGACGTCAAGGTCAGGTACTGCGGGTAGGCCCGCAGTGCCTGCGCGACGGAGCCGTTGAAGCCCGCCCACGGGCTCGGAATGTTCGCCGCCCGCGCCCCCGCCGAATTGATGTTCTGCGTGAGCAGCGCGCCCAGATTCAGGAATCGGGGGTCCACTTGGTTGATGTTCGATAGCTCCGCCGCCACCTGCCGCGTCGACCGGTTGCCGACATAGTTGATCTCCGCCACCAGGTCTCGCGCGATCTCATGTTGGACGCCGAAGTTCCAGTTCTGCACCCGCGGCAGCGCTCCGGAGGCCTGCTCCAGGAAGGATGCCGCCTGCCCGTTCAGCAGCGACGGGTCGATGCGCGCCTGCTGCGGGAAGTTCGACGGGAAGCCTTCTCGCAGCCGGAACGCCGGCGTGATCCCGTTGTCCAGCGTCAGGAACGTCCCTTCGATGTTGAACCCGGCGCTCGAGACCTGCAGATAGTTGTCCGCGTAGTAGATGCCGTAGCCGCCCCGCAGGACCGTGCGTTTGCCGAGCTGATAGGCGAAGCCGAAGCGCGGCCCCCAGCCCGACAGGTCCGCATCGATCAGCCGCCGCGTGCCCGTCCGCCCCTGCCCGCTGCCGGCGAAGATCATTGCCCCGGGCCGTCCGCCTGCATTCGGATTCGGCCGCGACAGGTCGACGACGCTGTATCGATCCTGCTGCTCGAACGGCGCACCCATGAACTCCCAGCGCAGCCCCATGTTCAACGTCAGCTTCGAGGTCGCTTTGAAGTCGTTCTGGACGAAGAAGCCCGTGTACGTGCGGCGGATTCCCACGTTCTGCGGGAAGCGGACATTGCCGTTTGCCACCTCGCCCAGCAGCATGCTCGCGAAGCTGTTGCCCGTTCCCGCCGGCGTGCCGGGCAGCGCCGTCGCCAGATTGTTGAAGCTCAGCGCGCCCTGCGTGTTCGTCAGCGAGCGATTGTTCAGATGGTTCCAGCGGTACTCTCCGCCGAAGCGCCAGTTGCTCCGCCCCCGCGTCCAGTTCATCGTGTTCTTCACCATGTAGACGCCGTCGATGTTGTCGACGATGCCGCCGCTTGCCGCCCCGACGTACCCGTCACCGAAGCTCAGTACCGGGAAGCGGTCGCCAAAGACGCCGCGCAGGCCCAGCCGCGCCGGCCAGCCGCGGTCCGCCGTCACCGGGTCCACCGGATTCCGGAACCGGTTCACGCCCACGATGAGGCTGTTCAGCAGGTTCGGCCTCAGGATGGCGTCATAGCCCAGCCGGTACATCTGACTGGTGATGTTCTGGATGATGCCGCTCGTCAACGGGTCCGGCAGCGGATTGTCCACACGGAAGCGCGGAATCGCCGTCGAGTTGAAGCTGAAGAAGAGCTTATGGTTCGCCGTCAGCGAGTGGTCGCCGCGCGCCGTGAAGATGTCCGGATCCAACTGCTTTTCGCCGATGAAGGCAGCCAGATTCAGGCTTCCCACGGCGTTCGGCTGCGGATACAGTGCCGCGATGCGCGCCGCCACCGGGTCGATCCGGTCGGCTGGAATCCGATTGCCCGGGAAGACGTCGCGAACGAAGCCGCCTGCCGGGTTGGCTCGCGTCGTTGCGGGATCGTAGATCGGGATCAGGTTTCCGCCCGCGTTCCGCCAGTCGCTGAAGTCGCCCCGCAGATTCAACCCGCTCGGCGTCTGTACGCGGCTGAAGTTGTCCAGCCCGCGCCGCCGCGAAGAGGTCCACGAGAAGAAGAAGAACGTTCTGTCCTTGCCGTTATAGATCTTCGGGAGCCACACCGGCCCGCCGATCGTTGCGCCGAACTCATTCTGCCGCGTGATCGCCCGCTGCGCGGCGAACCAACTGCGCGCGTCCAACTTGTCGTTGCGGAAGTACTCAAAGGCGGAGCCGTGCAATTCATTCGTTCCGCTCTTCAGCGCGAAGCTCGTGACCGCCTGCGCGGTGTGCCCGTACTCGGCAGCCAACTGCGAGGTCTGCAGCTTGAACTCCCGCATCGCCTCCACAGGCGGCGCGCTTTCGTTGAAGTTGCCGATCTGGCCCATCTGCCCCGCGGGCAGCCCATCCACCCAGAACTCATGCTGGAACGTGCCGCTGCCGTGAACGCGAATCTGGTTCGACGCGGCCAGATTGTCCTGTCCGTCGATGCGCACGTTGCCCTGCACGCCAGCGGCAACATAGACGAAGGCGGCCGCCACCCGCACCCGCCCGAGTTGCACCAGGGGAAGGTTCTGCACCTGATTCTGCGTGATCGTCGTGGAGACTTCCGGCGAGTCCACCTGGAGCGATCCGACGCTCTCCGTCACACTGATCGATTCGGAGACGCTGCCCACTTCCAGCGTCACATCCGCACGTGTACGGGCGTCCACGGTCAGCACGATACCCGTTCGTTCCAAGGTCTTGAAGCCCTCCTTGGCCACCCGCAGTGTATAAGTGCCCGGACTCAAAGCCGCAACGGTGTACAGACCCTCCGCGCTCGTCGTCGTCTCACGACGCGCCTGAGTTCCCTCATTCAGGACAGTGATAACGGCGGATGGTACAACTTGCGCGGAAGAATCCGACACGCGGCCACCGAGCTGCGCAGTCTGCGCCAGAGCCGCTAAGGCAGTTAGGACAAGAAGGAGTATAGGCCTCACAGGCGAACCCTAACAGGCGAAGTTTTCAACCCGATTAGCATCCGATCAACATGGTGCAACTGCGATCGCAGTAATAGATCTCCCTCGTCACGTTGGTTTACTAGTAAATTTTTAGGATTGGAAGCGACGTTTCCGGCGTACAATCGGAGGCACTGTGAGGGTTGCTTTCGGGGTAGCGCTGGCTGCCGCCTGGACGCTGGGAGTGTGCGCGGGCGCGGAAACGGGCCGCCAGCCACACAGCCAGCGCTAGCC
>CAYNDS010000276.1:0-5279 GCA_964395885.1 uncultured Solibacteraceae bacterium | reverse complement strand
CGAGAAGCGATTGAAGAGATCCGCGCCGCCGCCGCGCAGCGCAAAGCCGCCGACCAGGCGCAGTTGGCCGCCAGCCGCACCGCGCGCGAGATTCGGCAGCAGGTGGCGGAAGTGACGCGGCAGACGACCGGCGCCACATCGGCGGCTCCGAAACTCGAGCCCGGGGTCCGCGTCCGCCTCAAGGGGATCCGCGACGTCGCGCGCGTGCGCCGCCTTTTGCCGCAGGACAAGATCGAGGTCGATGCCGGACTGCTGAAAATGCAGGTACCGGCCAGCGATGTGACCGAGATTCTGCCTCCCGGCGAGGTGACGGCCAAGCTGCCCAAGAATGTTTCGTTCGAGTCCGGCCCCAGTTGGACGCTGTCCGAGCGCGAGATCAACGTCATCGGCCGCACCGCACAGGACGCCCGCGAGGAGATCGACCGGTTCCTGGACAAAGCCGCGCTTGCCGGCGTTGACCGCGTCCGCATCGTGCACGGACACGGCATGGGCGTGCTGAAACGCGCGGTCGCCGAAATGCTGGGCCGCCATCCGCACGTCGAACGGTTTGAGGCGGCCACGCAGGGCGAAGGCGGCGCCGGAGCCACCATCGCCTGGATGCGGCAGTAACTACTCTTGATCCATGAAGTGGTAGCAGATCATGTGGCACACGATCATGTGGCCATCTTCGATGCGCCCCATGTGCGGGTCCTTCACGTGGATGTGCAGCGCCGACAACTCGCCCAGCTTCCCGCCGTTGCGCCCCGTCATGCCGATCGTGCGGCAGCCGATCGAATTGGCGTACTCCACGGCCCGCAGCACGTTGGGTGAGTTCCCGCTTCCGGAAATCGCCACAAGGACATCGCCTGGGCGCGCGAAATTCTTCAGCTGCTCGACAAACACCGCGTCGTACGCCACATCATTCGCATAGGCCGAGATGGTCGGCAGGGAATCCGTCAGCGCCTGGATGCGGAAGCGCTTGGGCTTGCCGAAGCTGGCGCCCTTCACCATATCCGTGACGAAGTGCGAGGCCGTTGCCGCGCTGCCCCCGTTGCCGCAGGTGAAAATCTGCTTGTCCTGTTCCCGCGCCTCAGCCAGCCACCGAATCGCCTTTTCTACCTGGGACAGATCGATCGTGTTCAGCGCCGTGAACAAAGACTCTTTGTACTTCTCGGTGAACGTCATAGCTCCTCGCTCAATACCAGTGCACCATACAGCACACTGTCATCGCCCAATCGCGCGGGCTCCACATCGATGCGCGCCCGGGACCACGGCGTAACCACCCGCCGCAGTTGCCGGCGCAACGGAACAAACAGCGCGTCACCCGCCTTGCTGATTCCTCCGCCGATCACAATCCTTCCCGGATTGAGCAGCATGAGCACCGCCTTCAACCCCAGCGCCAGATCCACCACGTAGCGTTCGACGAACGCGGCATCGCGCATCAGTTCCTTTGCCGGACGGCCATGGTCGCGCTCCAGCCAGAGGCCGCAGCACATCCGCTCAAAGCACCCGTTCGATCCGCACAGGCAGTCGGGACCATCCGGTCGAATCGTGATGTGACCAATCTCGCCGGCATAGCTGTCCGCGCCGCGCCACACGCGGCCGTTCCCGACAATGCCGCCCCCGATGCCGGTCGACAACGTCATGTAGAACAGCGGGTCGCAGGACTGTCCCGCGCCGAATCGCCCTTCCCCCAGCGCGCCGACATTTGCGTCGTTGTCCATCAAGGCCGGAACACCCAGTTCCTGAGCCGCCCAGGCGGTCAGGTCGAAGTCGCTCCAGCCGCCGACGTGCGTCGACAGCGCCACACGCTGCCGATCAAAGAGAACAGGTCCACCAAAGCCGATTCCGCAGCGCTCAAAGCCAACCGACGACTTCCAGCTTCTCGCGATCGAGGCCAGTTGGTTCAGCATCCAGTCCCGCCCGCCGTCGCGGTCCGTCGCCCGGGACTCCCGGCAGATCATCCGGTCGCCATCGAACACGGCCATCGAGAACTTCGTGCCGCCGATGTCGATCGCCAGTGTCTTCAAGCCCAGCCAACCTCCGCCGCGGCCTCCAGCACCTGCGCCGGAGTTGCCGACCCGGTTCCGGACTGCATCACCGTGATCGATGCCACCAGATTGCCGAAGCGCACTGCCGTTTCAATATCGCCGGAGATGCGGTGCGCGCAGGCGGCCCCCGCCGTGAAACTGTCGCCCGCGCCGCAGATGTCCACCGGGTTCGCCACGCGCCGTCCCGGCACCAGACGGTCTCCGTGACCATCGATCACCGTCGCACCTTCTTCGCCCTGCGTCACCACCAAATGCGTCGCCTGCGTCGCCTGCAACAGATTCCGCAGTTCTCCCGGCGCGCCGATCCGCTCACACGCAGCCTGCGCCTCGTCCCAGTTCGGCTTCAACACCACGGAGCGGAAGTGCTCCACCCGGCGGCGGGAATCCACCCAGATCACCTTGCCCGGGTCCGCGGCTGCCAATCGCGTCACCGCATCCCGCAACGGCGCCGTGATGGTTCCGCCCACATCCGTCTCCGCCTGGTCCGATACGATGACGACGTCGAATCCCGGCGCGAACATCTCGAACTTCTCGATCAGTTCCTGCTCAACGGAGTGAACCGGCGCGTCGACATTGATGAAGTCGATCCGCGGCAGGTCCTCCTTCCCGGTTTGGAGATTGATCAGCTTCGTGTAAGTGAAGGTCTGCGTGCCGCCGCTCCGGATGACGAGATCGGAAGAGATCGACCGTTGATGCAGTTCATGCATCAACTCGTAGGCGAACCCATCTTCCCCAACAACGCTGAGAAGCGAGACCTCCTTTGCACCCAGGGAGACGAGATTGTTGGCGACAGTCCCCGCCGCCCCGGGAGTTGAATACCGCGAGACCACCGCCACCCGCGGCAGCCCTGTCTCCCGCGACGGCTCGCTGGCACCCGGGTCATAGATGCACCACCGGTCCAGGCACAGATCGCCCAGCACCAACACCGAAAGCCGCTTGATCCCCCGCAGAATCTCTTCAGGAAGCATCGGCGATCAAGCTCCTTCGCAAAGCTGGAAAGGTAGCGCGATGCGGTCCGCAGAAATAGTAACTGGACCCACCATCGGCAACTGTCCGAACTAACATCGTTTTATGAGGTCGGAAGTAATAGCCCGGATCAGTCTTCGGCAGCTCCGCTCGATAATCGCCCTGGATGGGAACTAAGTCAAATACAGCGGTGGTCAGCGTCTGAATCTGTCTGCCGTGCTGGTGCGCAACGTTCCGCGCCATGGCTAACGCCTTCAGATACACTTCCGGTCCCATAATGGCGGACCCGAAGTTCAGGACAGTGCCGCCCTCCAGGCGCTCCGCAGTGCCCGCGAAAATGAGGAAATCCCGGTAACTTGCCTCGCCCAACGCCGCCCCGTCGCAGTTCGGATGCTCATGAAGGATGTCATAGCCAATGCCCGCATGAATCGTCACCGGAACTCCGAACCGGTACGCCGCCGCCAGAATACTAAGGTCGCGATGGACATAGTCGCTCTCCAGAATTCGGCGTCCCACGTTCTCGCCCAGTCCGAGCCCCAGGTCCGCGGCTTCGGTGATCCAGTCGTTCAGTTCCCCCGTCTCTCGCCAGAGACCGAACTGCCCGCTTGCAATGTAGCGGGCAACACTCTCCGTCGTTGCGCCGATTCTCGCCAGTTCGTAATCGTGGATCGCACCCGCTCCATTCATCGCGACATGGTCGATGCAGCCGCGCTCCAGCAGGTCAATCACGTGGCGGCTGACCCCGGCGCGAATCAGATGCGCGCCCATGATGAGCATGCGCGCCGAAGCATTCTCCGAGGCCCGGCGAATCGCGGCCGCCACTGCTGCCAGGTCGGGATGCGAGTACGCGGGCGTTTCGTCTTCAAGCGCCAGCCATTGCGCGTAGTTCAGATCGTGAACACGCTCGCCCAGCGGCTCGATCCGCAGGCGGCTGCGATCAAAGGTTCGATAACGGCTCAATGGCTACTCCGGAAACAAAATCGGCATGAGCTGCGGCAAACTCAAGTAATTCGGAACGATGAAGTCAGCGCCGACGCCCGCCAGGCGCTTTCTCTTCCACTCATCCACCACTTGGCATTCCGGCTCCGCGCTCGCCACACCGACGGCGACGCCACCCACTTCCTTCACGTTCTCAATCTCGACATAACCATCCCCGAATCCGAGGAACTGCTCGCCGGAAAAGGCCGCGGAGTCGATGATCTTGCGAATGAGAATGGCCTTGGAAAAGCTCTTATAGTCATCCAACGCGCCATAGATCCCGTCAAAATACCGGGAAATATCGAGCAGGTTCGCTTCATCCTTCACAAACTCTTCATCCGTGCCGCTCGCCAGATAGAGAGTGAGACCACGCCCCTTTAAGTCTTCCAGTAATGCCCGGGAACCCGGCACAAGATACTGTTCCGGTGACGCCTTACCACTCCGCAACGCGTCGACGCGGTCACGGATCACGTCCCAAAGCCGGTCCAGATACATCTTCTTATAGACCTTGGGATCCTCGGGCTTGCCTCCGCGCCGTGCGACGTGATCGGCAAACTCGATCATCTGATAGATCGTCTCCTTGCCCGTGAGCCGCCCCACGAACTCATCGACGACCTCGCGCAATGCTGCTTCGGACTCTCCCGTCTTCAGGTCGGCAAGGATCTCGACCATCATCGGCACCATCACATCCACCCATCCCGCGCGGATCAGTGACAGGGTGCCATCAAAGTCAAACAGTACGACGCGAGCGTCTTTCGCGGACGCCCCAGGGCGCAAACATTCCACCATTTCATGCCATTGTCCCACGCGGCGTCCCGCGGTGCGGCTCAAGACCCCGCGACGCGGCTCAAACGAAGTTCCAAGGCTTGCGCGCGGCGCGGCTCAACAGCGCACTCGCATCGGGTGCGCCTTCGAAGTCTTCCTTCGCCGCATTCCACTTCAGTTTCTTGCCGGTCTTCAACGCGATGTTGCCCAATAACGCCACACTCGTGGAACGGTGCCCGGTTTCGATCTCGACCACCGGCTTTTCCACGCCGCGCACGCAATTAGCGAAATGAACCGCGTGGTCCTTCGTCGGCTCCGGCACGTTCTCGGTGAATACTTTGATGTCGCGCTTGGCGACGCGACGTGGATTCGGAGCCTCGGGATAGATCGCCCAGCTGATCCGTTCACAGAAGATCGTCGCCTCGGTACCGTAAATTGCGATGCCGTTCGGCTGATCGAATTCACCGCGCGAGTTGTAGCACTTCGGCGCAACCCGGTGGGCCCCCAATCCAAAGCCATTGATATTGCATCCTTCATAGG
>CAYNDS010000275.1:0-5339 GCA_964395885.1 uncultured Solibacteraceae bacterium | reverse complement strand
GGCCGGCTTCACCAGGTTCGGACCGGTCCAGCGCGGCGTTTCGAAGATGATGTCGTAGGTCTGCCACTCCCCGGCTTTCCGGGAGGCGTTCACCATCGGCGGGTACTGGCCATACATCGCCGAGGCCTGTCCGTCGGCGTAGGTCGGGTTGTCGAAAGAGTCCAGCACCTGAATTTCGTAGCGCCGCATCAGGATCACGCCGGAGTTGCCGCGGTTCTGCCCGCTGCCCTCCACCTTCGCCGGCGACGCCCATTCGATATGCAATTGAATGTCCCCGAATTTTTCCTTGGTGACCAAAGATCCCGAGAAGGGGACGCACTCAAAGTAGCCGTCGCCCAGCTTCCAGTTCGGCGCAATCGTCTCGCCTTTCTTGGAAGTGACCCACTGGGACAAGTCCTTGCCGTCAAACAGCACGATCGCGTCGCTGGGCGCGGCACCGGGTGCAGCCCCAGGCGTCACCATCGGCGGGCGTGGCCGGTCAATGTCGTGCACCCTCCATTTGCCATCCGGCAGCAGCGGACCGTCCTTGTAGCCCAACTGCGCCACGGCCGTCATGCCCACCAGGGCGATTCCGAAACCAATCCAACGCTTCATGCAGTCTCCTTGCAGCAGTCGTCCTGGCAACCGGGGAACTGATCCAAATGTCCGTTGCCGCGATATCCAAAATAGTCGCGCTGTGCCGTCTCACTCAGCGCATAGGCCTCGACGGTCAGCAGCTTGAAGGGGAGAAAAAAGCTCTCCAACGCATTCGCCGGCGTCCGCCCTTCCGCGGCAGCGAAGCGGTCCATGACGGCGGCGCGCTCCACGGCAGTGGCGGCGACGAAACTTTTGCCGTGCAGCAATCGCGCGGCGGCATCCACCTCCCGCAGCCCCTCGCGCCAGACCGTCTGCAATGTGGCGGCTCCGTGATGGAGCATCGTATCGATGTAGTAGCGGACGCCTGCCTCGCGCGCGCCGGGCGTGCCGTCGTTCGGCAGCATCGTGTCGGTCAGCGCGTCCAGCAAGTCGTATTCGGCTGCGGTGAAAAAGCGCGGCTTGTACGCCGCGATGTCTACCTTGGCCGGCGCGGCCACCGCGGCGGAACCCAGCACCAGAAGCACGTCACGGCGATCCATCTAGATCTCCCTCCGGCGCATCTTCTCGGCCAGACGCTCACTGGTGCGCCAACTCAGCGCGATGTTGGTGAGCGTGGGATTCTTTTCCGGATAGGCCGTAAAGACACTCGCGTCGCCAATGAACAGATTCGCCACGTCGTGGCACTGCCCGTCTCGATTGACGACGGAGGTCTTCGGGTCGCCCCCCATGCGGCACGTGCCCACCCAGTGGTTGCCGTCGATGATCAACTCCGCCGCCGTCAACTGCTTTGGCTTCGAGAGCACCTCGCCACCCGCCGCGCGAATGACCTCCTCGCAGGTCTCCAGGCAATCGCGCGCCATGGCCACGTCGTTGTCCTCATAGTGCAGGTGCAGCCGCGGCAGCGCATTCCCGAAGCGGTCCTTGCGCACCGGATCGAGATCGACGGACTTGCGCGGAGACTGCACCAGCGTGCCCTGCATGTTCATCAGCGCCTGCGTCACGGCCACCTCACGCAGCCGCTTCTTGAAGGCGCTGCCCCAGCCGGACACCTCGCGCGTGCGCAGCGCCAGCGGCGTCATTCCCGCCCCGCACTGCACCTGATAGGTTCCAGTGAACTTCTTGCTGGGCTGCTCCCAGTACAGACCCGTCAGCAGGCTGTGGAAGTAGTCGGTGCCGTCGTCGTTGGAGGCGTCGCGCTTGGCCAATTGGGGAAACAACGCCGTGATGTAGAAGCCGAAGTGGCTGGTGAGATTGCGACCCACCTGTCCACTGGAATTCGCAGCAGCTGCCGCGGTGTCTCGATCGAGTGGCAGGCCAGCACGATCGCGCGAGCCTGTATCCGCTGCGTCGCGCCCTGCTTGTCGACATATTCGATACCCGTGACCCGGCGGCCATCCTTCGTCGACAGAACGCGCGTCATCGTCGCTTCCGTGAACAGCGTCAGCCGCCCGGTGCGCATGGCCCGCGGAATCGGCGTGTTGGCGGACGTGTACTTGGAGTCCACCTCGCAGCCCTTCATGCAATGCCCGCAGAAGTGGCACTTGGCGCGTCCGCCCGGCTTCTGGGTTGTCGGCATGGCCTTGCGCTGCGCGACGAAGTCCATCTTCCGTCCCGATGCCTTGAGCCTGTCGACTCCACGCTTCAGCATCTTCTCCGGACAGCGCATCGGCACTCCGGGCTCAAACTCACCATCCGGCAGGTTCCAGATACCATCTTTAAAGCCGTGCACCTGCATCAACAGTTCGGCCTTGGAATAGTACGGCGCGACCTCTTCGTAGGAGATGGGCCAGGATCGGAAGTCCAGCGGGCCAAAGCGAAGGCTGTGCCCGGCCCAGCACAGACTGCGTCCGCCGAGCGCGGGCAGCATGCCGTGCGCCGGACGGTCCCCCACGCCGGTGAAGTGATCGCGCGCCGCGTAGTCGTTCCAAACGCTGGAGACGGCGCCGCGCTTGCCCGCTGCAAGCCGCTTGTCGAGGTTGTCGTAAACCGGCAGGTGCGCGTTGTAGTCGATACCGGCACGAAGGCGCGGCCCAGCCTCCACCAGCGCCACCGTAAGACCGGCTTGGGTCAGCGCATACGTCGCGATCCCGCCTCCGGGACCGGAGCCCACCACACACACATCAAACAGGGTTTCCGGCATGGCTGCTAGCCACATTACTACGGCGACGCCGTGCCCGCTGTGCGCCGAATCCGGCGCCGCGGTGCTGACCGAACGCGACCGATGCAATCAGCCCTTTCGAGCAGTGCTCTGCCTCGGCTGCGGACTGGGCCGCGCAGAGCCCATGCCCAGCGACGCCGAGCTCGCCCGCTTCTACGCCACCGAGTATCGCGCCAGCTACAAGCGGACCTTGGAACCGAAGCCGCACCATGTGCTGCGAGCGATCCGTGCCGCCGAGATGCGGGTGCGCCTGCTCGGCGGAGCGCTCGGTCCCGGCACGTCCGTCCTCGATGTCGGTAGCGGCGGCGGGGAGTTTCTCGTCCGTGCACGCGACCAGGGCTGCGATGTCCAAGGCGTCGAGCCGAATACCGGCTACCGTGAGCACTCCATCCGCCGGCACCATCTCGACGTGCGCGCGTCGTTGGATGAGATCGAGGGCTGCTTCGACACCATCACGCTGTTTCACGTGCTGGAGCATCTTCCCCAGCCCGTCAAGACGCTGCAGAGGCTCGCCGGGCTGCTGACACGAAATGGAACGCTGGCGATTGAGGTCCCGAACCTCGAATCGACCGTGGAGCATCCGCGCAGCCGCTTCCACTACGCGCACGTCGTCTACTTCTCGGCGCCCTGCCTGGAGCGGACCGCCGCACTCGCGGGATTTCGCACCGGTATTCTCGGCACCTCACCCGATGGCGGCAATCTCTGGGCTGTATTTCGAAAGGGCGACGTGCCGCCCGTGGCGGGTGGCGCCATCCCCGGCAATGCGGACCGCATCCTGGCAAAGGAGCGGACACGGACGCCGATGGCGTATTACCTGTCGGCGCGCACCCCGTTACGGGCGCTCCGGCGGATCTCCGGCCACGCGCGCGACCGAATCACCGCCGCATGGCGCTAGCCCCAGAGCTCGTTCACGGGGTTGTAGATGTTCTCCTTGGCGTAGGGCACGTACTCGAAGCCGCGTCCGAACGGGTCATCGTAACGGATCGTGGTCCAGTTAATGCCCATCGCCGAGTAGATCGTGGCTTCGATGTCCTCCGGACGGACGTCGCGCTGCCGCGACCATCCCGCTTCCGTGCTCGCGCTACCGGTGGCGTTGGTGACGCCCAAGACGCGGCCACCCTTGATACCCGCGCCACCCATCAGGCAGAACTGCTGCAGCAGGTGATCGCGGCCCCTCGTTCCGTTCAGTGAGCCCACCGTGCGCCCAAACTCACCAGCCACCACCAACAGCGTGGAGTCGTACAGTCCGCTCGCCTTTAAGTCGGCAATCAGCTTGGACAGTCCATCGTCCAGCCAGCGCGCCTGCCGCGGCAGATTGTTCGGATTCGCGTAGATGTCGACATGGTGATCCCAGCCGCCATAGGTGATCTGAATGAACCGCGTGCCCTGATTGGCGCGCAAGACCTTCTGTGCCACCAGGCAGGAGTTGCCGAATGCCGAGTTGCCGTAGGCCAGTGACTCGTCATTGGTGAACCGGAACGCCTGGTCGACAGTCGGGTTGTACATCAGCCCCCGCGCGGCGTTGTAGAAGTCGCCGAAGTCCGAGAGCGGCTTGCCGTACGGGGAACTCGCGCGCAACGCCCCGTCGAGGGCATTCAGGACCCCGGTCCGGGTCGCGAATCGCGCCGCACCTTCCGGATGCTGCGTGTTGCCAATGCCGCCCGCCGCCGGATTCACGCGGAACGGGCCATAGGCGGCTTCAAAGTAACCCTGGCCGATCCCCGCCCCGGAGTTCAATGCCAGAAATGTCGGAAACACCTGCCCCGGACGCCGCTCCGCTTCTTTCTCGATCGCCACCACGGAACCGATATTCGGCGCGATGTCGCCTAAGGCGGCAATCGGGTTACGCCCGATTTGCGACCACGTCTGCGCCAGGCTGTGCACCAGCGCCCAGGAGCGCATCGCGCGGATGATCACATAGTCGCCCAGCGCCTCCGACATCTTCGGCAGCAACCCTGTCGGCATCAGCACACCGTTGATCGTCTCCGGCCGGAACGTATCCACCGGCGTGGCGCCGTTCACGATCTTCAGGTCGAACGTATCGACATGGCTGGGCGCGCCCGCCAGCAGAACGAAGATCACGTTCCGGGCGGTATTCTTCATCTCCACCTGGCTGGATTCCATCCGCACCTGCGCAAACGCCGGAATCGAGGACAGGAACGACGCCGACACCCCCGCGCCGGCCAACTGGAAGAAGTGGCGCCGCGACAAGTGCTGCCGGTTCTCCCAGTTCCGCACCGGGACGTTGTACTTGCGAATCAGCTTCAGCAGTTTCTCGTTGTTCGTCATGGCCGGATCCCTAGTAGTTGAAGATGAAATCGACCTTGTTGAACAAGGACCACAACAGATCCTCGGCCATGCGGGCCCGTCCGCCCAGACCTTCCCGGTCCAGGTAGCGCGCGCATTCGGCACGCTCTTGCGCGGACGGGTTGCGCGAGAGCACGGTCTGGAACAAAAGATCGACAGCCTGTCCGGCGTCCTGCGTCCCCACCACCCGCCGCACCAGGTGATCACCCGTGCCCGGCATCCGGATCCGGCTGGTGACGAAGGTGTCGTTCATCAGGCTGAGCGCCTGCAGCAGGCTGCCCTCTCCACTGCGCAGTTG
>CAYNDS010000274.1:0-5341 GCA_964395885.1 uncultured Solibacteraceae bacterium | reverse complement strand
TGACGCCGTGCTGCACATGGCCAGCCCCTACCGCCTCGACGTCCGGAACCCGCAGCGCGACCTGGTAGACCCCGCTGTCAACGGTACCCGCAATGTCCTTGGATCCTGTCTCTACACGCCATCGGTCCGGCGTGTGGTGTTGACCTCTTCGATGGCGGCGGTGACTGACCAGCCCGATGGCCGTGTGCTGACCGCGGCGGATTGGAACACCTCCTCCTCACTCCGTCGCAACCCGTATTACCTCTCCAAAACGCTCGCCGAGCGCGAAGCCTGGGACTACGCCAAGAGCGAGCGCGCTGATTTCGACCTCGTCTCGATCAATCCGTTTATGGTCATTGGGCCCTCCCGCACCGCCGACCTGAACACTTCCAACAAGGTCCTCGCCGATCTCTGGAACGGAGTCTACCCGGCCATCTTCCGGCTCAACTTCGGCATCGTCGACGTGCGCGACGTGGCCGAGGCGCATGTCCGGGCTCTGGAGAACCCTGCGGCGAAAGGGCGCTACCTGTTGTCGCACCCTGCCGTCTCCATGCGGGAGTTGATCACGTGGCTGCGGGAATCAGCGCCGGGCAGGAAGAACCGCCTGCCTTCGCTCCGCCTCGACACGCCCGTGGGGGACCGTGTGCTCTGGCTTGCTTCGTTCACCAAGTCCGGGGGCGTCGGAAGCTACCTGCGCACCCACGTGGGACGCATTCCTCGCTTCGACACGTCCCCCGCGGAACAGGAACTCGGCATGACGTGGCGTCCGCTGCGGGACACCGTCCGCGACACGCTCCAAGATCTCGAACGCTGGAAGCACGTCTAACGCGCCGAGGCCCAGGCCGCGACTTTCGTCAGCCGCTGCAAGCTCTCCTCGCGCATCGTGTCGATGCCCGTTCTGGGTACGAAGCCCTCCAGGGCGCGCGCGGCAAGTTCCGCCGCCACGGTCCGCTCCCCTTCCAGCCAGGTGATGGCCGCACGGGCGCGCCGCGACAAGACGCGGTCGGCCTCGGGGTCCATGCCCGGCGTCTTCAAAGCAGAGCTCAAGAAGCGCCGCGCCGAGACGGCGTCCCGTCCATGGAATGCCTGGAACCAGGCTGCCTCCAGAAACACCCGTCGCCGCGCGCACGGCTCTGCCGCGGGGGCAATGCGCAGCATCCGCTCCAGTACCATATCGGCGTCATCGTACAGACCCCGGTCGAGAAGCCCGAAGTAGGCAAACTCGAGCGCCGCCAGATCGTCCGGGTCGCAGCCGTGGGCATACGACAACTCCCGCACCAGGCAGAAATCCCAATGGCGCGGACGTCCGTCGGACGCAGCTAAACGGTTGGCCGCCAGGCTCCGTGCCGCACGCTCTCTCTCTCCGGAGTCCCGCCACAGCCGCCACAGCCGCAAACCGTCCGACAGGGTTCCGCGGCGCACCCCCGGCCAGAGCGACGTCACGAGTAGGACCGCCGACATCAGCATGCCCACGCGCGCCCCGGCAATGCCGTAGGGTTGGGCCAATGCGCAGCAAACCATCGCCACCGCCGACGCGCAGGGTCCACCCGCCACTACGCTCCAGGCGGCACGCCGTCCCCGCGCCAAAGACTCTGCCGAGGGCACCACAAAATTCACGCCGATTGCGTTCACCCAGCCCAGACGCCACCCCGCCCGTTCGCGCCGCAGCCACAGCGGCGCCACCAACACCTGCTCCACTCGCAACCCGCACAGCCACGCGCCCAGACAGTGTCCAAACTCGTGCCAGGCGCACGACGCCAGGTAGGCGATCAGGGCTTGGGCGACGATGTCCACGCGAGGATGGTAGGGCGGGGAAGTCCCGGCGGGAACAGTACCCGCGCTCTGCCCGGGTCCAGGCGTTCCTGCCTCTCGTACTGGAACCAAAGGACGCGGCCTGGAAAATGACAAAGCTCTGTTCGATTTGTAACGTATTCGTGACATTTACGGGTTACCCTGGAGGTACCTCTCGCTATGCGAATTTCCACAACTCGCTTCTTCACACTCGTTCTGTGCCTGTTGGCGATCAGCGGTCTGCTGAGTTCGTCACTGTACGCGCAAGCCGATGCAAACAAAGGTCAGATCGTTGGTGTCGTGCTCGACGCGAACGGCGCCGTGATCCCGAATGCCTCGATTAAGGCGCGGAACGTCGCCACCAACCTGACGCGCGACCTCAAGACGAACGAAAGCGGGCAGTACCGCCTGTTGCTGCTCGATCCCGGCACCTACGAAGTGACTGCAGAAGCGAATGGCTTCTCGCCGCAGAAGGTGGAGGGCGTAACGCTCACCGTCGGTGCCGCCATCACGCTGAACATTACGCTCGGCGTTGCGGGCACGGCCACCACGGTTGAAGTTTCCGAATCCGCCGTCAGCGAAGTTCAGACCGCTCCCTCCGCCACGGTCGGCCAGACGCAGATCACGAATCTCCCCATCAACGGCCGCCGCTTTCAGGATTTTGCGACGCTGACTCCGACCGTGATTCAGGACCCGTCGCGGAACCAACTCTCCTTCGCCGGACAGCGTGGCATCAACTCGAACGTCATGCTCGACGGCGGCGATTACAACCAGCCGTTCTTCGGCGGCATTCGCGGCGGCGAACGGTCGGGAACGATCATTACCGTTCCGCAGTCCGCCATTCAGGAGTTCCAGGTGGTTGCCACCGGCTACTCGGCGGAGTACGGCCGCTCGACGGGCGGCATCATGAACACGATCACCCGCTCCGGTGCGAACGATGTGCATGGCGAAGCGTTCTGGCAGATCCGTCCGCGCGATCTCAGCGCCGAAAACCCGATCCCGATCACGCTGCCCGGCACCACCACCCTGACGCGCGTGACGCCGTCTGAGCAGTTGCAGCAGTATGGCGGCTCTGCCGGCGGTGCCGTGAAGAAGAACCGGCTGTTCTGGTTCGGAGCCTACGAAGGGCAGAACGCCGATACACCCCGCCGCGTCTTCTTTGCGCCCTTGGCCACTCTGGCACAAACGCCTGGAAACGCGCAGGCGCTGCAGTTCTTCCGCTCGCAGGAAGGCCCGTTTGAGCAGACCAACCGCGCCTACGCCACGATGGGCCGCATGGACTATCAGTTCGAGAAGGGCCACCGCCTGACGGCGCGCTATAACTTCTCCGACTCTCGCGAGAACAACGCGCTCTCGGTCGGCGGCGACCTGAATCCCTTCTCCAACTCGGCCCTGTCGAATGAAGGCGCGGAGCTGAATCGCATCCACAACGGCGCGATTCAGTACACGCACCTGCTCTCGCCGACGACGGTGAACGACTTCCGCTTCATCGGCTCAGCGGAACTCCGCCCGCGTCTGGCCAACGCAAACCTGCCGGGCGTCAACGCAACGCTGATCGGACAGTTTGGCACGCGCAGCTTCTTCCCCACCACGCAGTCCGACAAGCGATTCCAGATTGCCGACGCGCTGTCGATGACACGCGGCAACCATACGCTGAAGTTCGGCTTCGACTACAACTACCTCACTGCCGCTCAGGCGTTCGGCTTCAACCAGTTCGGCTTCTTCACGGTCGGTACGGCCGCCGGTGTTGGCGTCGCGCAGCAGCTGGAGATTCTGGGCAACACGGCGGGCAACCGGTTTGACAACACCGTGGTCAGCTACTCCCGCCAGATCGGGAACACGCTGGCCGCCTTCAACATGCAGCAGATCGCCTTCTTCGGCCAGGACAGCTGGCGCGTCAACCGCCGCCTTTCGATCGACTACGGCCTCCGCTACGAGGCGCAGATCAACCCCAAGGTCGACGCGAACAACGAAGTACTGCTGAACCAGGTGCGCGGCTTCCGTTTCCCGCTCGGGTCCAGCTTTGATCCGGCGCGGATTCCGAACAACACCAATCAATGGGCCCCGCGTGCCGGTTTCGCCTGGACGCCGTTTGAGAACGGTCCGCGCACGGTCATCCGCGGCCACGCCGGTGTCTTCTATGCCGCGACGCCGATGCTGGTCTTCGCCGGTCCCAACAATAACTTCCGCACCCCGCCCGGCGACGTCTCCCTCACCCTGACGCCGACGGCGGGCCGCACCATCTATCAGGCCTTCCGCGCCGCCGGTCTCGATCTGAACACGGTGGCGATCGACAACCTGCCCCTGATCCCGCTCGACGTGGTGCAGCGCGCCTCGGCGTTCCTGCTCACCGGTTCGACCACAGGATCCGGCGCCAATCCGTTCACCAACGCCAGCGTCACCGGCAACGCGTCGGACTTCCGCAATCCCCGCTCCGTGCAGTTCGGTCTCGGCATTGAAACCGAGGTGGCGCGCGGCTTCACGCTGGGCGTGCAACTCAACTACGTCAACACGGTGTTCCTGCTCCGCAACCGCAACTTCAACCTGGGCGTCCCCACGGTGGCGGCTGGAGACCTTTCGCAGCGCCCGAATTTCCGAAGCGTCAACATCCCGGGCGGGCAGCCGACGATCCCGCGTCCGGTTCCCGGCCTCAACGTGATCACCATCCGCGAAAGCTCCGCCCGCCAGATGTACCGCGGCATGACCGTTCAGGCACAGTGGCGCAAGAAGCGCTTCCAACTGCAGACGTTCTACACGATGAGCGAGAACTTCTCGAACGACGACAGCGAGCGCGATGCGGGCGGCTTTGTCTACGTCGATAGCTTCAACCTCCGTCCCGAATACTGGTACTCCAACCTCGACTTCCGTCACCAGTTCCTCGCCAACGGCACCTACTCGCTGCCGTGGGGCTTTGAAGTGGGCGCGCTGTTCCGCGGGCGTACGGGCTTCCCGTTCAACCCGATCGCGAATATCGATCTCAACCAGGACGGCAACAACAACGACCGTCCCTACAAGGGACCGGGCGAAATCTATCGCCGCAACGAGTTCCGCAATCGCGGCTTCTCTACCTTCGACACGCGCATCATGAAGAACTTCAACATCGGCGAGCGCGCCCGCGTGCAACTGTCTGCGGAGTTCTTCAATCTGTTCAACACCGATAACGTGGTCTTCGCCGGCCAGGGCAATATCTTTGGACCGGGTTTCCAGGCCAACGGCACCTTTGCGCCGCAGGATCCCCGCTTCATGCGCCTCCACCGTCCGGACCAGCCGGGCGTGTATGATGCGCTGACCACGACGCAAGTGGGACGGCCGCGCCAGATGCAGTTCGGCGCGCGGTTCTTCTTCTAGACCAATCCTCAAGCTGGATGAACGGGCCGGGGCTTCACCGCTTCGGCCCGTTTCGCTTTCAGAAGTACGGCTCGCCGGCCTCAAACATTGCCCGCACCGCTGCAGTGGACAGCGGCGACGCCATCTGATAGTGCGGCTGATCGACAAAGTTCACCCAATTCCCTCCCCATTCGAGCGCCGCCAAGCCCATCGCCATCGCGATGGAACCCGCCTTCTTGTACAG
>CAYNDS010000273.1:1963-5397 GCA_964395885.1 uncultured Solibacteraceae bacterium | reverse complement strand
GTGCTGCTGGTGCGCATGAGGAGGCAACAATGAATCTCTTCTTTCTGCTTGGAATCGCTCAGCTGCAGATGCCCACGGTGACGGTGATGCCGGTCTGCGCCAAGTTTAGGTCCACCAGCGTCTTTGAATCTTCCGACGGCGCTCAAACGAAAACACTGGATCAGACCGGCACCTGGTGTCGTTCCGCTGATGGCTCCGAGTATGAGGAGGCGCGCACCGCAGACGGTGGGATTCGGATCCAGATTCGCAACGTCGCCAAGCAACGCGTCTGGCAAGTGGCACCCGCTCAAAAAACAGCCATTGAGGTGGTGTCGCGAGTCATTCCGCGGACGCCGTTCGCGTTCGGCTCCAAGGTGGAGGGTCAGGAGACGCGAATTCAAGGCCTCGACGCCGTCTGTGTCACGCCGGGCGGTCCTGACGTGCAGTCCGGTCGCAACTGCGTTTCTCGGCCCCACGACCTTCCGATTCTCGATGAGTTCACCATGCGGAGCAGCAAGGGAACGATGCGGGTGAAACGCGAGCTCTACGATATCGAGCTCGGCAAGACTTCTGCGCAAAGTCTCTTTGAGATCCCCGACGGCTACACAGTTCTTCGTCCCGGCACCGCACCGTAGTCAATTGCCGGGATTCGCTCGGTGACACGCCAGGCGCAGAGCGTTCGCCTCATCTGCCGCGCTTCACCCGAGCAACCGCAAATAGTGCGCTTCGTAGGCCGGGATGATCTTCTCCGTGCAGAAGCGCGTTTCGGCCGTCTCACGCGCCGCTGCGGAGAACCGTTCGTATAGACCGGCATCCGTCAGCAGCCGGAGCGTCTGCCCGCTCAGCTTCTCGACATCGGCCACCGGCGCCAAGAGCCCATCGACGCCGTCGGTGATCAGCTCGGCCACGCCGCCGGAGTCCGCCGCCACGGGCGGAACGCCGCACGCCATCGCCTCGAGCGCCGCCAAGCCGAACGCCTCGCGCTCGCTCGGCATCAGCAGCACGTCGCACTGCGGAATCAATCGCTCGATGTGATCCTGCTTGCCGAGAAACCGAACGTGCCGGTCCAGGCCCAGTTCATGCGCCAGCCGCTCGGCTGGGGACCGTTCCGGCCCATCGCCCGCCATCCACAGTTCCGCATCCACCTCACGCCGCACCTCCGCCAAGATGCGCACGCAGTCGAGCACACGCTTCACCGGCCGGAAGTTCGAGATGTGCAACAGGCGCGGCCGCTTATGCTCCCGTGCTCCGGGCCGATAAAGCGCACAGTTCACGAAGTTGTGAATCCGCTCAATCGGTCGCGTGATGCCGAAGACCTGCTCCGTCTCGCGCCGCAGAAAGTCGCTGATCACCGTCACGCCGTCCGACTTCTCGATCGCAAACTTCGTGATCGGAAAGTAGCTCGGCTCCGTGCCCACCAGCGTGACGTCCGTGCCATGCAGCGTCGTGACGAACGGCAGCCGCCGCGACGCGGTCATCTGCTGCGCCAGCATCGCCGAAACGGAATGCGGGATCGCGTAGTGCACGTGCAGCAGGTCCAACTGCTGCCGCTCCGCCACTTCCGCCATGCGCGATGCCAGCGCCAGGCAGTACGGCGGAAATTGGAACAGCGGATAACTGGTGACGTCCACCTCGTGATAGAACACGCGGTCGGAATCCAGATCCAGCCGGATCGGCGTCGCGTAGCTGATGAAGTGGATCTCGTGACCGCGCAGCGCCAGTTCGCGGCCCAGTTCCGTTGCCACAATCCCGCTGCCCCCGTACGTGGGATAGCAGGTGATGCCGATCTTCAGTTTGGCGTCAGCCACCCTAGGCCGATCCTACCGTGGATGCGTTCCGCCGGGTGGGCCATGTCGCCGCCGCCGTAGTGGACCTTCACCCGCCCGTCGGCTTGCGGCTCCACGTGCGCATCGCACACCACCTTCCGGTTCCATGCCTGATCGCCTTCAATGACAAAGCCCGGCACCTTCTGCCACGTGCGTCCATCGGTGCTGCGCGCCAGCCCCATGCGGCGCGTCTCATCCAGCGCCCGCCCGGTGTAGAGCATCCACCAGACGCCGCGTGCCTGCCACACCGCCGGCTCTCCCAGCCCGTTCTCATCCCAGCTGTCCCGTCCGCCCAGTTCGAGAATCGGATTCCCGCGCAGCTTCTCCCACGTCATCCCGTCCGTCGACCGCGCCACACCCAGACGCTGCCGCCGCGCGCGGTCCTGGCCCAGGTAAAACAGGTACAGCGTGCCGTCCGCCTCGACGACGTACGGGTCGGCGACCCCGCGCTCATCCCAGGCTCCGCGCGGGCCCACATCGAGCACCGGCTTTGCCTCCTTGCGCCACGCCTTCCCATCGCCGGAGCGCGCCAGCCCAATCCGCGGCACCTCCGGACCCGCCCCGTGATACCAGTGCCACAGCTCGCCGCGCCAGTCCAGCACAAAGCCGTTCGCCGCAATGTAGCCGCCTTCCCACGTGGCCGGGTTCGGCGACAGCACGCGACGCCCTTCGAGCGCCGTATGCCACGCCTTGCCGTCAAAGACCGAGTAAAACAGCAGCCCGCGCGCGACCGAGGGATTCAGCACGTCGTCCTCGCCCTGCCCCGGCGAGAGGATCGGCTGCGACTCCGCCTGCCAGCTCCACGTGGTGGGGGACGGCCTGCCCGAGGCCGTCGGAAGTGCAAAGTCGGAGTAGCGGCCACACCCGCACAGAAGAAGAGCGGCCGCGATTGCCAGCCGCATCAGCAAGGATAGACTTTCCGCCCGAGGGGTTTCTCAAAGGCACAGAAGTCGCGATCGTGGTGAAGCAGCGTGACCTCGTTCCGGATGCACCAGGTCGCAATCAGCGAATCTTCAGTTCTCCGAATGATGAGGCCCTTATTCTCCAGATAACGGTGATTTCGAGCAGCCGCCAGGGCCACTGCGCCGCCCGCCAAGGGGTCGCGGTCGGAGTCGAACCCGTGCAGCACCTCGGCCAGGATCAGGTCTCGCATGGCGGCATCCTCTTTTGCCGACAGCAGCCGACTCAGCGCACCCGTCTCTCGTGTGGGAGCGCCGCGGAAGTGGTCGATCCAGACGCTGGAGTCGACCAGAGTCATCGCCCTCGCCGCAATCCGTCCCGGTCTCCCACCCACGCCGGACGCTTTCATCGCCTTGGCCATTTCGATGTTCGTCCGCCTGTCGAGAGGGTCGCTCTGCGATACACACCAAAACCCTGTCGAAGGGAGAGACACCCTACCGAAGGTAGAGAAACAAGGTGTGGCTGCGGCCTTCGCCGTCATCCTCCACCGTGATGGTCTTCTCGGGATTCCAGCCCGCGACCTCAAAGTCATGCGCCACCACGCGCGCGCCGCGCTTCAGCTGCTTTTCGAGCATCGGCCGCACCTTGTCGTTTGAAACCGGCAGCAGATAGATCGTGATCAGGTCCGCCGACGAGTAGTCCTGCGCCAGGATGTCGCCATGAATAATG
>CAYNDS010000273.1:0-1953 GCA_964395885.1 uncultured Solibacteraceae bacterium | reverse complement strand
CTCTTGATCTTCGCCATCGATTGGCGGTGCAGGTCCGCGTCGAACTCCACACCCGTTCCGTCGGCACCAAACTTCCGCGCGGCCATAATCACAATCCGCCCGTCGCCGGAGCCGAGGTCGAACATCTTCTCGCCCTTCTTCAGCCCGCCCAGTTCCAGCATCTTCTGCACAATCGCCTCCGGCGTCGGGTAGTACGGCGCCAGCTTTTCGATTTCCTTCTTCGGTTCCGCAGGGGTCTGCGCCGGAAGCGTCCAGGCGCCGAGCAGCGCGGTCATCAGGACAAGAGTGATCTTCATTTCGCCTTCTAGGGTTCAATATAGACGCGAACGGCATTGCTCAACCGTCCCGACGCTTCCAGCGTCACCGTCGCCGTGCCGGAATTCACCAACGCCGGCACCTCTGCCTCCACCAGGTAGAAGCCCACATAGCCGGGTGCCAGCGTCGCCCGCGTCACCGTGAGCGGTTGCCCATCCAGCAGCACCCGCACCGGAGCCACCACCCGCGGCGGGTTCTCAAACGGCGCCTCCAGCCCGGCAGGCCACTCCGGCTGCACCCGGCCCAGACCCGCCGCCAGAAGTTGCAGCCGCGTGCCGGACCGTGCCGGATGCATCGCATCCAGCAACACGCCGGACTCGCCGTCCAGCAGCAGCGGCGCCCCATCCCGATCCGTGAAGATCGCCGGCGCCGCAGCCTCCAGTGGCAGCGAAACATCCCAGCCGCCGCCGCTCGATTCCAGCCGCAGCGACAACTGCCCGCCCGCCACCTCGTACGGAACTTGCAACTGGCTCTCGCCATCGGCGGTCGAAAGAATCGGCACCGTCCACGTCCCGGTGCGCGCCCCGGTCAACGCCGGACCCAGAACACTCAGCAACGCTCCGGGCGCCGCCGCCCGCCGCACCAGATCCGCCGCCGAGACCACCGCCGGATCCCAGCGCCGGTGCGGCGCAAGCGTCGCATAGACGCCCCAGCCATCGACAGCCACATAGAGTTGATTGGCCGCGGAATCGAGCAGGACATCGGAGATGGCGCCGCGCGACGGTGCGGCCAAGCCCGTCCACACCGGCACGGCCGAAGTCCCCGCGAAGTTCAGCGCCGCCAGAAAGACGCCTTCCGTCGTGGCCACATAGACCGCCGACGAAGCCCGCGACGCCGTCACTCCCCGGATTTCGCCCCGTAAGGCTCCGGTGACGTCCTCCCATAGCAGTCCGCCATCGTTGGTCCGCAGCAGCCGTGTGCCCGCCGCCGCCAGCGCCACCATCGGGTCCGCTGCATCCACCCAAAACCGCACCACCGGAGCCGCTGCCGCCGTGACGGACCGCATCTGCCCGTTGCGCGCCACGACGATTCTGCCCTCGCCATCCACGGAGTAGGACATCTCGCCCCGCACTTCGACGACACCAGCCGCAGGCGCTTCTCCCACGCGGCTCCAGGCCCGCTTCTGGCCGGGCATCCACTCGAGCGTCGAATCCGCCGTTGCCGCCCGCAACCCCGCTCCGCCCGCCGGTGCCGAAAGCAACCACCGGATGCTCAGGTTCGGCAGTCCCTCATTCCAACTCGCCCAGCTTCGGCCCCCGTCGCGAGACCGCCACACGCCGCTGCGGGTGGCGACCACCAGGTCATCGGCATCGGCGGACGAAACCGCTACATCCAGCACGGGACCGAACAGGTCAGGTCCCGCCGCCGCCCCGCCCCGCGCCGGAGCCTCCTCCGCGCTCTCGCGCCATGTCTCGCCATCCCGGCTTTCATAGCGCTGGCCGTTTGCCGTCTGCACGCCGATGCCGTCGCCCGTAAACCACACCCGGCGCACTTCGCCCGTCGCCACGTCACGGTCGTTATGCCAGATTTGGGAGTTCCCCACCCGCCGCCAGTCCAGCGCGAGTTCCGCCGCTGCCGGCTTCCCTTGGGCATGAATCACGCCGTAGGAGCACACTGACACAGCGATCGCCAGCCGCA
>CAYNDS010000272.1:2647-5407 GCA_964395885.1 uncultured Solibacteraceae bacterium | reverse complement strand
GCCGTGTTCGATCCCAAGCTGTATGACCCGGCGCAAGCCGCGCTGGTCGATCGGGCCACGGGCAACGTGATCTCCGGTAACCGGTTCAACGGCGTCTACGTGCCTGGCACGGAGTTCCCGGAAGCGGGCCGCGGCCGCGTTCCGGTGATTACGAACGGCTCTGCCAACGCCCTTCTGCGCAACGGTCCCGGTGGACGCTATCCGGCGCCCAACCAGCACAACATTGTGCCGCGCGTTGGCTTGGCGTATCAGATCACCTCGAAGGACGTTTTCCGCGCGGGCTTCGGCGGGTTCATCTCGCGTCCCGGCGTCTATGACAGCGTCTTCCTGGGCGGCAACCCGCCATTCCAGCCGATGGCGTCGGTATCCAACGGCATCGCTGACAATCCGGGCGGCGCCGCGCGCACCAACTTCCCGCAGTTCTTCATGACGATCGATCCGGTCTACAAGGTTCCGCGCGGCTATAACTGGAACCTGTCTTACCAGCGGAATCTCGGCTTCGAGACGACGTTGGAAGTGGCGTACATCGGTTCGGCGGGCAACTATCTGGCTCGCGAGCGCGACCTGAACCAGTTGCCGGTGGGCACGACGTTCCGGCCGGAGAATGCCGGAGCGAATGTCAACTTCCTGCGTCCGTTCAAGGGCTACGCGTTCATCCCGATGTTGGAGCACTCCGGCCGCAGCGAGTATCACTCGTTGCAGATCGAAGCCAACCGGCGCTTTGCCAAGGGCCTGTCGTTCGGCGCGGCCTACACGTGGTCGAAGGCGATGGACAACGGCTCCGGCCCGCGCGATCGCTTCTACAACGTGTTTGACGGCTCCAACATGTGGGGACGGGCGGGCTTTGATCGCCGCCACATCGCCGTCTTCAACACGATCTGGGAGATGCCGTTCTTCAAGAGCTCTTCGGCCCTGCTGAAGAATACCTTGGGCAATTGGCAGCTCTCGGCGCTGGCGCAGTTCCAGACCGGCGCGCCGTTCACGGTGGGTGAGTCGGCCGACTTCTACGGCATTGGCTCTCCGGACTTCAAGCCGTGGAACGTGTCCACGCTGTCGCCGTCGAATCCGAAGGGCTTCGCGGCGGGTGGCGTTGCGGACCCGACCTTCTGGTTCAACCCGCGCAACTCCGACGGCAGCCTGATTGCCAGCCGCCCGGCCAACGGGACGATTGGCAACCAGAACCGCAACTCGTTTACGATCTCGCAGCCCGGTTTCCAGAACTGGAATCTGGCGCTGTTCAAGAACATCGAGATCAAGGAGCGCGCCCGCGTGCAGTTCCGCGCGGAAGCCTTCAACTGGCTGAACCTCCCGAACCTGGGCGGCGCCAACGGCGGCGGTCTCGAGACCAACCCGTTGTCGGCCAACTTCGGAAAGGTGACGGCAAAGGGCGGAAACCGAAACATTCAGCTGATGTTGCGGTTTAGCTTCTAGGCCAGCCTCGCAAGCCCACAAACGGCCCGCTTTCGCTTCGGCGAAGGTGGGCCGTTTGCATTTTTGATGAATCCTTACCGGGCAAGCCGACCTCTAAATGCTAATTCCCGATAGGAGTAGTGTCCCAATGGAGTCTCGCGTGCTCGCCTTTCTGCTGATGGCGTTGTCTTCCGCCGTCGCCCAAACCTCACGAGGAACGGTTTCCGGCCTCGTCACCGATTCCAGTGGTGCGGCGGTTCCGGGTGCGGTGGTGACGCTTGCGGACCTGCAGCGCGGTGTCAGCCGGGAGACGCAGTCCAACGCAGCGGGGATCTTCCGGTTTGATGCGGTGGACCCGTCGCAATACCGGCTGGAGGTGAAGGTCCAGGGGTTCCAGACGTTCGCGATATCGGGTTTCGCGGTGGCGGCCGCGCAGCAGGTTTCGATCGACGCGAAGTTGGAGGTGGGGCAGCAGACGGCGACCGTGGAAGTGGAGGCATCGGCAGTGGCACTGCAGACGGAACAGCCGGTGCGGGGAGCGAGCATCAACGTCGTGCAGAGCACGGAGCTGCCGATCGCGACGCGGAATCCGGTTTCGCTGGCGCTGACGCTGCCGGGTGTGACCTCCAACCGCGGCGGCTTCGGCGTGGGCACGTTCTCCGTGAATGGCGGGCGCGGGCGATCGAACAACTTCATGTTGGACGGCACCGAGAACAACGACATCTCGGTGAACGGGCAGGCATTTCAGGTGACGAACCCGGATGCGGTGCAGGAAGTCTCGGCGCAGACGTCGAACTTCGACGCCGAGTTCGGGCGCGCGGGTGGCGCGGTGATCAACACGATCATCAAGTCCGGGACGAACGAGACGCACGGGACGCTGGGCTACCTGATCGAGTCGACTCGCTTCAATGCGATCACCAACACGCAGGCGCTGTCCACCTACGTGCAGCAGAACCGCAAGCCGATTCCGGGCACGGACCAGTGGTTCACGGGAACGCTGGGCGGCAGGATCCGCAAGGACAAGACGTTCTACTTTGTGGCGTACCAGGAGCGGCGGCAGGTGTCGCAATCGACGGTGAACCTGTTGTCGCCTTCGGAGGCGGGCCGCAACACTCTGCGGAGCCTGTTTCCGCAAGGGCGCAACGCGAATGTCGATCTTCTGCTGGCCGCCACGGCGGGCGCGGCGGGGACGACGCAGTTGTCGAATCTCGCGCTGGGGGCCGGGCGCCCGGACGTGCAGGTGGGGACCTTCATCCGGATTGTGCCGCAAGCGGTGCGGAGTTTCCAGCCGCTGGGCAAGATCGATCACCGCTTCTCCGATCGGAGTCTCCTGACGGGACGCTTCGCGTT
>CAYNDS010000272.1:0-2637 GCA_964395885.1 uncultured Solibacteraceae bacterium | reverse complement strand
ACTTCGTG
This sequence comes from uncultured Solibacteraceae bacterium, assembly GCA_964395885.1. Lineage (GTDB taxonomy): Bacteria > Acidobacteriota > Terriglobia > Bryobacterales > Bryobacteraceae > JAPKYZ01. Next base: position 2,629 of record CAYNDS010000272.1, on the reverse strand, counting down.
GGGTTGGATACGTCGAATCGGGGGCGGTATCAGAATGCGGCGGTGGCCTGGACGCGGGTGTTCTCACCGACGGTGACCAACGAGCTGCGGCTGCCCTACAACCGGATCACGCTGAGTTTCCCGAACGATGCGGTGAATCCGCTGGGCCAGACGCTGCCGAGCATCAGCATTCAGAGCTTAACGGCGATCGGCGTGGCGACGAACATTCCGCAGGGGCGCGTCGCGAACAACTACGGCATCCAGGACACGGTGTCCATCGTGCGGGGGCGCCACACGTTCCGCTTCGGCGCGGATCTTCTGCTGCAGCGGGCAAGGCAGGCGGCGCCGGCGACGCTTCGCGGCTCGATCACCTATCTGGCCGGGGGCGGCTTTACGGGTCTGGGGAACTTCGTTGACAACTTCTCGGGAAACCAGGCGAATGCGTCGCGCGATTTCGGCAGCCAGGTCTATTACCCGGACCTGTTCCGGCAAGCCTACTTCTTCCAGGACCGGTGGCGCGTCTCGACCGGGCTGACCGTGACGATGGGCATGCGCTATGAGAGCTTCGGGCTGCCGATGAATTCGCTGGTCAAGCCGGCATTCTCGGGGATCTTCAATCTCGATCCGAGGACGTTCACCGGACCCTATTCGCAGCCGAACCAGGTGATGGCGGACAAGAACAACTTCGCGCCGAACCTGGGAATCGCCTACAGCCCGTCGCTGAGCAAGGGCCTGGGGGGATGGCTGTTCGGCGACCGGAAGACCAGCTTCCGCGCCGGCTACATGATCGGCTACGAGAGCTTCTTCAACAACATCGCCTCCAATGCGCTGGCGTCGACGCCGAATCTGATCGCGACCAGTATTCCGGCGACTGCGACGACCGCCGAACCGCGAGGAATCGCGAACTGGTTCAGCCGCATTCCGACGGAAGCGCGGGCGCCGAACCCGCTGGACGGCCAGACGCTGACGCTGCAGAACCTGGTCAACCCGTACTATCAGCGCTTCAACTTCTCGATTCAACGGCAGCTTCGCGGGGGCGTGATCGTGGACGCGGCCTATGTGGGCAGCCGCGGCGTGAAGCTGTTTATGAACGAGAACTTTAACCCGCTGGTGCCGCTGAATGTGCGCCGGTTCCCGCAGGGGTTCGGGGCGGCGGACTTCCCGGCGGCGCGCCTGCAGCAGCGCTTTGATCCGCTGCAGGGTGCGCGGCTGACACGCACCAATGGCGGCAACTCCACGTATCACGCGTTTCAGTTGGATGTGCGCCGGGCGTTCAAGAACGGGTTCCTGATCACGGGGGCCTACACGTGGTCGAAGTTCATCGACAATGCGAGCGAGGTGTTCGCTTGGGGCGGCGGGCTGAACATTCCGCAGGAGGCGATGATCCCGACGATTTTCGGCGGCGAGCGTCTCGAGCGCAGTCTTTCGGCCTTCGACCGGACGCAGCGCGCGGTGTTCACCTGGGTCTATGAGTTGCCGTGGCAGAAGGCGCAGCGCGGCTTTGCCGGCAAGCTGCTGGGCGGCTGGCAGGTTTCCGGCGTATCGACGTTTGAAGCAGGCGTGCCGTTCACCGTCACCAACGGTCTCGACGCGGACGGCTTCGGCGGAGCGGGCACGGATCGTCCGGACTGGAATCCCAATGGACGCCCTGGCGTTCGCGCGCTGGTGAGTGCGACCAGCCCCACGGGTTACGTGAATCCGGATGCGGGCAACGCGGTGATCAATCCCGCCGAGGCGCAGTTCATTCAACTGCCGACGTGCACGAATCCGAACGGGTGCCGTCCGGGAACGCTGGGGCGGAATACGATGCGCTCGCCCGGCATCAAGAACTGGAACATGAACTTCCAGAAGTCGACGAAAATTGGCGAGCGCTTCACGGCGCAACTGCGGAGTGAGATGTTCAACGTCTTCAACGTGCCGCAGTTCGGCAGTTCCAACTCGAGCGCGTTTGCGCCGGGCACGGGGACGCTCAGCGCCAACGTGCAGACCGCGTTGCCGGGGCGGTTCCTGAACCCGCTGTTTCAGGATGGCGGCGGTCGCGTGATCCGGTTCCAGTTGAAGCTCCTGTTCTAGACTCGGAGGGCGATGGGAAGAGCGATCGGCCGGCGACAGTTTCTGTTGGGAGCGCTGGCGCGGCTGGACGCCGCCGGCGTGCCGGGCTCGACCCTGGTGCATGAGCACGTGCTGGTGGATTTCGTCGGTGCGGACCAGATTGGGCCGGGCCGGTATGTCGCGGACGAAGTGTTTGCCGCGGCGAAGCCGAAGCTGGAGGCGGTGGCCCGGCTCGGATGCCGCCGCTTTCTGGACTGCACGCCGAACTTTCTGGGACGCGACCCGCGATTGCTGCGCCGGCTTTCCGATGCCACCGGGATCGACATCTGGACGAACACCGGTCTGTACGCGGCGGGCAACTACAAGTACCTGCCCACGTTCGCGCGGTCTGAAAGTGCCGAGCAATTGGCGAAGCGCTGGATCGACGAGTGGCGTCATGGCGTCGACGGTGTAAAGCCGCAGTTCCTGAAGATCGGCGTGAATCGTGGACCGCTGGGCGAACTGGATCGCAAGGTGGTGCGGGCGGCGGCGCTGTGCTCACGAGAAACCGGGTTGCCGATTGCGGCGCATACCGGCGACGGAGCGGCGGCGTTGGAAG
>CAYNDS010000271.1:0-5408 GCA_964395885.1 uncultured Solibacteraceae bacterium | reverse complement strand
CCTTGGGTCCATCCTGAACTGTTCGATTGTTTTCACAGGCCGCGGCGTTGTAGTTTCTGGGCGAGCCTGTCGCTGTTGCGAAGCAGCGGTTTGCTCGGCCTGAACGCCCGCAACGAACTCGCTTCCGTTGGCATACCGCGCGCCGCTAGACTCAACCAGCCGCACAAACGGGAACAGCCCATCCGCCCCCTGGTACTTCGGTTTGCGGTTCACGAACCCAGCCAACCGCCCGAAGTGGCGCCAGTCCGCCGCGCCGGGGTCGCCGCCGAACTCGGCTGCCAGTCGCCTCGCTGCCAACGTGCTCACCACTGCCGGGAGCACCTCGGGGTGCTTCAGCCACGCCTGGTAATTGCCCGGCGAGGTCTCGACCACGGCGGCTGGTTGGAACCCGGTCGCCTTCATCCGCGCGACCGCGTCCGCCGTCAGGTCGTCCACCATCGAGAGGTCGTGCTCGCCCTTGGGCCGCACGTAGATGTGCCTCCCGCTCGCGTTCTGGTAGCGCAGCCACGGGATCGACCGCAGCAGCGTCTCGCGGTCCCACGTCCGGAGCAGCATGCTCGCCTCGGAGCCATCCGCCCCTGCCGGGCGCAGCAACCCCACCTCGAATACCGGCACGCCCATCGCGTCTAGCTGTGCCCGTACCGCCTGTGTCGTTTTGTCCATTCCGCGCCGTCCCGTTCGAGGCATCGTTTGCGTCCTCGTCTCTCCGTACGGCCCCGCGGCGAGGGTTCGTGACATCACCAGTGGCCGCTAAGTTCCTGAGAACAGGACGAAGCGCCCGGAGCGGTGAGAAGAAGTGAGAAGAATCCAGGACCCACCGAGACCTGAGCGGGAAGGGGACGAAAAATTCTGGGACGAGTCTGTCCCGGGCACTTCCGCTGCGTGCCTACCGGGTGAGGAGTGATGTTGTCTCCAAAATGCTCGATGGCCGTCATGGGCCTAACCCTCGCCCTGGTAGTGCCTTCGCGTTCCGCCGACGCCCCCGACGCTGCAGAGTTGCTGGCAAGGGCGGATCGGCTGGGTGATCAGGGCAACTGGTTCGCCGCCGCGCCGGTGTATGCGGAGGCGGCAAAGGCTTTCTCGCGCGTGGGCGATCGACGGGGAGAGATCGCGGCGCGCTTTGGTCAACTGCGCCGTGCCATGGAGGCAGGACAGTATCGAAAGGCCCGTGAGGAGGCGGTGGCGCTACTCGCTGATCCCGTGGTCGAACAGCATCCGGACCTCAAGCTTCGCGGTCTGTTCGTCCTCGGCTCCATCGATCTGAACCTGAACACGGCGGCCGCGCTGGAGGACTGGACCAAGGCAAGGGACCTCGCCGCCTCCATTGGCGATCGCCGCCGCGAGAACCGCGCGAAGGGCCAACTGGGCCTGGTTGCCGGCGTCTCCGGCAATCTCGGTGAAGCGGCGGTGGCGGTGCGCTCGGCGATGCAGGTAGCGAGAGAGCTGAACGATACGCCCTCCTTCATCTACTTCTCGGTCTGGCTGGCGAACGGCCTCGCGGTGAACGGGATGGCGGAGATGGCACTCCCCATCCTCGACAATGCGACGAAGGCGGCGCGGGTGGGCGGCTTCGAGTCCGTTCCGTTGCAGTTGACCATCGCACGAATCCGCGCTCTGCTGCGGTTACCAGAGAGCCGCCGCGGGCCTGCCTTGTCGGAGGCGACTCGCCTGGTTCAGGAGGCTCTGCCACAGGCGGAACGCGAAGGGATCGCCGGGGCACAGACGGAACTTTACAATGCCGCCGGGCACATTGCGACCATTCGCGGCGACTTCAGCGCCGCTCGTGAGGCATTCGAACGGACGATGGCGGTCGCCAAAGCAGCGACTCTTCCGCGCATGGAGGCGGGGGCCTACCTGAACCTGTCACAGACGTACCGTAAGACCGGTAACCCATCACGAGCGCTGGAACTCATCGAGACTGGAATCGCAACCGCACGGCAGGTGGATGAGGGCTACGAGCTGCCAATCTACGTTGCGGAGAAGGCGGAGGCTTTGGCCGCCAATGGGCGTCTGCGCGAAGCCGATGCGACCTTTCGGCAAGCTACCGATCTGGTCGACGGCCTCCTGCTGAACGCACCGAGCAGTCAGGTGAAGAGCGCCATGATTTCCGCTGCCAGCGACATTTATCTCAACCACTTCAAACTGGCAAGCGGCAAGCTGGGCGACACGTCGTACGCATTCGCGGTAATTGAGAAAGCCCGTGGACGGGCGCTCTTCGACTCAATTCGGTACGCGATGCGCAGCGGGGCCTCGCTGGCAGCCTCTGCAAGAGAGCGCGAGATTGCGCGGCTGCAACGGTCGTTGGTTCACGATTCTCTTACCCCGGCACAGACCAGTCGAACGTTGGCGGCACTGGATCGTGCCTACGAGTCCCTCATTCCAGCCGAGTATCGGCGGAAGCGGGCCGAGATGTCGCTTGTTCCGCGGGAGCCCGCGGCGCTCGACGCAGTGCGCGCCCGTCTGCCGGAGGGAGAGGTGCTGGTCGAGTACGTCTTGAGTGAGCCGAAGTCGTTCGCCATACGCGTGACGTCCCGCTCGGCACGCATCATTGACACTCTGCCTTCTCGCTCCACGATCAACCGGCTCAGTCAGGACTTCACCAGGTCTGTTCGGAGCGGGGCAGACGCTCGCTCGGCGGGTGAGAAGCTTCACGCGGCAGTGATTGCCCCGGTTCTGGACGAGTCCACGCAGTCTCTCATCGTCGTTCCCGATGGTGCGTTGCATTTGGTTCCGTTCGCCGCAGTCCCTGACCTCAGCGGGCAATACCTGGTCAAGCGCCTTGCCGTCACCGCCGCGCCGTCCGCCACTGTGTATCACCTGCTGAGTACACAGCGACGGTCCGCCACCTCTCTCCCGCTGCTCGCGGTTGCCTATAGCCCGGATCAGGGTACCGCCTCGAACTTCCGCGGGCTTGCTTCGCTCCGATCAGGATCGTTGGCCCGCCTGCCTTATGCCAAGGAAGAGGCGCTGGTCGCCGCGCAGACACTGGGAGTGGAGAGTGTGGCATTGACCGGGTTGGACGCGTCCGAAGCCAAACTGAAGTTGCAACCCCTGAGCCGGTTTCGGTTTCTTCATCTCGCAGCCCATGGGATTGCGGAAGAAGCGGAGCCGGACCGCGCCGCGCTGGTGCTGTCCCCCGGCGACGGGGGCGATGATGGCCTGTGGCAGGCACGCGAGATCGTTCGGCATCGATTGAACGCAGAGGCGGTGGTGCTGTCGGCCTGTGAAACCGGCACCGGCAAACTGCAAGGGCAGGAAGGCGTGATGAATCTGGCGCGCGCATTCTTGATCGCGGGGGCCCGCAGTGTCGTCGCAAGTCTCTGGGCTGTGGAGGACCGCTCCACCGCTACGCTGATGCAGTCCTTCTACAAGCACTTGGCGGCGGGTGCCAACGTTCGAGATTCGCTTCGCCAAGCGCAGCTCGACTTCGTTCGCGACTTCGGTGACAACGCCAAGCCCCAACTATGGGCTGGATTTGAGGTGATCGGATATGGCACACGTGCAAAGCCGCGATCTGTCGCATCGACAGCGCGTTGAGGTCTTCGAGAAGACCGTTGCGGTCGTGACGAAGAACTATTTCGATCCCAACTTCAACGGTCGCGACTGGCCTCGGATTGCCCAGGCTGCTCGGGAATCCGTCGTGAAGCAATCAGACCCGGACGCGTTTGAGTTGGCCATGCACGATGTGATGCGCCAGCTCGGCACTAGCCACACCGGCTTCTTTCATCAATCCGTGCGGCGCGTTCCAGCGCGGCTGGCCATCGGCGCGACGTTCAGCCGGCGAGATGTTGGATACGGCCCGGCTTGGGTCGTACATGACGTACATGAGCGAGGCCCGGCCGATCTGGCGGGGGTCCGAAGGGGCGATCGTCTCGCGGCGATCGACGGCAAGCCGATCCCCGCGGACCAAGCCCCGATGTTTCCAATGGGTGCGCGACCAAGGGTCACATTCCGGCGAGACAGCCAGCTCTTGGAGTTTGATCTGCCCACACCGAATCCGCGCTCCCGCCAGCAGCCCTATGCGGAACCACAGGCGGTCGTCGCAAAGGATCTCGGGTCAGGTATCGGATACGTCAAGGTCTCGATCTTTCCTGGACTGTTGGGGCTGGACGTTGCCCGCACGCTTGATGAAGTCTTTGCGTCTCTGTCCGACAAGCAAATCATGCTGATCGATCTTCGCGGGCATCTGGGCGGTGGTCTAGGCGTTCTGCGCCTGATGAGCCACCTAACTCCGAACAAGCAGCCGATTGGTTATACGCTTAGTCGGCGACGCGCCGAGCAGCACGTTCCCAAGGAGGCTTTGCCACGTCTCGATCGCCTTCCCACAAACTTGCCGAACCCGCTAGCCATCGCCTGGCTGGCCCTTCGCTATGCGCGACGCGATCCATCGGTCACCCTTGTTTCGGAGGGGCTTGGCGCAAAGCGATGGCACGGCAGCGTGGGCATCCTCATCAATGAGCACACGGCAAGTGCCGGCGAGATGGTGGCCGCCTTCGCGCGAGAGAACCAGTTGGCCCGCTTGTTCGGAGCGGAGACCGCCGGACGCCTGCTTCCGGGGTCGGGCTACAAGGTTGGCTACGGCTACATGGCCATTCTGCCCAAGGCTGCCTACATCACCTGGAAAGGCGAACGCTTTGAGGGTCACGGCGTGAAGCCCACTGACCCCGTTCAGGAAGACTTCGACCGTCGCGATAACGATGAGGTGCTGGAAACGGCGATCGCTGCGCTTAACGGATGAGAACCGGGAAGTAGGTCCAGTCGAAAGGCACGCGACGGACGACGAGGCTGTATTCACCCGGCTCAAACGCCGTCAGATCGGTCTTGACGGCGAACGTCGTCACTCCGGCCGACACCGTTGCCGCCGCTGATGCCTGGAAAAGACTCCGCCCCGCCCGTTGCAGTTGTAACTCATAGTCACCAGCTGGGCTCCCCACTGGCAGCCTCACAACCATCTCAACAGGTCCGCGCGTCAGCTCCACGGCTCTGCTGGGTTGCGCCTTTCCAGATCGCAAGACCGCCGGCATCTCGATCACTTGGCGCGCGTAGAGCACCGGAAGTTCGGCATTCTGGGGGCGCTTCCAGGGGCTCCAGACGAAAAGAGCAATCAGGACAACGGCTGCCGCAGATGCCGCCGCAGCCCTTTTGACAACAGCAGCGCGGGATTCCTTCTCGTGCGCCGCGCGAGTCACGGCCAGGAACTCTCGGTAGCACTCAGAGCAGTGAGTGACGTGATGCCACCGCGGGTCGCTCTCTAGAGAGGTAAAGACGGGAGCCGTCGCCAGTTCCTGTATCGCCCGGGCACCCGGACAGCCGATCCGCTCCGGATTTGGATAGTCCCGAAGAATCGACTCTTGAATCGCTCGTTGGAGTCGGTTGTACTTGGACTTCGGCGACTCTTCGGCGGCCAT
>CAYNDS010000270.1:0-5549 GCA_964395885.1 uncultured Solibacteraceae bacterium | reverse complement strand
GGCCCTGAGCGATGGCGGCGAAGTCCCACTGGAACGCGGGCTCAATCTGAAAGTAGCGGGCGATCAGTTTCGGAAAAAGCAGCTGCACGCCGGCACCGAGCGCTATTCCGGCCAGGCCCCCGCAGAGGCCGAGCGTCATCGTCTGCAACAGGTAAATGCGGGTGATCTGGTGGGAGCGCGCGCCGAGGCACTTCATGACGGCGATGGAATCGAGCTTCTGTTGCAGATGCGAGTGCATGGCAGTGGCAACGCCGAGCGCGCCGACGATCAGCGCGATCAGGCTGACGAGACTGAGAAACATCGCGGAGCGATTCAGGCCGCGCGTGATGATCGGGTGAGTTTCGCGATAATCGATCACCTGCGCTTCCGGGAATGCCTTCTTCAGGCGCTCGCGGACGGCGTCGACGGTGGGGGCGTTGGGCTGCGTGGCGGGCGGCAGCTGAAAGAGAAACTTCTGGGCGGCGCGGCTGCCCTGATTCAGCAGCCCGGTGCGTTCCAGCGCTTCCCGGCTGAGCAGCAGGCGCGGGCCGATGTTGATGGTGCCGGACATGCGATCCGGCTCTTTGGCGACGGCGCCGATGACGCGATAGTCCTGCCCGCCGAGGCGGACGGTGTCGCCGGCCTTGATGTTGAGACGGAGCATGAGGTCGGGCGAGACGGCGACGGTGTCCGGGGTAAGCGCGGCGGCGAGGGGCAGCGGCGGGTCCAGCACGAGTTCTCCGTAGAACGGGTAGACGCGCGGGTCGACGGCCTTGGCGGAGACGAGCATCGGGGCAGCGCCATTGGTCGGGCCGGCCATGGTGAGGGTTTCGGTGATCTGCGTTTCGCGCACACCCTGGCGCTGCAGGTCGTCCAGCAGGCGCTGCTGCTCCGGCGTGGGCATGGCGAAGACGCGCGCGGTGACGTCGGCGGCCATCAGGGTGCGCGCTTCCTTGGAGAGCATGGCGCGGAAGGCGCTGGCGAAGCCCCGGACACCGGTGAGGGAGCCGACACCGACAGCGACGGCGAGAATGACAAAGGCGAACTTGACGCCGGAGGAGCGCGACTCTCGCCAGGCGATGCGCGCGGCGGATTTCCAGCCAAAGGCGGCGACGCCGGGCTGAGCCGTTGCCGAGTGTCCGACGCTCATGCGCGCTGCTCCGCTGCGACGCGTTCATCGGAGACCACGACGCCGTCGCTGAGGGTGATGATGCGGTCGGCGTGCGCGGCCAGCTGGCGGTCGTGCGTGACCAGCACGAGCGTGGCGCCTTCGCGGCGATTGAGCGAAGTCAACAGTTCCAGCACGTGGCGGCCATTGGCGCTGTCGAGATTGCCGGTGGGTTCATCGGCGAGAAGCAGCGGAGGCTTGCCGATAAAGGCGCGGGCGAGGGCGACGCGCTGCTGCTCTCCGCCGGAGAGCTGCACGGGGTAGTGGTCGACGCGATCGGCGAGACCGACGGCCTTCAGCAGTTCGCGCGCGCGATCGAGCCCGATCGATCCATCGCCGGCCAACTCCAACGGGAGCAGAACGTTCTCTTCCGCCGTGAGCGTGGGGATGAGCTGATAGGACTGAAAGACGAAGCCGATCTTCTGGCCGCGGAGCCGCGCCAGGGCGTCCTCTTCCATCCGGGCGATGTTCACGCCGTCGATCCAGATTTCTCCGGAGGTGGGGGCGTCGAGCCCGGCCAGCAAGCCGAGCAGAGTACTTTTGCCGCTGCCGGAGGCGCCCATGATGGCAACGAACTCGCCGCGCGGCACATCAAACGTAATGCCCCGCAGAATCGGAACGACATGCGTGCCGGAGTCGATGGACCGGGTGAGTTCACGAATCGAGATGATGGAATCGGACATGCGTTCCCGCTACTTTTCATTCTGGCATCCGGCCCTGGTGCCGGCTCTCGGACTGGCGCTGCTTGCCGCGTGCGGCACCAAGGCTCCGGAACCGGTGGCGAAACCGGTGGACCCGCCGAAGGCGGCGGCTCCTGCTCCTTTGGACGCGTCGGATGAGCGTCCGGTGATTGTTTGTTTTGGGGATTCGCTTTCGGCCGGCTACGGCGTGGAGGCGGGGCTGAGCTATCCGGACTTTCTGCAGAAAGAGCTGGACCGGCGCGGCTACCGCTACCGGGTGGTGAACCTGGGCGTGAGCGGGGATACGACATCGGGAGGCTTGACGCGGATCGGCGACGCGATCGCGCTGAAGCCGGACATTACGATTCTGGAGTTGGGCGGCAATGACGGTCTGCGCGGGATCCCGGTGGCGCAGTCGCGGGCGAATCTGGACAAGATGGCGGCGGCGCTGCGGGATGCCGGGTCGCAGGTGGTGATTGCCGGCATGACCCTGCCGCCGAATTATGGTCCGGACTACATTCGCGACTTTGAGCAGATGTATGTCGAGATCGCCAAGCGGCGCGGGCTGCCGCGCATTCCGTTTCTGCTGGAAGGCGTGGCGCTGAATCGCGACCTGATGCAGGCCGATGGCATCCACGCCAATGTGAAGGGGAACGAGAAGGTGGCGCAGGTGGTGCTGCGGACGCTGGAGCCGCTGCTGAAGCGCTGAGGAGGCTGTATCCGCCGGACCGGCTGAGCCGCTACGCTAGAAGCCATGCAATTGGGCAGCGTCACCTACAACGTGCTGAAGGATTGGGATCTCGACACGGTGATCGCCAAGTTGACGGAGGCCGGTTACGCCGCCGTCGAACTGCGCACGGAGCACAAGCACGGCGTCGAGGTGACGCTGACGCGGGAACAGCGGACGGCGGTGCAGGAGAAGTTCGCGCGGTCTACCGTACGGCTGTTGAGCTTCGGCACGACGTGCGAGTTCCATTCGCCGGATGGCGCGGTGCGGGACCGCAATGTCGCGCTGGCCAAGCAGTGGATCGACCTGGCGCATGACACGGGGGCGCTGGCGATCAAGGTGCGGCCGAACGGGATGCCGAAGGAAGTTCCGGCGGAGGTCACAATCGGGCGCATCGGCGCGGCGCTGCGGGAGTTGGGCCAGTACGGCATGGGCAAGGGAATCGAAGTGTGGATGGAAGTGCATGGCGCGATCACGCAACTGCCGCCGAATTCCGCTGCGATTCTGCAGGCGGCGGCGCATCCGATGGTGGGCGCGTGCTGGAACTCCAACCCGACGGATGTCGTGAACGGCAGCGTGCGCGCGAGCTTTGAACTGCTGAAACCGTACATCAAGAACGTGCACATCAACGAGCTGACGAGCGGCTATCCGTATCGCGAGCTGTTTGCGCTGCTGAAGGCGGCCAAGTACGAGCGGTATCTGCTGTGCGAGTGCGCGGAATCGAAGGAGCCGGAGCGGTTTCTGCGCTACTACAAGGCGCTGTGGACGGAGTTGCAGCGCGCCTAAGCCATGCGGCGGCGGGCGGCGTCGAAGGTGACGCGGCGCTTGGATTTCAGGCTCTCCATGGCCATGCAGAGGGCGACGTTGGTCCACTGGCCCATTTCGACGGTGGCGTTGGGCTGGCGGCGGGTGCGGATGCATTCGAGGAAGTTGGCGATGTGCTGGCGGGTGGCGCGGCGGAAGCTGCCGGGTTCACTGCGGCGGCGTTCCGGCGTGAGCTCGGTGGCTTTCGGATCCTCGCGATAGATGGCCCAGCTTTCGCGGCCGACGTCCATGCGGGCGGCGGTGCCGTGCAGGAGAGTCTGCTGGTCCAGAAAGCCGGCGTAGCGCATCGCCTGATAGCCGACGGTGAAGGAGACCTGAAGGCCTTCCGGGTAGTCGGCAACCAGCGTGGTGGTTTCCGGCACTTCGGCGCCGATGGTGCCGATGCCGCTGGCATAGACGGCGCTGGGGTAGGTGACGCCGCAGAGCCAGTGAATGGTGTCGAGCGCGTGGGCGCACTGGCCCACCATCAGCCCTCCGGAGTAGTCGAAGAACCAGTACCAGTTGCGGAAGCGCGTGGCGTCGGCTTCGCGCGCGGCGGCCGGGCCGAGCCACTGTTTCCAGTCGAGCGGGCCTTCCAGCGGGCGAGTGTTCAGGGCGTCCTGGCGGTTGAGCCACCAGCCGGTGACCAGGCGGATGTCGCCCATGCGGGCGGCGTCGCGAGCCTGTTTGGCTTCAAGGAAGATGTCGAAGCTGCGGCGCTGTGTTCCGAGTTGGACGATGCGGCCGGTGCGGCGGACAGCCTCGATCATGCGGAAGCCGTCTTCAATCGTGTGAGCGAGCGGCTTTTCGACGTAGACATCCTTGCCGGCTTCGACGGCATCGATGGTCATCTGCGCGTGCCAGTGGTCGGGCGTGGCAATGAACACGGCTTCGAGGGACTTGTCGTCGAGCAGGCGGCGGTAGTCGCGGTAGGCGGCGGCGCCGGTGGAGGCGGCATCGAGACCGGCCTTCAGGTTGGGCTCGTAGACATCGCAAACGGCGGACACTTCGACGCCGATCTCTTTGGCTTCCGCGGTGAGAAAGCGGCCGCGGCCTCCGGAGCCGATGATGCCGGCGCGGAGGCGGGGCGATTGGGCGGCGGCGGAAGCGGCGGAGGCGGCAAGCCAGTGGCGTCGGGTCATGCGCCCTACATCGTATAGCGGAAGGCCGCTAGAAGCTGAAGCCGATGTCGAAGGTCGGGATGATCCAGCGGTCGCGCGTGGCGGGCGGCTGGAGGTTGCCGATGGGTTCGCCGTCGGTATTGACGCGGATCACGCGGACCGAGCCGCCAATCCAGAAGGCTCCGTATTGGGAGGGCCGGTAGCGGAATCCGGTGACGCCGTAGTAGCCGAAGCCGGAGCGGGCCGAGCAGGGCGGGCAGGCGAAACGGAAATTGACGTTCGGCTGGCTGATGGCTTCGTAGTAGCGGGCGAAGACGCCGCCGCCGCCGGCGTAGAACTCGGCGCGGTCGCCGTTGATCGGCAGGACGACGCGTCCGCCGACGGGGATGAAGAGTTGGAAGTCGCGAATGCGGAGCGCGCCGAAGCCGGTATCGAGAAACTGGCGAACGCGGGCGGACTGGAAGGCGGTGTCGAGCCCGACGTCCGCCTGGAAGTTCCGCGTGATGCGGTAGCCGTAGTTGAAGCCGAGAGCGAAGGCCGGGGCGAAGGAGTTCTTCAGGTCCTGTCCGGGGATGGCGGCGCCGAATTGGCCGGAGATGTGGTTGCGGGGATAGCCGGCGGTCTGCGCCCAGGCTCCGGCGCTGAGAAGAACGACGAGAGCTGTTTTCAACACCTACTCCGGACGATAGCAGAGACCGTCCGGTTCCAGGCTAATCGAAACGGACTTGAAACACGTAATCCAGGTGCTCGCCTTCGGTGGAGACGAGGGTGATGACGTGGCGCCCCGGGTCGAGTTCGGTGGCGGGAACGACGATGGTGACGGCGCCGGCTTGGAGTTGTTCAGCGGGGACGGACATGGTGAAGCGGGCGGTTCCGGCGCCGGTGGCGAGGCTGACGTGGCGGGCTTGCCACTCACTGGACGGGAACTGGACGGTGAAGACGGCCTTGCGGATGGAATCGTGCAGCCGGAGTTGGGCTTCGCCGTGGGGCTGGAGAAGGGTGGCGGAGGCAAACTCGGCGGGCAGTTCGCGGACTTTCTGGCCGACGACTTTGCGGGCGTTGGCCTCAAA
>CAYNDS010000269.1:3886-5754 GCA_964395885.1 uncultured Solibacteraceae bacterium | reverse complement strand
CCTCATTGCCTGGGCCACAAAGGGAATGATTCTGCAGACGGATTCCAGTTGCCCGGCGAAGGTCGTCGTCAAGATCGGCAAGCTCGTGGTCCACCACCTCTACAAGGGAAACACCAAGGCGGGCGCGGCGGCGTCTTACGAAGCGCTGGTGCGGATGAAAAAAGTGGGCGCCATTGGCGCTTGGCACATCGTCAACATGCCGAAGCTGAAGGATTTCGACGGCCACCAGGACGGCTGACCCTCCCCCCTCGGCGCCGCAATCACTGCTCCCGCTACGCTCGATCTGCCATCCCTGCAACCACTTCCGCCGGCCACTCCGCCTGCAGGCGGCATTCCGCCCGTATCCTTGCGATGGCTTGGGACCCCGTCCGCCCCGCCGGCGGCCGTCCACCGGAGATGTCTCACTCTGTCGCAAGGCTTCCCGAAATCCCCAAAAAACAGGGATTTCGGAATAGGAATTCCAAACGTCATAGCCGCTACGGAATTCGGTACCCCATTCCGCCGCTTCCCGATCAAATCGGAATGGAAAAGTCCCCTCTTTTCGTATATGTTAGAGACAACAGAGGGGGCCTCGCGCCGATGGCGAAACGATTGCTATTTGCCTCCGCGGTGAAGTGTCTCCGCCTGCGGATTGCGCTTCCGGAGTAGCTATGGGAGGCTTGCGCGCACAAATCTACGGCACGCTTTTCGTCGTTCTGACGGCGGCGGCGGTCCTGTGCGCGGTCTTGAACTTCCAGCAGCAGTCGCTCTACCACCTCCCCGATGACGGCGTCGTTTGGACCGAACGCGTCGAAGGCGGTCTCAGCCGCGTCGAGGCGGCGCACATCGAACCGCGCAGCCCCGCCGCCAAGGCCGGACTTCGCAAAGGCGACCTCCTCGTCCGCATCAACCTCGTCCCCATCGAGCACGCCGCCCAGGTGCCCCAGATCCTGGCCGCCGTCACACCCTGGAACAAGGCCGAATACCAGGTTCGCCGCAACGAGATCGATATCCGCGCCACCGTCATCGTCGGCGAGCGCATGCCCGACTCGGCCATCTACTACCAGTACCTGGTCGGCGCCGCCTATCTCGCCATCGGTCTGTTCGTCTGGTTCCGCCGGTCCAGCGCCCCCAAGGCGGCCCACTTCTTCGTGCTCTGCCTGACGTCGTTTGTCTTGTCCTCTTTCCACTACACCGGCAAGCTGAACACCTTCGACAAGCTCATCTACTGGGGCAACGTCACCGCAGGCTATTTCGCGCCCGCGCTCTTCCTCGACTTCTGCTTGAGTTTCCCCCACCCGCCGCGCAATTGGCGCCGCTGGGTCCAGCCGTTGGCTCTCTATGGCGCCGCCCTGGCACTGGTCGCCTTCACCGCCGGAGTCGCCACCGGCGTCATCCAGTCCGGCCTGCCGCTGACGGAGGTCCGCTGGCTGCTCGACCGCCTCTGGCTGCCGATGCTGTCCTCGGCCTACCTGCTCGGCGCCATTGTCCTTGCCTGGCGCACTCGCCGCTCCGATGACCTCGTCGTCCGCCAGCAGTTGAAGTGGCTCCGCAACGGCGCCATCCTCGGCGCGCTGCCCTTCACGGTGCTCTACGTGATCCCGTACACCATGGGCGCGACGCCCGGTCCCGTGCTTCGCCTTGCGGTGCTCAGCCTCGGCTTCATCCCGCTCACCTGGGCCTACGCCATCATTCGCTACCGCTTGATGGATGTCGAGGTCATCTTCCAGCAGGGCTATGTCTACACCTTGGCCGCCCTCGCCGTGCTGGGCGTCATCTACGGTCTGGTCTTCTCGCTTGGCCGCGTCGAGGACTTGAGCCCCGGCGCCGTCGTCATCCTGATCGTGATCGCCACGTTCGTCTTCCAGCCGATTCGAACCTACCTGCAG
>CAYNDS010000269.1:0-3876 GCA_964395885.1 uncultured Solibacteraceae bacterium | reverse complement strand
CGATAAGCACGTCTTCTATAAGGACAGCTACGACTACCGCCAGACGCTCGTCGAATTCGCGCGCGAGCTGAGTTCGGAAGTCGACCTCGGCGCCGCCCTCAACGCCGTCGCCGAGCGTCTGCTGAAGACGCTCTCCATCGCCCACGTCGGCTTCGTTGTGGCCGACGAAGAGCAGCGGCAGCGCCTCGTCATGACCCGCGGCCAGCGCCCGCATCCCGCCCCGTCTTTCCCCGACCTGAGCTTCCTCGATGAAGCGGCCACGCCCGATGAGGAGCGGCCGTACCTGTTCTACGAGTCCCCGCGGCGCGAGGGCGGCGCCATCGCGGCGCTTGACCTCACTTACTATCTGCCCTGCCGCGTCAGAGGCCGCGCCATCGCCTGGATGGGCGTCAGCCGCACCGACAAGGGCGACTTCCTGTCGAGCGATGACGTCGAGTTGCTCCAGACCATCTCCGGCTACGTCGGCATCGCCATCGAGAACGCCCGCCTCTACCGCTCGCTTGAGCGCAAGGCCGCCGAATATGAGCGGCTCAAGGAGTTCTCGGAGAACATCGTCGAGTCGATCAACGTCGGCATTCTCGCCGCCGATCTCTCGGGCCGCGTCGAGAGTTGGAACACTCGCATGGAAGACCTCACCGGCATCGCCCGGGAGCGGGCCGTCGGACAGCCCCTGCGGGCTCTGCTTCCGACGGAACTCGTCGACCGCCTCGAAGCTCTTCACACCGAGAGCGGTGTCCACCACATCGACAAGGTTCGGCTCCGCACATGGATGGCTCGGAATGGGGATGGCACAGAGCGCGCCGGCCGCGAGGCTACCGTCAACATTGCCGTCGCTCCGCTGGTTTCCAAGGACTCTGCCGAGATCGGCCGCCTCGTCATCTTCGACGACATCACCGACCGAAGCGAACTGGAGCGGCGCCTCGTTCAGGCCGACAAGCTCAGTTCCATCGGACTGCTCGCCGCCGGCGTCGCCCATGAAGTCAACACGCCGCTCGCTGTGATCTCCACCTACGCCCAGATGCTCGCCAAGCAGGTCAACGGCGACCAGCAGAAGTCCGTACTCCTCGAAAAGATCGCCAAGCAGACCTTCCGTGCCAGTGAGATCGTCAACTCGCTGCTGAACTTCTCGCGCGTCTCGCCGACGGAACTCACCGATGTGGAAGTGGCCAAGGTCGTCCGCGAAGTCACCTCCCTCGTCGAGCACCAGTTGGACAAGGCCGGCGTGCGCGTCGCGCTGAAGTTGGATGAGGCGGGCGCCGCCGTGCGCGGTAATCCCGGCAAGCTGCAGCAGGTCTTCCTGAACCTGATCCTGAACGCGCGCGATGCCATGGAAGGCGGCGGGTTGCTCTCCATCACCGCCCGCGCCGTCGAAGGCCGCGTCGAAGTCGAGGTCGCCGACACCGGCAAGGGCATCGCTCCGGAGAACCTGACTCGCATCTTCGACCCCTTCTTCACCACCAAGGGAGCCAAGAAGGGCACGGGGCTTGGGCTCTCCGTCACCTACGGAATTGTCCAGGAACACGGCGGTACTATTGAGGTGGACAGCCGCCTGGGTGAGGGGACGCGGTTCCGGCTGACGTTCCCATTGAGTGCCCGCGCCCATCTCGCCGAGGCGTCCTCCGCCACGGTCCATGCCTGATATCGAACGCCCTACCCGCATCCTCGTCATCGACGACGAAGAGGATATTCGCGAGAGTCTGGAAGTGCTGCTCACGATGGAGGGCTTTTCCGTCGAGCTCGCCCCCAACGCCACGGAGGGCCTCAAGAAGCTCGAGTCCGCCGAGTACGACCTTGTCCTGCTCGACCTGATGATGCCGGACCGTTCCGGGATGGAGGTGCTCGAGGAGGTTCGTCAGCGCGACCGCGAGACGCCCATCTTCCTGCTCACCGCCTACGGGTCGATCGAAGTTGCCATCCAGGCCATCAAGCGCGGCGCCAACGACTACTTCCCCAAGCCCTGGGACAACGAGAAGCTCCTGATCGAGATCCGGCGCATGATTGCCGCCGCCCGCCTGGAGCGCGAGAACCGCGAACTGAAGCGCAGCCTCAAGCAGCGCTATGGCTTCTCCAACATCGTCGGCAAGAGCGAGCGGATGCTGAAGGTGCTCGACCTGGTCACGCAGGTCGCCCCCAGCCGGTCCACCATTCTCATCACCGGCGAGACCGGCACCGGCAAGGAGATCGTCGCCAAGGCGATCCATGCCCACTCGCCGCGAGCCGAGAACATGTTCGTGGCCGTCAACTCCGGCTCGCTGCCGCCGGACCTGTTGGAGTCCACCCTGTTCGGCCACGTTCGCGGAGCCTTCACCGGCGCGGTCACCGCCCGCAAAGGCTACTTCGAGACGGCAAACCGCGGCACGATCTTCTTCGACGAGATCGGCACCATCCCGCTCGACATGCAGTCCAAACTGCTGCGCGTCATCGAAGAGCGCGAGTTCATGCCGCTGGGCTCGACGGAACTGGTGAAGGTCGACGTCCGCATCCTTGCCGCCACCAACGAAGACCTGCAGAAGGCCGTCGCCGAAGGCCGCTTCCGCAGCGACCTCTATTACCGCTTGAATGTCATCAACCTCGCCCTGCCGGCGCTGCGCGAGCGGCGCGAGGATATCCCGCTGCTCATCGATCACTTCTTTGACATCTATTGCCGCGAGAACCAGAAGTTTGTCGGACCCGACGGCCGCAGTGAACTGCGATTCGACTCCGAGGCCATGGCCGTGCTGATGGAGTATCCCTGGCCGGGCAACGTGCGTGAACTGGAGAATGTGGTGGAACGTGCCGTCGTACTGGCCGCCTCCACCAGTGTCTCCGCCGACGTGCTGCCGGAGAACGTGCTGCAGGCCAGCGGCATGCGCGTCCGGCGGGACGAAACCGGCGCCTTGCACGCCGAGGCCAGCCTCTATGAGCGCGTCGCCGATTTTGAGAAGCGCACCATCGTCGAGCATCTCCAGCGTCACGACTGGAGCCAGACCGAGACCGCCGAAACGCTCCGCATTCCGCTTTCGACCCTGAATCAGAAGATCAAGCGCCTGGGCATCGACATCAAGCGCCGCGGCGTTTAGCGAGAGCCCGTTCCCACCAGCTGATCAAACAGCCGCGCGACGACGGCGCCCGGATCGTCACACAACCCGCTGTGCACGGGGGAGACTTGCACCACCGTGCTGCGCGGCGCCACCAGCCAGTGGAAGCGCTCCCGCTGCGAGAGCTGCGCAATCGGGCCCGCCGACGGGTCTCCGGCCGCGACGCGGGGCAAGGCTTCCAGATGCGGCCGCAGTGCGGCAATGTCGAACTCCGGCCAGAGCGCGCGAAGCCGCGCTTCCTCGATGGCGACACGCGCTTCCAGAAACCGCCGCTCCGGACAGTGCACGATTACGCCGGCGTTGAGAAACTCCTCGCGCTCCACCCGCGGGACGACGCGGATCACGGCGTAGTCAAACGCTGCGGTGCAGTCCGGCATGCGCGCGGAGGGCCTCCTGCTCAAAGTGATGGGCATGCGCCAGACGCGCGTCAAAGAACTCGGGATAGCCGTCGCGCGTGACGCCCCGCAGCCACTCTTCCGGCGCCAGCGCCGCCGCAGCCTCAAACGCTTCCCGACCAAGCATGGCTCGCAGCGCCGCGCCTTCTTCCTCCACCCTCGACGCCCACGGCAGCAGGATGTGTTCTCGAATCGGGCGGAACGGGGAAGACGCCAGCGCCATCCGGCTGTCCCACTGATGGTGGAAATAGAGCGCCGCGCCGTGATCGATGAAGTGCAGCCGCCCGTGCCACTCCAGCAGATTGGCATTGCGCGCCGTCCGATCGACATTCATCACGAACGCATCAAACCAGACCGCCCGCGACGCCGTCACCGCATCGGCCTGGCTGCCCGCCGCCGGATCG
>CAYNDS010000268.1:0-5804 GCA_964395885.1 uncultured Solibacteraceae bacterium | reverse complement strand
CGCGTAGTGATGGTGGCCTGCCTCGCGCATCTGATTCGCCTGCTGCAGCACCCGGATGGCCTCGTCCAGCCGCCGCTCGTTCGTCAGCCGCACCCCGTAGTTGTAGTAGTCGTCTTCGGTGGTCAACTGCGGCGCCTGCCGCGCCAGACGCTGCTCGCACATCCGCAAGTGTGTCTTGGCCGCGAACGCGATTTCGCGCGCCGGACCCTCCGCTGCCTCCGCGAACAGATCCTTTGCCTGCGCCAGTTCCCGCGCGTGGAAAAACTCCATCGCCCGGTCAAACTGCTCTTTCTGCTGCAGACCAGCATCGGCGCCAGCCGCCGAACGGCCTTGCGGATTCCCTGCCTTGGGCACTTTCTTGCTGCTTGAGCGGCTGTCCGGTCGCGCGGCCGCTTCCTCCTCTCCCTGTTTTACTGCATTTGAAGAGGACCCTGCCGAGCGTCCCTTCCGGGTCGTGCCTGGGGTTGGCTTCATCGCTCCTCCCATCTCCGCCCCCGGGCGGATTTACTCATCTCCCTCGTCCGGTACGGCCACCGGTTCCAGGTCTTCGGCCTCCAGTACTTGGCCACAGGCGAGACATCGAACATACTCGACACCATCCCGGCGGTAGATGAACTCCGTCCGGCCGTGCGAACACCCCGGAGTCATGGCGATCGTTAAGCTATTCTATTCGCGCCCCGCTCTCTGTCAACTCTTTCTTTTGCAACCAGAGCCGCAGCCCCGTCACCAGCGCCACCGGCACGTACACCAGCAGACGAATCTCGTCCGATTGCTTCCAGGCGCCCGCCACCGAATACCAGATCACCGTTTCATACGCCACCGGCATCAGCGCCGCCCACACCAGCACCGGTAGCGCCTCGATGCGCGCAGCCCACACCAGCGCCCACGTCAGATACCACGGGTGCACGTTGGCCGAAACCGCCAGCAGCGACACGGTTGTCGCCAGCGCCTTCGCCTCCCGGCGCCCACGCCACCGCCAGATCGCCAGAACGGCCACGCCCAGCAGGACAAACGCCGCATACTTGGCCCGATAGACGTCGCCCGTCAGCCAGAGCAGCGCCCCGTACAGTGAATCGTTGTTCCGCCAGCCGCCCAGAAACCCGCTCGCAAACCGGGCATTGTCCAGATCCAGCCCCGACGCGTACGGCAGCCCGGCGCACACCACAACCAGCGGCGCAATCACCCAATCCCGCCGCCGCCGCGCCAGCGCCGGCAGCAGCACCAGTGGCCACCACTTCACCGCTGCCGCCAGACCCAGCCACAGTCCCGCCGGCGATGCCACCGCCGCCAACACGACAAACAGCAATGCCAGCGAGTCGTTGTGCCCCTCGCCCCAAAACTCCGCAATCGCCAGCGGAGACCAGGCGTAGATCAGCCACCCGCCCGGCGCCAGACGGCGCACCGCCGCCACCACCGCCAGGTCCGCCAGCGCGCCCGGCAGACGCATCCAGGCCGCATCGCGCGCCCCCAGCCGCCAGGCCAGACCCTCCACCTGCAGTTGCAAGGGTCCGTACACCGCCCGAAAGTCCGCCCCCGGCACCCCCCGCTCCCCCCGGTCTACCGGCCGCGTCGCGTACGGATTGTGGCCCTCGGATTGTATGCGCCCTTCCCAGAGGTACCGTTGCGTGTCATCAGAAAAGGCCGGTCCGCCCCACCACGCCGTCCCCCGGAACATCAGCGCCGCCGCCCATACCCACCGCCCGGGTAATTTCTGCCCTAAGCGACTGATCCCAAATACCGGAATCAGGTATACTGCATGTTGCATCAATAGGAGGGGAATTTGTCTGTCCACGCCCTCCGGGTGCTGGTGGGCCGCCGCGTAAGCGAGCCAACCCGCTTCAAGGATCAAAGCCGGAAGCCAAACGCGTAAAAACGTCCCTATATGCTATCAGCCCTTGGGCTCCCCACCGCCGGACTCGCTTTCGCCACCTCGGCCACTGACCAGGTGATCCAGGCCCTCTTTGACGACACCTTCGCCGGGATCTACCAGCTTTCCTGGTTCGATTGGGCACTCCTGCTACCCTACTTCCTCACCCTGTTCGTCCTGTCGTTTTATGGCCTCCACCGCTACAAGGTCATCCGCGAGTACTTCCGCGACGGACGCCATCTGCCCACCCAGGCTCCGGGTCGATTTGCGGAACTGCCGCCCGTCACCATCCAGTTGCCGCTGTTCAACGAGCGCTACGTCGTCGAACGCCTTCTGGAGGAGACGCTCAAGGTCCGCTACCCGCGCCACCTGCTGCAGATTCAGGTGCTCGATGACTCGACCGACGAGACGCATCCCTTCACCCAAGCCCTGGTCGAGCGCTACCGCGAGCAAGGCCACCCGATCGAGTACCGCCACCGCCGCAATCGCCACGGCTACAAAGCGGGCGCCCTGCAGGAAGGTCTCGAGCACGCCACCGGCGAGTTTGTCGCCGTCTTCGATGCCGACTTTCTGCCCCCCGCCGACTTTCTCGAACGCACCGTTCACTTCTTCCAGGATCCGAAGGTCGGCGTCGTTCAGGCGCGCTGGACCTACCTGAACCGGCACTACAACCTGCTCACCGAAGTCCAGACCATGCTGCTCGACGGCCACTTCGCCCTCGAGCATCCGGCCCGCGCCGGCTCCGGCCTGTTCTTCAATTTCAACGGCACGGCGGGCATTCTCCGCAAGTCGATGATCGACGATGCCGGCGGCTGGCAGCACGACACCCTCACCGAAGATTCCGATCTCAGCTACCGCGCCCAACTCAAGGGCTGGCGCTTTGTCTACGTCCCGGATCTCGAGTGCCCCTCGGAGCTTCCCGTCGACACCTATAGCTTCCAGGTTCAGCAGTCCCGCTGGGCCAAGGGCCTCACGCAGTGTGCCAAGAAACTGCTGCCCATGATCTGGCACTCCGAAATCTCCTGGCGTCACAAGCTGGAAGCGTTCTGCCACCTCACGCCCAACATCTCCTACCCGCTCATGATTCTGGTCTCGGCGCTCATGCTGCCGGTCATGATCGTCCGCTTCTACATGGGCTGGCTTGAAATGGTTCTTCTCGACCTGCCGCTCATCATCGCCAGCTTCTGGTCGATCTCGGCGTTCTACCTCGTTGCCCAGCGCAATCTCGATCCCCAGGGCTGGAAGCGCACCATCGCCTTCCTGCCGCTGCTCATGGCTGCCGGCGTCGCGTTGACGATTTCCAACACCAAGGCCGTCCTCGAAGCCCTCTTCGGCGTCCAGACCGCCTTTGCCCGCACCCCGAAATACGCCATCTCCGGCGCCGAAAAGAAGAAGCTCACCGAGGTCCGCTACAAACGCCGCAGCGGATGGCTGCCCTACGCGGAACTCGCCATGGGCGTCTTCTTCTCCGTCATGGTCTACTACGCCATCGACACGATGAACTATCTCGCGATCCCATTCCTGCTGTTGTTCGTCGGCGGCTACTTCTGGGCCGGTGCCACCACCCTGATCGACGAATACAAGGGCAAACTCGCCTTCGACCGTCAGCGCGCCCTCGCCCTCGAAGCCAAACGGGGCTAGAGCGGATGGGGCGGAAACGGCGACCCGAGCTAGATCTCTCGCTCCGTCGCCACCATCTGGGCATCAACTTCTCGGTTGACTGGCTGCGGTTGGAACTCTATCGTCTTGTCTGTTACCTCCACGGCAGTGAATTCCTGACAGGCCTTTCTGATGGACTCGATCTGAGTCCATTTCACGCCATGCGCGATGAGTTTCAGAACACGGAGGTACCGCGCATTCTCCTGCAAGTAGCGGTCGTCGTTCGATACATCGGAGCAGGTCATGCCGACCCATCGCGGGCTCACCGTGATCTACTTGATTCGACAGTGGGGCTGCTTGTTCCGAACCTGTCCAAATCAGACCAGAGGCCGCTCTCGCTTCGAGAGGCCTGCAACAAGATCATTCATGCCAAGAACGTGAGTCTCGACTGGTACGAAAAAGATCCGATCGTTTCCTATGTCAAGCCGACCGTCGTCACGCTGTACGACGATTGGGAGAAGAAACAGGGATGGAAGGCGGACCTCCAAGTACTTCCCTTCGTGGAGGCGTGCTGGTGGCTTTGCGAACTGCATTAGTTTGATCAACTCGACCAGGACTCGGCAGCGCGCCTCCCCTGCAGTCTGCGGGGCGCACAAGGTGGGCATCCATCGTCTGGAACGTTTGGAATCGCTGCATATCCGATCACGTCAGTCAGGAGAGCCTGAACCTGGCGGACGGCTGGGCTGAGAGGCCCCAACTAGCCGAGCTTGGTGGGGCAGCGCAGGTGGCGAACCGGCGGTTGCTGGCTGTCTTGCCAGGCGCGGGCGGGCCTAACGTGCGGATGATGACCATAACCCGGCGCCACTAGACCTTGACATCGAGGAGATGAACCATCGACTCGTCTGCCGGAGTTCTCTTCCTTTTCCCTTGCACTGAGTCCCAAGAAACGAAGCCGTCGGCCTGCCTCTGCGTGTCCAGGCGTGACGCAAGTCTAGCTGACCAATGACGGTGACGGCGCTGTGGATGTGACTAGGCGGTTTGGAGTCGTCTGCGCAGCCGGATCACAGAATCGACTTGCCATAAAGCTGCGTATGTAGCACTCACATTTTCTATGTGTCCGTGCTATACTTTCCACAGGTCGCCATATGGACTTCAACCGCTTCACCGAAAAAGTGCAGGAAGCCGTCCGCTCCGCTCAGGGCGTCGCGCTCCGCCTCAGCCATCAGCAAGTCGATGTCGAACATCTGTTTCTCGCCTTGCTCGACCAGCAGGGCGGGCTCGCACCCACCATCCTCCGGCGCGCCAACGCCAACGTCGACCTTTTCCGCCGCCGCCTGAACACTGAACTCGAGAAGCTGCCCAAGGTCGCCGGTCCGCAAGGCACTCCGGAGCAGGTCTACGTCACCACCCGCTTCACCAAGCTCTTCGCCGACGCCGAGGAAGAGGCCAAGCGCCGCAAGGATGACTTCCTCTCGGTGGAGCACCTGTTGCTGGCCGCCATGGCCGACTCGTCCGCCGGGCGCACCCTGCGCGAGGCCGGGCTCACGCGCGAGGCCCTTGAAACCGCCATCGCCGCCGTGCGCGGCTCCCAGCGCGTCACCACCCAGAATCCGGAAGCCACCTATGAAGCGCTCGAACGCTACGGGCGCGACCTCACCAAGTCCGCCGCCGAGGGCAAACTCGACCCCGTCATCGGCCGCGACGAGGAGATCCGCCGCGTCATTCAGGTCCTGTCGCGCCGCACCAAGAACAACCCGGTTCTGATCGGTGAACCCGGCGTCGGCAAGACCGCCATTGCCGAAGGCCTGGCCCAGCGCATCGTCCGCGGCGACGTCCCGGAAGGACTCAAGAACAAGAAGGTCGTCTCGCTCGACATGGGCGCCCTGATTGCCGGCGCCAAGTACCGCGGCGAGTTTGAAGAGCGCCTCAAGGCCGTCCTCAAGGAAGTCCAGGAGTCCAACGGCGAGATCATCCTGTTCATCGACGAACTGCATACCGTCGTCGGCGCCGGCAAGAGTGAAGGCGCCATGGATGCCGGCAACCTGCTCAAGCCGATGCTCGCCCGCGGCGAACTGCATTGCATCGGCGCCACCACGCTCGACGAATATCGCAAGCACATCGAAAAGGACGCTGCGCTCGAGCGTCGCTTCCAGCCCGTTCTCGTCGACCAGCCCTCCGTCGAGGACACGATCTCCATCCTGCGCGGTCTGCGCGAGCGCTACGAGGTGCACCACGGTGTCCGCATCAAGGACACCGCGCTGGTTGCCGCCGCGATGCTCTCCAACCGCTACATCGCCGACCGCTTCCTGCCCGACAAGGCCATCGACCTCGTCGACGA
>CAYNDS010000267.1:0-5806 GCA_964395885.1 uncultured Solibacteraceae bacterium | reverse complement strand
TCGTACTGGGAAATCGACCAGCGACCCATCAGGTTGTCCTTGTCCGACAACCGGGGGTCGATCTTCACGTCACCCTGGTCGTTGGTCAGGCGGCCGGCCGTTCCCCCGGCATAGTTGCCGGTGATGCCCAGCGGTCCCACGCCAGCCTGCGTCGGCAGCGGATAGAGCGAGGGGTTCGCAAACAGGAACCGCGCCACCGGGCTGAACCGCGAAGGCGGAATCTGCTTGCCGGGGAACGCCTGCCCCGTCGTGGGGTCGGTGATCTGCGGGTTGGGGAACTGGCTCAGGTCGCCATTGCGCCAAGCCTGAG
The DNA here is from genome assembly GCA_964395885.1 of uncultured Solibacteraceae bacterium. Classification (GTDB taxonomy): domain Bacteria; phylum Acidobacteriota; class Terriglobia; order Bryobacterales; family Bryobacteraceae; genus JAPKYZ01. The sequence goes on along the minus strand of CAYNDS010000267.1, from coordinate 5,496 downwards.
GCGCCACGCTGGCCGAAGCCGGGCCGTCGGTGCGCCGCTGCGTGCCCTCGTAGTTCACGAAGAAGAACGTCCGATTCTTCTTGATCGGGCCGCCCAGCGTCGCGCCGAAGATGTTCTGCTTGAAGCCAAGGCGGCGCGCGGTGTTCACGTTCCGATTGCGGAAGTAGCCGTTCGCATCCAGGATGTTGTTCCGGAGGAAGTTGAACGCCACGCCGTGGAACTCGTTGGTGCCGCTCTTCATCTGCAACATGACGGTGGCGCCGCCGGCATTGCCGAACTCGCCCGCCGCATTGCCCGTCAGCACCTTCACTTCTTCCAGCGCGTCCACGCTCGGCGAATAGCCGACGCGGTTGTCGATGGAGTCATTCACGTCGACGCCATCCAACATGAAGTTGTTGGTCTGCTCGCGGTTGCCGTTCACATACGGACGCGCGCCCAGTCGGCCGTTCATGCCGCTCGGGTTCGGGCTGACCGCGCCGGGAATCAGCAGCGTCAGGGACACGAAGTTGCGGCCATTCAACGGAATGGAGGTCAGCTTCCCCGAAGACAGCGTGTCGCCGGTCTGGGTCGACTCCGTCTGCAGAATCGGCGCGGCGGTGGTCACCTCCACCGACTGCGTGGTGTCGCCGACTTCCAGCTTGATGTCGACGCGCGCCGTCTGGTTCACTTCAATCTTGAAAGGACCGGCAGTCGCCTTCTTGAAGCCCTGCGCCTCGGCGGCCAGAGAATACGAACCAATCGGAAGGAAGAGCAGGTTGTAGACACCCGCTTCATTGGTCTGGGAAGTGTAGGACAGGTTGGTGCCGGTGTTGGTCGCCGTCACCTTCACGTTTGGTACCACTGCGCCCGACTGATCGGTGAGTGTACCGGTAAATGCCCCCGTGATGGTCTGTGCATGCGCGGCAAACGCCGCTACGCTCAGACACACCAAGGGTGTCAGAATACGTCTCAAATGATGTGTCATAAGGGACCCCTTATGACTTCCATTGTAACCGGATAGACTTCTTATGCGTATTTCACCCGCCCACATGCCTTCGCCAATCACCACAGTTCGGGTTGGTTTGGCACAGTTCCCGATGCCCGCCTCGATCGCGGAGGCCCTGGAGGCGGCCGAAGTCGCTATCCGCGAAGCGGCGTCGAAAGAGGCGCAAATCGTATGCTTTCCCGAGTGCTTCGTTCCCGGATACCGTATGCCGGAATCGACAATTGCCCCGCCGGACTCTACCGCCCTTGCAGCGGCCTGGACCGCCGTTTCCCGGCTGGCCGCCTTGCACCAGATCGTCGTCATCCTCGGGACAGAACGCGCGAGTGACAGCGGGCTCCGCATCAGCACACTCGTCATCGGGCCAGATGGTGCCGCGCTCGGCTTTCAGGACAAAGTGCAGTTGGACCCCTCGGAAGATCCCCTCTATGCGCCGGGCAGCGAGCGGCGGCTGTTTCAGGTCGGCGAGCTGCGCTTCGGCGTCGTGATTTGCCATGAAGGGTGGCGCTACCCGGAGACGGTGCGTTGGGCGGCACAGCGCGGGGCGCACATCGTCTTTCATCCGCATTACCACTTTGATGTGCAGGAGTCGTTTCATGCCCGTGCGATCGCGTGCCGGGCGGCGGAGAACACCTGTTATTTCGCAAGCGTGAATGCGGCGTTTGCGGGTGCGCCGGTCACCACCGCCGTTGCCGCGCCGGACGGCGAGGTGATCGGAAAGAAGCTTGCGGGCGAAGTCGGGGTCCTGACTGTCGACATCGACCTGTCGCGCGCCACGGGCTTGTTGGCCAGCCGCTTCCGTCCGGCAGCCCTTGGGTAGGATCGAGAGGTGGCGATTCCGTGGCCTGTCGTTCCCGCACTGGCGATTGAACTCGTCCTGCTGCTTTCGCTGGCCACGCCGTTCTGGACCCGCATTCCCCACGCATGGCTGCCCGCCGCGCTCATCGGGACCAGTTTCTGGAGTGCGCTGGCCATGCCCGGCGCGGAGCACCCGTGGTGGATGGCGGCGGCCTTAAGCGCACTACCCGCGCTGTGGTTCGTCACCGTGCCGCGGCGACGCGCCTGGGACACGCTGCTGCTGATCTCGCTTGCCGCTGTTTACGTTTCGCCGATTTTTGACAACATCTACGGATCGAAGTGGGACATCGTCGGGCGCGCGATGTGGGCTCGCACGTCCATCGTGGCGTTCCTCTACATCGCGCGGGAGCCTGGTATCGGCTTCGGATTCTGGCCGCGCCCGGAGGACTGGCGCATCGGCGCGAAATACTTCGGGATGCTGCTGCCCGTGGTGGCGACGCTCGGCATCGCCATCGGCGCGCTTCGGCTTCCGGCACAGCCCGACGTGGCGCAAGCCCTGCTGCGCGGCCTTGGAATGTTCATCGGCACGCTGTGGTTCATTGCCTTGCTGGAGGAGTTCTTCTTTCGTGGCTTGCTGCAGCGCTGGTACGGGCTGCCGGTGGCGTCAGTTGCGTTCGGCCTGGCCCACATCTCGTTCCGCTTCTTCCCGAACTGGAAACACGTGCTGCTGGCCGGGTGCGCGGGCATCTTCTGGGGCCTGGCGTTCCGTGAGGCCAAGAGCGTTCGCGCCGCAATGGTTTCGCACGCACTCACCAACATGACCTGGGTGGCGGTGTTCGGGAAGCTGTAAGCGCCCCGTATAATTACGATTCCGGATGCCGCTCGATTGGTCACCGCTCTGGCTGAGCCTTCGCGTTGCTTTGCTTGCGACGCTGACCTCGCTCGTCGTCGGGCTCTGGCTCTCCTACCGGCTGGCCAATCGCGATTTTCGCGGGCGCGACGTGCTGGACGCCGTGATCACGCTGCCGCTGGTGCTGCCGCCGACGGTACTGGGCTACTATCTGCTGGTGTTGCTCGGGCGGGAGAGTGGTCTGGGGCGCGCATATGAATCGCTGTTCGGGCAACCGCTGGTCTTTACCTGGCAGGCGGCCGTCGTGGCCTCGATTGTCCACACGCTGCCGCTGCTGGTGAAGTGGTCAACGGCGGCATTGGAAAGCGTGGACCATTCGTTGGAACGGGCCGCGCGCAGCCTGGGCGCCTCCGAATGGAAGATTTTCTGGCGGGTTTCCCTGCCCTTGGCGGGGCGGTCGTTACTGGCTGCGGCCACACTCGCCTTTGCCCGCGCGCTGGGGGATTTCGGCGTCACGATTATGATTGCCGGCAACATTCCCGGACGCACGCAGACCGTTGCCGTGGCGATCTACGACGCGGTGGAGGCGGGCAATGGGGCACTGGCCCGCACTTTGGTGGTGATTGTCTCCTTCACGGCGATTGCCGTCCTGACCGCGGCGAATCGGATGGGGCGCCGCGCCGCCGCATGATCCAGGCCAAGATCAAGCGCCGCTTGCCCGGCTTCGAACTGGACGTGGAACTGACCGCGGCAGCCGGAGTGACCGTGCTATTCGGAGCAAGCGGCGCCGGCAAGACGATGACGCTGGATTCGATCGCCGGCTTCGTGCGTCCGGACCAGGGCCGCATTCTTCTGGACGACGCCATCCTGTTCGACGGGTCGGCCAAGGTCCACCTGCCGCCGCAACGGCGCGACTGCGGCTACGTTTTCCAGAACTATGCCCTGTTCCCGCACATGACGCTGCGCGGCAACCTGGAGTTCGCCGTCGAGCACCTGCCGCGTCTGGAACGACATCGCCGTGTGAACGACCTCCTGGAGCGCTTCAAGCTGGTAGACGTTGCGGCCCGGAAACCGGGTGAGTTGTCGGGCGGGCAGAAACAGCGCTGTTCCATTGCCCGAGCCTTGATCCGCGGGCCTCGGGCGCTTCTGTTGGATGAGCCGTCGCGCGGCCTGGACGCTCCGTTAAGGGCGGACTTGTATTCCGCCCTTCGCCAGGTGCGGCAGGACTTTTCGAAGCCCATCGTAGTCGTCACGCACGATCTGGCGGAGTGCTTTGAAATCGGCGAGCAAATGATCGTGATGCGCGATGGCAAGGTGGTGCAGACGGGCGCCCCGGCGGAGGTGGTCGCGCGCCCGGCAACGTTAGATGTCGCGCGGCTGCTGGGTCTCTATAATCTGCTGCCGGCGGAGATCCTCACACTCGACCCACAAAAGAATCGGAGCACCCTGCGCGTTTACGATACGGAGTTGGAAGGGCGCTACTATCCCGGTCACCTGAAAGGCGACCGTGTCTGGATCTCCGTCCGACACTCCGATGTGCGCGCCACGGAAGGCGGCTCGCGAGGCATCCGGGCGGCTTTGAAGCGGGTCACGCTGCGCCCTCGCACGGTGCTGGCGGAGTTTGAGCCGGAGCTTGCGGTCGAGCTGCCCCGTGAGGGCTTCGACGCGCAGATGCATCATCGGGAATGGGGCATCGAGTTTCCGCCCGATGCCATCCACGTGCTGCAACGATGATGTCCTTCACCGAGTACGAAGAGTTGGCGCTGGCGCGGGGTGCCTGCCGGTGCGCGGGTCACGTTCTCGGATTGCGGCTGGCCCTTTACGGGCTGCGGCTGCTGGGAATTGACGATCCGCTCGGCAAAGATCGCAAGCGTCTGGTGACGTATGTCGAGATTGACCGCTGCGCGTCGGATGCGATCTCGCTGGTGACGGGCTGTCAGTTGGGAAAGCGGGCACTGAAGTTTCGCGACTTCGGCAAGATGGCGGCGACGTTTTGCGATTTGGCCGCCGGGCGGGCGGTGCGGGTGCTGGCCAAGGAAAGCTCGCGGGAGTTGGCGCCGGATAAGGCGGGCCAGTTTGAAGCCTATCGCCTGGCGGACGACGAAGTGCTGTTCGACCACGAATGGGTCCGCGTCACCATTCCGGAGGAAGATCTGCCGGGACGGCGCTTTGGGCGCGTCGTGTGCGAAGCCTGCGGCGAGCATGTGAACTTCCGCCGGGAGGTCGTGCGCGAGGGACGGACACTTTGCCGCGCCTGCGCCGGAGAGGCGTACTATGAACGGCTGTGATTCACCGGATTGTCGACGCCATCGGTGCCGCGGAAGGTGACGTCGTCCACGTGCGCAACAAGCAGGTGGAGGCGCGCGAACTGCTGGCGCTGGCTCGGCACTATGTCGGGCTGGGGAGGCGGGTGGTCGTGAACACGCGTGTGGATGTGGCCCTGGCGGCGGGCGCGATGGGCGCGCACCTGCCGGCGGACGCCATCGGCGCGGCGCGGTGGCGGACGATCGTACCGGCGGACTTCTTGCTGGGCGTGTCCTGTCACTCGCGCGAGGAACTGCTGCGGGCGGAGGCGGAGGGTGCCGATTACGCTTACCTGTCGCCTGTTTTTGCTCCTTTTTCGAAGCAGGACACGCGGTCGCCACTGGGTTTGGACGGCTTCGCGGAAGCAGTGCGCGGCGTACGGATGCCAGTGCTGGCGCTGGGCGGGATCACGCTCGAACGAATCGAAGCGTGCCGCCGCGCGGGTGCTGCCGGAGTCGCCGCCATCACCCTCCCCGCCAGGTGAACTTCCTTTCATGGTGCCTGGCACCTCGTAGATGAGGTGCCAGGCACCATGAGCAAAGATTCATGTGTGCAGTATGAG
>CAYNDS010000266.1:0-5820 GCA_964395885.1 uncultured Solibacteraceae bacterium | reverse complement strand
GAGTGAACAACTCCAACTTCATCAACGCCACCAGCCAGGCGCGAACGGATCACCAGACCCACACGCGTGTCGACCACAAGTTCTCCGACAACAACAACTTCTTTGCCCGCGTCTCCTGGGCGGACCTGTTCCAGCGCAATCCGCAGAACCTGCCGAACGCGAATCAGGCCACCTACAACAAGTACCTGTCGATTGCGGTGAGCGACACGCACATCATCAATCCGACGACGATCCTGAACTTCCGCGCCGGCTACCTGCGCGCCAACCTCGGCCAGGGTCCGATCCACCGCTTCATCGATGTCTACCAGAATGCGGGTCTGCGCAACGTGCCGACCAACTTCCGCGACTTCGACTTCCCGGTGAACTTCAACATCGCGGGCGTCACCGGTCCCGGCAACGGCAACCTGGTGAACGGCCCGGACTTCACGCGCAACGCGTCGCTTTCGATGAGCAAGATCATCGGCGGCCACACGATGCAGTTCGGCTACGACTATACGCAACTGCGCATCATCCACGACTCGGTCTTCCTGAACTTCGACTTCAACAACATCGCCACGTCGGACCCGCAGAACGTCTCTCGCACGGGCCATCCGTTCGCCAGCTTCCTGCTCGGCCTGCCGAACGGCGGCGGACGTATCTCGGGCGAAGCGGACCTCGACATCGATCAGCAGCTGCACCACGTCTTCTTCCAGGACGACTGGAAGGTGAACAGCCGCCTGACGCTGAACCTCGGCCTGCGCTGGGAGTACAACGCCTGGCCGCATCACCGCCGGGGCCGCATGGGCGGCTTCGACATGGACCGCGGCGAGTTCTACTGGACGGCGCGCAACCCGATCACCGGCCAGCCGGCGAACGCTCCGCGTCAGATCGCCCAGCCGCAGTACAACAACTTCGCACCGCGGATCGGAATGGCCTACCGGCTGACGAACAAGACCGTCATGCGCGGCGCCTACGGCATCTTCTACAACTCCAACTTCGGCTGGGAGTGGTCGACCGGCCGCGGCAACTGGCCGTTCTCGATTTCGGACAACATCACCGGCGTGAATATCGCCGGCGTGCAGCCGCGCCGCGCCGATCAGTTCTTCGGCAGCTTCGACCCGTCGCAGGTTCGTCCCACCGCGCAGCACACCATCTCGCGCGACTTGCAGATGCCCTACATGCAGAACTGGAACATCGGCTTCGAGCACCAGCTGACCAACAGCCTGGTTCTCGAAATCAACTACCAGGGCGCGAAGGGTACCAACCTGTCGAGCTTCCTGTCGACCAACGATCCGCTGCCCGGACCGGGCGACCCGAACCCGCGGCGCCGCTTCCCGCAGGCGGGCGCGCTGAGCGAATTGAAGACGGTCGCTTCGTCGCGCTACCACGGCCTGACGTTCAAGGCCGAACAGCGCCTGTCGAAGGGCCTCACCTTCGTCGCCAGCTACGCCTATCAGAAGAACATCGACCTGTCGTCGAACTTCGGCGGCACCTCGCCACAGAACAACCTGAACAACAAGCTGGATATGGCGCCTTCGGACTTCGACCAGACGCACGTCTTCAATGCCGGGTGGAGCTATGCACTGCCGGGACCGACGCGCGGCTTTGCCAAGTGGGTCCTGGGCGGATGGCAGACCACCGGTATCGCGACGCTGGAAACGGGACGGCCCTTCAACATCGGTGTTCCGTTCGACAACGCCAACGTCGGCTCTCGCGGCAACTTCCAACGGCCGAACCTGGTGGGCGATCCGTTCCCCTCCGGCTGGACGCCGACCTACGGACCGGGCGGGCTGTACTTCAATCCGAACGCCTTTGCCGTCGCGCCGCAGTTCACCTTCGGCAACCTGGGCCGCAACGTCCTGCGCGGACCGGGCTTCAAGAACATCGACCTCAGCGCGTTTAAGAACTTCGAGTTCAATGAGCGGTTCCGTTTGCAGTTCCGCTCGGAGTTCTTCAATGCGTTCAATATCGTGAACTTCTCGAATCCGGGAGGTTCGATCACGACGCCGAACTTTGGCCGCAGCACCGGCACGCAGAACGCCATGCGGTCGATTCAGTTGGGCTTGAAGCTGTACTTCTAGCGGCTTCTCGCCTCTGGCGAGCAGCACAACAGCGGCTCAGGTCCTCGCGGATCTGAGCCGTTTTCATTTCCAAGGAGAAGAACCCAAGATGAAGCGGACCCTTGTGGCCCTGATCAGCATCCTGCTCCTGCCTGCCGCGGTCTGGGGGCAGGCGACGACGCTGGGATCGATCGAAGGCAACGTCTTCGATTCGAGCGAAGCGGCTGTTCCCAAAGCGAAGGTCACCGTCACCAATACGGGGACGGGCGTCGTCCGCGAACTGGAGACCAACGAGAACGGCTTTTTCCGAGCCCTGTCGTTGATCCCCGGCGCCTACCGTGTCGAAGTGTCGGCGCCGAGCTTTCAGAAGCAGGTGCAGGAGAACCTCCGGCTGGAAGTCTCCGGCGCCATCGCGCTGACGTTCCGGCTGAGCGTCGGCCAGGTGACCGAGACCGTGCGCGTCGAAGCCGAGGGCGAGATGTTGCAAGCTACCGAGGGCGTGATCTCGACGACGATCGACAACACGAAGGTGGTGGAGCTGCCGCTGAACGGGCGCAACTTCGTCAACCTGATCCGCCTGACGCCGGGCGCCACCCGCGGCACCACCGGCACCGGCAACACGCTGAACGGCGCCAACTTCGCCGTCACCGGCAGCCGCAGCGACAACACCAACTACACGCTGGACGGGACATCGAACAACGGGACCTTCTTCAAGACCGCGGCTATCACGCCATCGATCGACGCCATCAACGAGTTCAAGATTCAGACGAACATGTCGGCGCGGTTCGGCGCGGCCGCCGGGGCCAACATCAACATCTCGATCCGGTCCGGCTCGAACGAGTTTCGCGGCTCCGCCTACGAGTTCCACCGGAACTCGGCGCTCGACTCGCGCGATTACTTCGCGGCGCGGCGCCCGCCGTTCCGCTTCAACCAGTTCGGCTTCACGCTGGGCGGACCGATTCGGATTCCGAAACTCTACGACGGCCGCAACCGGACGTTCTTCTTCTTCAACTACGAGGGCTTCCAGCAGCGGCGCGCCGTGACGCAGATCGGCACGGTTCCGAACGAGGCCTGGAAGGCCGGAAACCTCCTGAACAATCTCGACGGCCGCACGCCGCTGCCGCAGATCTTCGACCCGCTGACGGAGCGCCAGACCGGCACCGACGCGCAAGGTCGGCCGATCTTCACGCGCGATCCGTTCCTGAACAACCAGATTCCGGCGGCGCGCATTCCGGCGTATGCCCGCGCCTATCTGAACCTCTGGTTCCCGGGCATGCTGCCGATCGCGCCGGGGCTGAACAATTCCAACTTCATCAACGCGACCAACCAAAGCCGCGAGGACAATCAGACGCACACGCGCATCGATCACAAGTTCTCCGACAACAACAACTTCTTTGCGCGCGTGTCCTGGTCCGACATGTTCCAGGCCAATCCGCAGAGCCTGCCGAACGCCAACCAGGCGACCTACAACAAGTATTTCGGCGCGACCGTGAGCGACACGATCATCTTGAACCCGCGCACGGTGCTCGATATCCGCCTCGGCTATCTGCGCGCGAATCTCGGCCAGGGACCCATCCACCGCTTCGTCGAAGCCTACCGGACCGCCGGGCTGACCAACGTGCCGACCAACTTCCGCGACTTCGACTTTCCGGTGAACTTCAACGTCGCGGGATTGACCGGACCCGGCAACGGCAACCTGATCACCGGCCCGGACTTTACCTACAACGGTTCGATTGCGATGACGAAGATCGTGGGGCGGCACAACCTCGCCTTCGGCTACGACTATACGCAGATGCGCATCATCGCGGACAGCGTGTTCCTGAACTTCGACTTCAACAACATTCCGACGTCCGATCCGCAGAACGTGGCGCGCACCGGTCATCCGTTTGCCAGCTTCCTGCTGGGCCTGCCGAACGGCGCGGGCCGCATCACGGGCGAGGCGGATCTGGACATCGACCAGAAGCTGCACCACCTCTGGTTCCAGGACGACTTCAAGGTGAACAGCAAGCTGACGCTGAATCTGGGCCTGCGCTGGGAGTACAACGCGTGGCCCCATCACCGGCGCGGGCGCATGGGCGGCTTCGACATGACTTCCGGACAGTTCTACTGGACGGGCACCAATCCGATCAACCGAGCCCCGGCGAACATTCAACGCACGATCGCCGATCCGCAGTACACCAACTTTGCGCCGCGCATCGGCTTTGCCTATCGCGTGATGCCGCGCACGGTGATTCGCGGCGCCTACGGGATCTTCTTCAACGCCAACCTGGGCTGGGAATGGTCCACCGGGCGCGGCAACTGGCCCTATTCGATCTCCGACAACGTGACGGGCATCAACCTTGCCGGACAGCGCCCGCAGCGGGCGGATCAACTGTTCGGCACGTTCGACCCGGCGCGCGTGCAGCCGCTGGCGCAGCACACGATCTCGCGCGATCTGCAGATGCCCTACATGCAGAACTGGAACATCGGCTTCGAGCATCAGTTGACCAACAGTCTGGTGCTGGAGTTGAACTACCAGGGTTCCAAGGGCACGCACCTGTCGAGCTTCCTGTCGACGAACGATCCGACGCCGGGCCCGGGCGACCCGAACCCGCGGCGTCCGTTCCCGCAGGCGGGATCGTTGAGTGAGTTGAAGATGATCGCCACTTCGCGCTATCACGGGCTGACGGCGAAGGCGGAGCAGCGCCTGTGGAAGGGTCTGACCTACGTCGCGTCCTATGCCTGGCAGAAGAACATCGACCTGAGCTCGGAGTGGGGCGGAAGCTCTCCGCAGGACATCCGCAACATCCGCGCCGATCTCGCGCCGTCGAGCTTCGACCAGACGCACGTGTTCAACATGGGCTACAGCTATGCCCTGCCCGGTCCGACGCGCGGCTTCGCGAAGTGGGTGCTGGGCGGCTGGCAGACAACGGGCATCTGGACGTTTGAAACCGGCCGGCCGTTCAACATCACGCTGCCGTTTGACAACGCCAACATCGGCGCGCGCGGCAACTTCCAGCGTCCGAACCTGGTGGGCGATCCGTTCCCCTCCGGCTGGACGCCGACCTTCGGGCCGGGCGGGTTCTACTTCAATCCCGCCGCCTTTGCCGCCGCACCGCAGTTCCGCTTCGGAAATCTGGGGCGCAATGCGCTGCGTGGACCGGGCTTCAAGAACCTCGATCTGTCGGCGTTCAAGAACTTCGAAATCAATGAGCGGTTCCGGGTGCAGTTCCGGTCGGAGTTCTTCAACGCGTTCAACATCGTGAACTTCTCGAATCCGGGAACCGCGTTCGGCACGCCGAACTTTGGGCGAAGCGTCGGCACGCAGAACCTGCAGCGTTCGATTCAGCTAGGCTTGAAGCTGTATTTCTAGCCGAGTCCTCATCCTGACCATCCTGGGGGCGGCGTTGGCGCTGCCCCAGGATCCTGCCTCCATTGAGCGGCAAGCCGCGCTCAGCGTCCAGCAGCAACCCACTGCCGCCAACTGGCAAAGGCTGGCGCTGGCGCGCTACCTGCAAAACAACTACACGGCGGCCATTCCGGCGTTCCGCGAAGCACTCCAGCGCGATGCCACGCTATGGACCTCGCATCTGTTTCTCGGCGCGTCGTTGTATCGGACGAACCAGTTCGCGGAGGCCGTCGCTTCTCTGGAGCGGGCGGACCGTCTGGCGCCCGCCACCGGGCAAGGACGCGACGAGGTGGACTACTGGCTGGGCGCGGCACGCATCGCCAATCGCGACCCCATCCGAGGAGTGGCGGCGCTGGAACGCCTTCTGGCGCGGCGCCCGCGACACATCGAAGC
>CAYNDS010000265.1:0-5887 GCA_964395885.1 uncultured Solibacteraceae bacterium | reverse complement strand
CTACATTACCGAAGAGCATGAGCGCGAGGCTGCACGGCAACTGGGCCGCCGTCTGCTGGTAGCGCCGCCCGAAACGATCGAGAGTGTCTGGGAGCTTCTGTCATGAAGATCGAACGTGTTCGCGGACTGGAAGTTTTGGATTCCCGCGGAAGGCCAACAGTAGAAGCCGAAGTCCGGCTTGCAAACGGTATCACCGCCCGCGCGATTGCGCCCTCCGGGGCGTCCACGGGGAAACACGAAGCCGTGGAATTGCGAGACAAGGATCCGCACCGCTATGGCGGCTTCGGTGTCGCCACCGCGGTTGCGAACGTCAACGGGGACATTCAGGCGGCCCTGGTGGGCCTCGATGTTTTCGACCAGGCCGCTGTCGACGCACAACTGCGCGAGCGCAAGCAGTTGGGCGCGAACGCAACGCTCGCCGCCTCCATGGCGGTGGCACACGCAGCCGCAGCCGCCCGAGGTGTCGAACTCTGGCGATATCTCGCCGCTGATCAGTCCGCCTGCCGCGTTCCCACGCCGATGGTCAACCTGATCAGCGGTGGCCTGCATGCCTCTCGAAATCTCGACGTTCAGGACTTCCTGATCATCCCGGCGAATTGCGACAGCTACGCGCAGGCGCTGGAACGAGTCGTTCACGTCTACAACAACTGCAAGCGGATGATCGATTCGCGCGACCTTTCGTCGCTGAAGGCCGACGAGGGGGGCTTCTCACCTGAGCTGAAGACGAACGAATCGGCGCTGGAACTGGTGATGGACGCCATCTATGCCGCGTGCCTGACACCGGGCAAGGACATCGTCATCGCGCTCGACATCGCGGCAACGCATTTCTACTACGACGATCTCTACCATTTCTCTCGCGATCATCATGCGATGTCCTCCGCCGACATGGTGGAACTGCTGGTGCGCTGGTGCGACAAGTATCCGATCGTGTCCATCGAAGACGGCCTCGCCGAAGATGATTGGCCCGGTTGGCGCCTGCTGACGGATCGCTTGGGCGCACGTGTCCAGTTGATCGGAGACGACCTGTTCACCACCAATCCCAAGCGGGTCCGGCGCGGCATCGAGGAGAAATGCGCCAACGGTGTGCTGGTGAAGATGAACCAGATTGGAACGCTCACGGAGACGCTGGAAGTAATGCGACTCGCGAGCGAGCACGGCATGCGCTGCGTGGTCTCCGCGCGGTCTGGCGAGACGGAGGACACGACCATGGCGGATTTGGCCGTAGCCACCGGCGCCGGCCAGATCAAGGTGGGGAGTGTCAACCAGTCGGAGCGTCTCGCCAAATACAACCAGCTTCTTCGCATCGAGCGGGACGGTGTGCCCTATGCGCGCGTATATTGAGCGGACGCTCACACGCCTGGTCCAGACAAACTCGGTCAATCCTGGCCTCAGCCCGGGCGCCCCAGGGGAACATCGGATTGCCAAGTACATCGCCGAAGAAATGGGTTCGATCGGCTGTGACGTCCGGTGGGTCGGTGGCGAACGTCCGAGTGTGATCGCCACCTTGCCCGGAACGGGTGGTGGGCGTTCTCTGATGCTGAATGGCCATATCGACACGGTCGCGGTGGACGGCATGTCGGATCCCTTCTCTGGTCGTGTCGAAGGTTCCCGGCTCTACGGGCGCGGTGCATTCGACATGAAGGCCAGCGTTGCGGCTTCCATGGCCGCAATCCGAGAGCTTGCCTCCGCTCCCCCGCCGGGCGATGTAGTGCTGGCCGCAGTAGCCGACGAGGAGGTTGCCAGCGAGGGGACCCAGGAAGTGTTGCGGCACGTCCGCACCGACGGAGCGATCGTCACAGAGCCAACGTCGCTGCGGACTTGTGTCGCGCACAAGGGCTTCGTCTGGTTGGAGGTCGAGACCATTGGCCGCGCCGCCCATGGCAGCCGTTTCGAAGTTGGCGTCGACGCAAACATGGCAATGGGGCGGTTCCTGGCACGGCTTGATCGCCTGGAGCAGGAGCTTCGCTCAAGAGTGCCGAATCGCTGGGTGGGACCGCCCTCATTGCACGCCTCCCTGCTGCAAGGCGGCACCGGCTGGAGCACCTACAGCGACCGGTGCGTGCTGCGGCTGGAGAGGCGAACCATTCCGGGTGAGACCATTGAGCAGGTCTGTGCCGAGATCCGCTCTCTCGGGCTGGAACCCAAAGTCATCCTGGCCCGGGAACCCTTTGAAGCCGATCCGGCATCCCCCATCGTCGGCGCAGTGCAGACGGCCGGGGGCGGGGAACTCTGCGGTGACACGCCCTGGATGGACGCGGCGCTCACCGCCGCTGCCGGAATCGAGACCGTCGTGATTGGTCCACATGGCGAAGGCGCGCACGCCGCAGTCGAGTGGGTGGACCTGGATTCGACGGAGCGTCTCGCCGAAATCCTGGTGGCGGCGGCACGGACCTACTGTGCCTAAGTTCGCGCCGAATCGTTTTCGCGACGCTGCGTTTCAAACAGAACCGCCTTCCCCTGTCGTCCGGCGATTTCATCAGCTCTCGTTCGGCTACGAGCCGACACCGCTCCATCCGCTTCCGGGCGGCCTTTCTGTGAAGGACGAATCCCGCCGCTATGGCCTGAACGCCTATAAGATTCTCGGTGCGTCATGGGCTCTGCAGCGTACCGGTGTTCGTTCCGGAACGGTTGCCACTGCCACCGACGGCAATCACGGCCAAGCCGTCGCGTGCATGGCGCGACGCCGTGGCTTGCAGGCGGTTGTCTACCTTCCCTCGAACGCCATGCCAGAGCGTCTGGCGAGGATTCGAAGCCAGGGGGCTCAACTGGTTCTCATCGACGAGGGCTATGACGAAGCAGTGCGCCGCTGCGCCGCCGATTGTCGCCGGCATGGGTGGCACATGATTCAGGACACGGGCTTTGAAGGGTACCTCGACGTTCCGCAGTGGATCGTTGAGGGCTACAGCACATTATTCGTTGAAGCGATGGAGCAGATGCAGACATGGCCAGACCTGGTGGTACTGCATGGCGGCGTGGGTAGCTTCGCCGCCGCGGGTGTAAGCTTCTTCCGCCAGCGCGGCGCTCCGCCCCTGCGCATCGCCGTGGCGCAGCCGGAGGACGCAGATGCGTTTCTGGAGTCCATCCAGTCCCCCGATGGGGAACCGCGACCGTCGCGCGGCGCGCAAGCGACCGTAATGGACTCGCTCCGCACCGGCGAAGCTTCGGAAGCCGCGTGGCCCATTCTCAGAGCCGGCGTGGACTACTTCCTGACCATCACAGACCACCAGGCTCACAAAGCGCTCGCCGAACTGCAGGCGCACGGCATTCGATCCGGCCCCTCGGGCGCTGCCGGACTCGCCGGACTGCGCCGCCTTTCCAGCCTCGGTATCACCTCGCAACACTCCTTCGTCGTTGTGACGGAAGGACCGCTCTCTGACTAGTCGCCGGTTGCCGTCGCTGCGGTGGGTGCGTGTCCACGCCGCGACAGCCAGGCCTTGGCATCCTCCACCAGCGAGTAGCCCACCGGCACCACCAGCAGGCTCAGCAGCAAGCAAAGCGACTGCCCGCCGATGATCGTAATCGCGATCGCCGACCGTTGCGAGGCGCCCGCTCCAATCCCGATTGCGGTGGGAATCAGGCCAGCGATGATCGACAAGGTCGTCATCAGGATTGGGCGAAGACGCACGCGGTTCGCCTCCAGAATCGCCTTGCGAAGAGGAACTCCGTCGTCCCTCAGGCGGTTCATGTAGTCAATCTGCAGAATGCCGTTCTTCTTCACGATTCCCAACAACAACAGCACTCCCAGCGCGCTGAACAGGTTCAGTGACCGCCCCGTCGCGATCAGCGAGAGCAGGGCGAACGGAATCGACAGAGGCAGCGTCGCCAGGATGATGAACGGGTGCACGAGTGATTCAAACTGCGCCGCCAGCACCATGTACATGAAGATCGAAGCCAGGCCGATGGCGATCAGCATGTTCCGCGTCGTCTCTTCCAGAATGCGTACCTGCCCGGAGAAGATGCCACGGAAACCGGGCGGCAGCGCGGCGCGATCCAGCACGCCTTGCGCCGCCGAAGCAGCCTCACCCAGGGAGCGCCCCAGCGCAACGTTGCCGTAGATTCCCACCGTGAACTGCCGGTTGTAGCGATCGATGCGGCTCGGGCCAAGTCCGCGCTCCAGCTTGGCGATCGAGTCCAAACGAATCAATCCGCGCTGCGCGGAGGGAACCAGCAGGCGGCTCAGCGCTTGCGGATCGTCGCGTTGCACGCCCTCCAGCCGAACGGTGACCGGGTACTGCTCCGAGCCCTCCTTGAATGTCGAGATCTCGTCTTCGCCCGACATCAACAGACGAACCGCGCTCGCAATGTCGGAGACGCGAACCCCAAGGTCCGATGCCAGCTGCCGGTCAATGGCAATCTGCAGTTCCGGATTGTTCAGGTTCAGATTGACCTTCGTGTCCGCGATTGCCGGCTCCTTCATCATTTCCAGTGCCACTTGCTTGGCAATCGGCACAAGGCGGTCCATGTCCGGACCCAGCAACTGCAACCGGATGGGCGCAAAGGTGTCCCGGCCACCCAGCACGTTCGGGAACGTGATCCGTGGACGGGCGATCGCAAACTCCTTGGCGGCCTCGCGCAACTTTTGCCCCATCGTCTGGATGTCGGCGCGCTGATCCTGCGGCTTCAGCAGGACCGTCGTATAGGAGTACGTCACGCGCTGCAGGAACGGCGACGACTGCGGAATGACCGCCTCCACGCCGTCAATGGCCTCAAACTTCTTTGCCATGCGCAGCGTCATGCGCTCTGTGGCTTCCAGCGAAGAACCCTCCGGAAGCTCCAGCCAAACACCGAGCTCGCTTTGATCGTCCTGCGGCATCCAATCGCGCCCAATGTACTGGTTGATGATCCACGTCGACCCGAACGTCAGTAGGCAGATCCCGACAATGACCCATCGATGATCCAGCGACCAACGCAGGCATCCCACGTAGAAGCGGTCGAGGGCGCTCTCCTTCGGATGGTTGTGATCCGTCTTCGGCTCGCCCGGCTTGTGCGGCTTCCGCTTCAACAGCAGCGCGCTGAGTGCCGGAGTCAACGTGAAGGCCACCAGCATCGAAACCATGATCGAAAACGCCATCGTCCAGCCGAACTGGTTCAGATACCGCTTTGCATAGCCGGACATGAACGCGATCGGGATGAAGATGATCACCAGTGAAAGAGTGGTCGCCACCACCGCAAGCGTGATCTCCTTCGTGGCAACGATCGCCGCCTCCTTCGGCGGCATGTCATCGGTCTCGATGTACCGGTAGATGTTCTCCAAAACGATGATCGCGTCGTCGATGACAATTCCCACTGCCAGCGTCAGTCCCAGCAATGTCATTGAGTTCAGCGTGTAGTCGAACATCCGCATCACCGTGAACGTCGTGATGATCGACGTGGGGATCGCAATCGAGGAGATCAGCACGGTCCGCCAGTCGCGGATGAACAGCCACACAATAATCGACGCCAGGATGCTTCCCAGGACGAGGTGTTCTTCCAATGCCTCAACGGAGTTCTTGATGTAGGTGGCCTTCTCCGTGATCACGTTCACCTGCACGCCGGCGGGAAGCGTCGCGTTCAGTGTTTTCAAGCGTTCGGTGATCGTGTCCACCACCTTCACGGTGTTGGTGCCCACCTGCCGCGTGACGTCCAAAATCACGGCGGGCTGCCCCTTGTAGTAGGCGAAACTGCGCCGCTCCTGCATCCCGTCCTCGGCGTTGCCGACATCCTGAATTCGAATCGGCGCTCCGCCGACGTTCTTCACGATGATTCGGCTGAACTCCGGAACCAGTTCCACGCGACCCATGGTGCGCACGCCCAATTCCGTCGGTCCGCGCACAATGCGCCCGCCCGGCGCCTCGATGTTCTCACTCCGGATCGCTCGCTCCACATCCTGTGCGGACAAGTTGTACGC
>CAYNDS010000264.1:0-5890 GCA_964395885.1 uncultured Solibacteraceae bacterium | reverse complement strand
CTTCCGGCGATTCAGGAATAGGGCATTACGCTTGTGCTGGTGACCAGCCAGACCCGCGCCGAACTCGCTCCCATGCGGGAGCGCCTGCAGGTGGATGGTGAGGACGTTGTGGAGAACGGCGCCTACGGGCTGCCGCGCGCGGAACTGTACCGTTGCTTGAAGAACGCATCGGAGCACACCGCAGTCCCGGTGCAGGCATTCACCGAGATGACGACGCGGCAGCTGGCCACCCTGACCGGACTGCCGCTTGCCGTAGCGGAACTGGCTGCGCAGCGGGAGCACTCCGAGCCGTTTCTGATTCTGGATGAGAGCGGCGCGGCGCGGCTTCTGTCGGCACTCGAGCAGCAAGGTCTGCGATGGACTCGCGGCGGCAGGTTTTATCACGTGTTTGAACGGGGCGGCAAAGCGGAGGCGGTGCAGCGCATTCTCTCGCGCGGAATCTATCGCCGCAGTCTCGGGCTGGGCGATGCTCCGAACGATGTGGAGTTCTTGCGCTTGATGGATGAGGCTGTGATCGTGGCCTCGCCGCGAGCCGCCGACATGCACCGGCAGCTTCCCCACGCCGCCATTACGCCGGAACCCGGACCTCAGGGCTGGGCGAGGGCGGTGTCGCGATGGCTGAGCGGCGCACTGGCAGCTTCATCTCCGCAGTGATGGCGCGCAGGCGCGGGTAGATGTCCGGAAGCGCCGCGACGACGCGATGCCAGTTGGGGATCTGCGGTCCGCCCAGGGGATTCTCCTTGTAGCTGAGGGTGGCGTCGCGGAGACTTTCGGCAAAGACGGTGACGGCCGTATCCTCGGCGTGGCGGTCCAACTGCAGGCCATTGATCACCGCGTCGGCGTAGTAGCGCTGAATCGTGTCCTGAGCAAAGCGAATGTAGAAGATCAGCAGGCTGCGGAAATGGTCAGTGGTCAGCACGAAGCCTTCCTGAGCAATTGTGCGGAACAAACTCGCTGCGATGTCGCGGGCCATTCTCCGCAGACCCGCTGAGCTTTCGGTACCTAAATCCTGGTGCTTGTGGTCGTAGTTGTCGGCGATGTCCACCTGGCAAATGCGGGTCAGCGCGGTGTTGCGATAGACCTCCGCCAGAACGCCCACTTCGAGTCCCCAGTCCGAGGGGATGCGAATCTGCTGTGCGAGATCCGCCCGCAGCGCGAACTCGCCCGCCAGCGCATACCGGAAGCTATCGAGAAAGCGAAGATACGGAATTTCGGGTGTCATGCCTTGAATCGCGCGAATCAGTGGTGTGAAGAACAGTCTTGTGACCCGTCCGTTCAGCGTGTTGCTGATGCGGGCGTAGTAGCCCTTCGCGAAATCGTAGGCCAAGTTGGGGTGGGCCACCGGGAACGCCAATCGCGCCAGCATTTCCCGGGAGTAATCGCGGATGTCGGCGTCGTGCAACGCGACCACGTCCACGTCGCCCTCGGCGAAAAGACAGCCGAAACTCAGCCAGCAGGTCCGTCCCTTGCCCGGACCGCCGACGCAGAGGTCGCTCTGCTCGAACTCGGCGAAGAGGCTTTCGACGGCCTCATGCTCCATCCAGAGCGCGGTCACCGGGTAGGGGAAATAGTCGAAGCGCGCGCGGGCGGCTTCGTACTGCTCCCGCGTCGCCTGTCCGATGGCCACCACCATGCGCCGAAGCCAACGAGCTTCCCGCAACTCCTCGATGATGCGATCCATGGCCGGGTGTTCGAACTCGCGGATCAGCGCGGGCAGGACCAGACCCACACGTCCGGTCTGGTGGAAGGAGCCAAGTTCGCGTTCCAGTCGGTCGAGCCCGCCCTGGGTGAGACGGTGCAGAGTGGTGATCACGCCCGGTTGAAAGAAATCAGCCATGGTGTCTTGCTCCAGGCAATTGCTTCGCCGATTGCCCGCCGTCATAGTATCAAGGAGGTGGTGAGACGACGGAAGCTTTTGCAGGCTCTTGCGGCCGCGCCTGTTGCGCCGGCGCAGGACATTTCTTCTCTGGTAATGAGCCTTCCAGAGGCCGTGGGACAGCCGAAACGGCTGTTCTTTTCGGCGCAGGAGGCGGAAAAGATCGAGCGGTTCGCGGCCGAGATTGTTCCGGCGGTGGCAGGCAAGCCCGGCGCCGTCGAATCCGGCGTGGTGGCATTTCTAGATTTTCTGGTTTCGCGTTCTCCTGTGAAGGACCAGCGGCTGTATCGCGAGGGCTTGGCGAAGCTGCAGAATTTAGACAGCCTGAAGCAGCCTTGGACGTACGCTGAGCCGGCAAGCCTGGAGGCGCGTTTCGCCCGGCGATTGAAGGACGATGTTCTGCGCGCGACGTTCAACTCTCGCGAGTGGGCGTCCCAACGCCGCGGCGCGGGACAGAACTACTACTGGAAGCCGGTGGAGTAAGGCGATGCCGAAAACGTTTCCGGTTGTGATTGTCGGATCTGGCGCG
Organism: uncultured Solibacteraceae bacterium; assembly: GCA_964395885.1. Lineage (GTDB taxonomy): Bacteria > Acidobacteriota > Terriglobia > Bryobacterales > Bryobacteraceae > JAPKYZ01. The sequence goes on along the minus strand of CAYNDS010000264.1, from coordinate 3,485 downwards.
GCAGGCGGAATGGTGGCGTGGGCTCTGACCCGTCTCGGCATCGAGTGCTGCATTCTGGAGGCTGGTCCGATGCTGGACCTTGAGAAGCAGCGGGAACTCCGCCCGGTCTACGATCTTCCCTTTCGGGGCTTTGGCACGCCGGGCCGATTCCCCCATGTGACACAGGCTTCTGAGTTCGACGAGAATCTTTGGCTCGACGAGAAGCAGAATCCTTACAGCTATCCGGTGAACGATCCCTATTACTGGGTCCGTATCCGAATGGTGGGCGGGCGCACCACACGATGGGGCCGTGCATCGTGGCGATTGAGCGATCTGGAGTTCAAGTGTAAGGACCATGACGGCTTCGGCGAGAACTGGCCGATTTCGCTGGCCGATCTCGCCCCGTTCTACGACCGGGTGGAACCGATGTTCAAGGTGCAGGGCCGGAACGAGGGGCTTCCGCAGTTGCCGGATGGCAAGCTGATCCCCGATGAATCGCCCGACTCTCCGGCGAACCGGCGCTTTATCGAAGAGGCTTCGAAACGTCGCATTCCAATCACCAAGCCGCGGCGCGCGACCGGGACACTCGCTTCCAGCTTGAACCTGTTGCTGCCGCCGGCCATCGAAACCGGAAAGCTCTCCGTCGTTCCGAACGCGATTGCGCGCGAGGTCAGCTTTGACAGCAAGACCGGCAAGGTCAATGGCGTGCACTTCCTGGATCGGCGGACGCGGCGCGACTACTTCATCGGAGCGCAGGCGGTCTTTCTGGGGGCAGGCACCCTGGAGTCAACGCGCCTGCTGTTGAATTCGAAGTCGTCCCGGTGGCCGAACGGACTTGGGAACTCCAGTGGAACACTCGGGCGGTACCTGTTCGATCAGATCTACGTCAAAAACGTGGTGCAGGCGATCGTGCCGGAAGCACGGGCTTCGCGGTCGTCCCGCGGCGTCACCGGGGGCGCGGGCTATATCGTACGGTTCCGCAATTTGAAGCGTGACCAGCGGGAGCAGGGTTTTCTGCGTGGCTATACGTACGATTTCGGTTCCGGAGGCGCGCCCGCTCCGAAGTATCTCCCGCTGATCGGGGAGCCCCTGCTGAAGGAGCTTGCCGATCTGCAGAATGCCAGCTTCTCGCTCACCACGATGGGCGAGGTTCTGCCGCGGTATGAGAACCATGTCCGGATCCATCCCACGATGAAGGACTCGATGGGCATTCCGTCGCTTCACATTGAGCATCGCTACACGGACAATGAGCACCGGATGGCGAAGGATTCGATGGAAGTGGCCAGCGAGCTCTGCCGCGCTGCGGGCTTCGAGATCCTGGAAGCGCACGCGCAGATGGTCCCGCCGGGCGAGAGTATTCACGAACTTGGAACGTGCCGCATGGGCGACGATCCGAAGAAGTCGATGCTGAACCAGTGGAATCAGAGCCACGAGATTCCCAACCTGTTTGTGACCGATGGGTCCAGCTTCGTCAGCGGCGGCGCGCAAAACCCGACGCTGACCATCCTCGCCCTCAGCTTGCGGTCGGCGGAGCATCTGGCGGAGAAGATGAAGCGTGGCGAGCTTTAGCCTGCTGGTTCTGGTGGCGATGGTGGCGGCCGATCCTGTGCCGCAGCCGATCCCTTACTCCCATCGGGCTCACATCGCGGCCGGCCTTGCCTGCAAGAACTGTCATGTCAATGCCGACCCGGGCGACTCCATGGGGCTGCCCAAGGTGGCCACCTGCATGAACTGCCATCGTGCGATCAAGACGGATTCGCCACACATTCAGGAACTGGCGAAAGCCTCGGCCGACAAGCGCGAAGTTAAGTGGAAGCGTGTGTATCAGACGCCGAGCTATGTGTTCTTTTCCCACCGCGTGCATACGGAGGCGGGCGCGACGTGCGAGAACTGTCACGGACCGGTTGCCACTCGTGACGTTCTGGCCAAGGAGGGGGACATCTCGATGGGCGCATGCATGAACTGTCACCAGGCAAAGAAGGCGCCGAATGACTGCAACACCTGCCACGAGCCTCGCTGAGAGGTCTGTCTAGCGCTTTGGCCGTTCCTGCATTTCGCGGCGCCGCATCGGCATTTCGTCAATGAGCGCGAACAACTCGCGCAGGGTCACGGGCTGCTCGCGACGCAGCTTGCGAGTGCCGTCCTTGCCGATCAGGACGACGGCAAACTCCGTGGCGTTCACACCGAAGCGGCGACGCAAGGCGGGATCATCTGTCACCTGCAGAATCAGGTCGCGTTCGGCAAATCCTTGGCTGTCCCGATCGATCTCCCGCTTCTGCTCGACGACGGAGGTGTGACACGCCGACGGGGCAAACACAAGCAGGACCCGTTGCTTACCCTCATGCTGTTGCAGAAGGTCCGGCTGCAGAACAGCGCAGAGAGCGAGCGCTTGCCACATACTAATCAGATTATGCGTGCGGCTCTTCTGTTGCTGACAATCGGGACGACGGCTGCTTTGGCGGCGCCAAAGCGGGGCGTGGAGATCCTTTGGGATCGCTTTGGCGTGGCCCACGTCTACGCCCGGAACGCGGAGGGACTGTTCTTCGGCTACGGCTATGCGCAGATGCAGAGCCACGGGGACCTGATCCTGAAGCTGTACGGCGAATCGCGCGGACGCGCGGCGGAGTATTGGGGGGAGAAGAACCTGGCGCTGGACCGATGGGTCCACGTCAACGGCGTTCCCGAGCGCGGCCTGGCCTGGTACCGGCAGCAGACGCCGGAGTTCCGCCGCTATCTCGATGCTTTCGCCGCGGGCATGAACGAGTATGCAACGCGTCATGCCGACAAACTGGACCCGGAGCGGCGCAAGGCTTTGCCGATTACCGGCGCGGACCCCGTCATTCACTTCCACCGCATCGTGCACTTCAGCTACGTGTCCTCGATGGCGCGTGTGGAGGCTGCAGCAACGGGGCGCCCGCCCGGCCTTGGGGGAATCGGGTCCAATGCCTGGGCGATCGCGCCTTCCAAATCCGAGAGCGGCAGGCCGATGATCCTCATGAATCCCCATCTGCCTTGGAGCGATTGGTACACCTACTACGAGATTCATCTCAATGCGCCGGGTATGAATTTGTATGGAGCCAGCCAAGTCGGCTTCCCGGTGCTGCGCTTCGTGTTCACGGATCACCTCGCCTTCACCCAAACGGTGAATTCGATTGACGCGAGCGACCTGTACCGCATCACGCCCGATGGCGACGGCTATCGCTTCGACGGAGAGAAGCGCGCGTTTGAGGTTGTGGAAAAGACGATCGCCGTGAAGGACCGTGCCCCGGAAAGGCTGCGGGTGAAGTCCACAGTCCATGGACCGGTGGTTTGGGAGCGGGATGGCTTGATTCTGGCCCAGCGAACGGCGAGCCTGGATCGGCCGTTCGGCATCGAACAGTACTGGAAAATGGCGATCGCCAAGAGCTTTTCCGAGTACCAGGCGCAGGTGAAACGGCTGGAGGTGCCGACCTTCAATATCACCTACGCGGACAAGCAGGGCCATGTCATGTACCTGTTCAACGGGA
>CAYNDS010000263.1:0-5920 GCA_964395885.1 uncultured Solibacteraceae bacterium | reverse complement strand
TCTCGCAGACGTATGTTCGGGGGCAGATGGCGATTGCGACGGTGATGGGCGTTCTGTACTCGCTCGGATTTCTGGTGCTTCGCGTTCCCGCGGGGATCGCGATTGGCTTCATTTCCGGCTTTCTGAATCTGGTGCCGTATCTCGGAACGGGGCTGGGATTGGCGCTCGCGGTCGGGATGACGCTGATTGACGGCGGCGGATTGGGCCGGTCCGCCGGAGTGCTGGGAGTCTTTGTCGTGGTGCAGTTGCTGGAAGGCTACTACCTGACGCCGAAGTGGCTGGGCGGCAGCTTGGACCTGCATCCTGGCGTCGTTCTCCTGGGACTGCTGGTGGGGGGCAAGCTGTTCGGACTGCTGGGCGTGCTTCTGGCCTTGCCCACGATGGCTGTCTTGCGGGTGATGCTGCAGTTTCTGCTGGAACTCTACAAGCAATCGGATTTCTATCTCGGCTTGCACCGGCAACTGGCCGCGCAAAAAGCGGAACCCATCGCGCAGGTCATCCAGCGTGCCGCCGAAAACACGGTTTCCGCCGAGAGCGAGCCCGCGGCCACTAAGTCGTAACGAGACAGCCGAGCGCCGCTTCCAACTCACCCGCGCGCCGTTCTCCAGTGTGGTGCTGCAACACCCGCGCGCGAGCACGTTCTCCCACCGTGCGGCGTTCCGCATCGGAGGCATACCGCAGGATGCTCAAGACATCACGCGTCGACTGCGCGACGTAGATTTCGCGTCCTGGTTCGAAAAACTGGTCGAGTCCGGGCCACCAGTCCGAGATGATCGGCGTTCCACAGGCGGCGGCTTCAAACAACCGCACGCTGGGCGAGTAGCCGGTCTGCGTCATATCGGCGCGAGTGACGTTGAGCGTAAAGCGTTGGGCACAGTAGAATCCGCGATGTTCCACCGGCGAGCAGTGATCGCGCCGCGACACATTGGAAGGCCAGTGGAGATCGGCGGGATACAGCGGTCCAAAGACAGCAAATCGACCCGCAGGCCAACGGCGCGCCGTTTCGAGCAGCAGGGTGTCGAGCTTGTGCTGACGGTCGCTGCTGTAGGTCCCCAGGTAGCCAAGATCCAGAAACTCCGCAGAGCGCCGCTCCGGGTAATACAGCGATTCGTCGACGGAGCAGTAGAACGGTTTCGGCGCTGCGCCGTAGCGGTCGGAAAGCTCCTGAAGCAGCGGTCCGCCGGTGAAGGACAGATAAAGGTCGTAGCGGCGGATCTGCTCCGGCGCGAGATACTCGCAGGACCCGGCCTTGAGTTGCGCCAGTGTTACCGGCGTATCAATGTCGTAAAAGGCGCGGATGCCCTGCGCCGTCCGCAGCACGAAGTCGCCGCACGCCTGGCCCTCCGGCGTATAGGAACCGACAATGACGGCATCGGCGGACTGCACCGTGTGGGCCCAGTTCTGGCGCAGATCCGTGAGGTTCTTGTAGAGGCCCACCTGGCAGTAGGGCGGGCGTTCACAGTCTCGGTTGCTCGCGTACCAGGGAACATCCCGCTCCAGGAAGATGACCTGGTGTCCGCGGTGCGAAAGGCCCCGGATCAAGCTGCGATACGTCGTGGCATGTCCGTTTCCCCAGGACGAAGTGATGGACAACCCAAGCATCACGATCTTCATGCACTCACTCCAATCCGGGTGAAGTCGGTTGCCCGCTGCCACTGTTCCGCGCGATGGTCGTAGGTGTGCTCGGCGAGAGCCCTGCGGAGAGCCTTGACGCCGATACGGCTTCGACGCTCCGGCGTGAGCGATCCAAGGTGGTCCGCTACTTCCTGGCTATCGTGCGCGACCAGAATTTCCTGGCCCGGATCGAAGAAGAGTTCGATTCCCTCCCAAGCGTCCGTGATCAGGCACGCGGCGGCGCCGGCACACTCAAAGACTCGGGTCGCGGGGGAAAAGCCATACCGCGCCATGCTGTCACGGCTGATGTTCAACACCGCCCAAGCGGATGAGTTCAGAGCGTTGTGCAGTGCGGTTCCGACATGTCCCAGCAGGCGGACGTTCGGTGGGACCGCGCCGGGTTCCCAACCGCTTCCGCCCAACAGCAGCGAGCGGTGAGGGGCGGCAGTCGCCGTGCGAAAGAAGAAGTCATGCACCCGCCGTTCCCGATCCGGAAGCCGATTGCCCAGGAAGCAGAGATCGCACTGTAGAGACGGAGACGGAGAAACACGAAAGTGCGTCGTCGGGTCCAGGGCGTTGTAGATGGGAACACAGGAACGGGCTCCCAGACGCTCATAGTCCCGGATAACCGGCTCGCCGCCGCCATAGGTGAACACGTGATCCCATCGCGGCAGAGTCAAGCGAAGCGGGTCTTGCGGGTCGGCAAGCATGCGCTCCAGCGTGGCCGGTGCGTCTACATCCCAGAAGGCCACCTGCCGGCGATAGCTCCCCATGCGTGAAATCTCAGCTTCCAGCAGTTCATCGAATACGCCAACACCACTCGCCTTGATGATCAGATCGGCTTCCAGCGCGCTCTCCAGGCAGCGATAGACACTGTCTTCTTCCGGTTGGTAGACCCGGATGTCACACCAGGAGCAAGCCGAAAGATCGCAGTGGTCCTGCCGTCCAAACGCGCGAGGTTCCCAAAATGTGATCGCGACGCCGCGGTCCGACAGGCAGCGGAGAATTCCCCGGTAGTAAGTGGCGGCGCCGTTCCATAAGGAAGAGAGCAGGCTGGATCCGAAGAAGTGAAGGCGTAGCGAAGTCATAGGGAGTGAGCGATCTCGAATAACTCTGTGACGCGATGCGCGCAGGTGTGCCGGCTGCGAATCGTTTCCAGTCCGTGCCCGGCCAGTTCCGCCTGCAGGTCTCGCGACTGCAGCACGCGCTGCAGCAGGGCCTGCATTTCAGTTCCACTGCGTGCCAGCAGGAAGTCCTTGCCGGCGCGGAACAGGTTCTCGCAATCCTGCCACGGGGCGGATAGCAGCGGTGTGCCGCTGGCCAACGCCTCAAACACGCGAATGGTGGGTATGCCCGGCAGCGCCGCCACGTAGGGTCCGCGGGGCACATGAGCAGTGGCGAGAGCCGTGCGCAAAAGTTCCGCCGCGCGATGGTTCGATGTCCAGCCACGGTAGTGAATGCCGGCCGTGGACAGCCACTGTATGGCGGCAGGCGGGTATCGGACGCCGTACACTTCCGCCCTCACCCGCAGCGTGGCAAGCGGCTGAAACAGGAACTCCTGAAGCGTGTCGGAGCGTTCTCCATCGCCCCAATTCCCGATCCACACGAAACCGTCGCGACGCTCGTCTCCGGCGGCATGAAAGACGGTGGTGTCAGCCGCTTCGTGCCATGTCCAGCAACGCACCGGAGGATGGAGTTTCCGGTAACACTGGCGGAGGCTGTCCCCAAAGGCGAGCACACCGTCGTAGCCGGATAGGTCCAGCGCGGCAATTTCGCTGCTGCTGGTCACCGCCCGGTGATGCGTGTCATGGAAGAAGAGCCGGTAATGATCGTTGCGGCGATGGTGTTCCCCAATCGCGGCGACCAGCGAGGGCTCATTCCATTCGTGAACCAGAACGAGATCAGCGCCAGCCAGATCTGCCAGTGCGTCTTCCTGCGTGGAGTAGGTGCGTCCGATCAGTTCGGGGTACGCAACGCGATACGCCTCCGCCGCCGCGGCCCCTTGTTCTCGACGAAGGTGTTCGATGCTCCAGTTGTTCTCGGGCTCAAAAACATCGACATGCCAGCCCCGGCGAATAAACTCGCGCGCAATCCCGCGGAGAAAATGGGCGTTTCCATGGTTCCAGTCCGAGGCCAGGGACTGCGAATAGATCACGACGCGCACGCCAGCGACCTCCTGTCCGCAAGCAGACGGTGGTAGGTGCGGCGATAGGACCGCGCCATTGAGGATGCCGAGAATCCTTCAGCCCGCAAGCGAGCGGCGCTACCGAGCGCCACCCGAACGTGCGGCTCTGCAATCAGGCTATTGACGGCGTTCACCAGCGCTTCGTCATCGTCGGGGTCAACAAACAGGGCGGCGCCATCCCAGTTCTCCCGCAGGCTGGGAATATCGCCCAGCACCAACGCGCATCGGGCTTGCGCCGCTTCCAGGACCGCCAGCCCAAACGGCTCATACCGCGCCGGATGAAGATAGATCGCTGCCTGGTCGTACTCTTGCGCCATGTCCGCCCATGACAAAGCGCCAAGGTGTTGGACGCCTTCAATCGCACCCGGTCCCGCTACGCGAACCGGCCATCGCAAGCGCGGGGCGCAACGGACCACTTGCCGTATGTTCTTGGCTTCGTCCCACACGCGGCCCGCGCAGAGAATGTGTGGGTTCTTCCCTATCCGGCGCGCAATATCCGCGACGCCGTTCGGCAGGACGATGCATTCGCCAACCCCGTCATAGCTTCGAAGGAGCGCGCTGCGCATGGATGTGGTCGGCGCCGCCACCAGGTCAGCCGCCTGCAATCCGTCTTGGACGCGACGCCTGTACTCACTCCACTCCGAAGGGGGCGGCGTCCGATGCACCGCCTGCCACCACGTCGACACGCAGGAGTGTGCCACCACCAGCACCGGACGATGGAATGGCAGGCAGGCGTGAACGTACCCGTTCAGGTGGATCAACTGCACGCCAGAAGCGTCCGCCAGCCTGAGCAGCCAATTGCCCGCTTCGTCCAGCCGCCACCATTCGGAGCCCTGCCACTCCAGCGGAAAGTCGCTCTCGTTGAGTTGCACGTTCGCAAGCCGTCCGAAGCGTTCCCTCTCCTGTGGCGTCGGGTGAGGACCCATGCTGGCCAAGGTGAAACGGACGTCCGGCAGCGCGCGGCACAGTTCGTAGACATACCGGGAAACACCACCGGCGAAATCCACGGTGAGCAAGACCGCGAGATCAGTCACGGACTGCCTCAAGTTGAACGAGTGACATCGTAGTGCGGCTTTGCAGATCGCTCAATACCGCGTTCTCTGTCAGGTAGGCGTTGTGCGCCCGCTCCCATGCGGAATCGTCGGGTGCGCCCCAGCGGCGGCGGTACTCCGGAGAGCCGGGATACGGAAACAGCGGCACCGGATCGTTTGCCCAAACGCCGCCTTCTCGAATCGTGGTGCGGAACCGTGTGAGCTCTTCCGCGGAATCGAAGGCAGTGGCTAAGAGATTCGCCTGCACAAACGGGACGCGGCGCTTCGCGTACAGAAGCCTTGCCGCCAGATCCTCCGTCGTCGCCCGGCAGCCTTTCTCCAGGCTTGCCCGCCCTTGCTCCGTCACGCTGTCCACGCCCGCTTCGATGGACACGCAGCCGGCTCGTCCCAGCAGGTCCAAAAGCCGTTCGCTCCAAAGATCGATCCGTGTCTGGATGCCAAACTGTATGGCGCGCGAAGCGAGTGCCTCCAGCAACTCCACCCAAGGCAAAAACAGTTCATCAATGAAGTAGAAGTACCGGACGCCCTGCTGCATCAGGCAATCGATCTCGGCCAGCACCGGCTCCAGCGGACGGCGCCGGTACTGATCCCGAAAGTCGAGCTTGGCGCAGAACGTACAGCGATACGGGCACCCTCGCGATACTTCCACCTCCGCGCCAGGGCCCGCGGGCACGGAATCAAAACGATGGTGATGATGCGCGTGCCGCGCGATGGAGTGGTCCGGCCAGCGGAGACTTGGCAGCGCCGCCAGGTTCACGGAAGCCTTCGGAACGGCTCGATTGCCGCCGGGCAACGCAAGATGCTCCAGCTCTGCCCAGTTCTGGTCCAGTAAGGAGACGGTCTCCTCGCACTCACCCACTACCACCGCGTCACAATGCAGCTTCCGCAGCACGGCGTCGGGCGAGGCTGACCCGTGCGGGCCCACTGCCACGATCCTGGCCCCAGAACCACGCACCGCCTCGGTCATCTCGATGGCTGCGCGAAGCTCCGGCTGTGCGCACCGCCAGAACAGATACGTCGGAGCCGTGGTGATGACGACGACATCGGCGCGGAAGGCGCTCACTGCCTC
>CAYNDS010000262.1:0-5927 GCA_964395885.1 uncultured Solibacteraceae bacterium | reverse complement strand
GAATGATCGCGCTGTTGATCGGCGCCCGGTTGGTATCCGCCAGGACATGGTTATTGCTGAGGATCAGGACGCGGTTATTCCAGGGTGCGCTGCGGCCACGTGCCAGACAGCCCAGCGTCCCGGCCGTGATCGCGACGTTGCCACAGCTGATCCCACCCGGCGCAGGCCGCAGCCGCATGCGATGCGGATACGCATCCACGATGCCGGTGTGCACCGCGCGCACCGGAATCTCACCGGCCGCCGCCGCGGAAACGCCCAGCGCGGCGGAAACGGCCGAGCGCACCTCGTCCGAGGAGGCACGCTCCACCGTGTAGACCTCCAACACCGCCTCACCCGGCAGACCGTCCGCGACACCGTCAGCCGCATCGGCAAGTCCGATGCCGACGCCGATCACGTTGCCGGTCTCGCCGCGAGTGGCAAATGCCTGCGTGACGCCTTCGCCTGTCCGGCCCGACAGCATCGCTTCGAAGGCGGCTTTCGCCTCCAACACGCGCGGGCCCGCCGCGGTGACGAACGCTTCGATCTCCGCCGATTCGGCTTCGGCATAGCCCACGCTCTCCGGCGACTCAAAGCCCTCCGTGGCGCGCAACTCTTGGCCCGGTGACGTCTGCCCGGGCGACTCAAACTGATCTTGAGACATGGCTCAACTCCTTGGGAATTTAGAAGGGAGTTGGCAGTACGGATCGGTTTGCTTCACCCTCGTTCTGCCAACATTGGAGTTGTGCCCAAAGCCCCCGCAGCGTTGCAGGATCCGAGGAGAATTAACAGGTATTACGTGCGGTTTTTGACGAGCAGAACTTCGTTTCCCCGTTCGGAATAGATCAATTCATCCACCAGATTCTTCGCCATCAGGATGCCGAAGCCGCCTGGCCGGATGCCCTTCTGCTGCCGCACGCCGGCATGGTCCAGCTTTCCTTCTTCGTTCGCGATGGCCGCATGCGTGAGGCCGACAAACGAGAAGCCCGGGCCGGGGTCCCGCACATAACAGCAGACAGCGCGCTGCGTGACCACCGAAATCACATCCAGCACCTTGCGTTCGTCCAACTGCGCACCATGTTCGATCGCATTCATGAGGATCTCGCGAAGCCCGGTGGCGAGTTCTTCGTTCTGCTCCGGCGTCAGTGCGCCCGGAATCTCGCGCAGCAGTTGCACGGCACGGTCTGCCGCCTCAAACCGGCAGCGCACGCGCAGTTGGACCCATTGTGGGGTGGCGCTGAGGATCTCAATGTCCTGCTGCCAGTTCTTCGCCGATGCGGCGTGCTCCAGCGCGTCGGCAAGCCGCTGCGACAGTAAAGGCCGCAGAAGCAGCAGAAAGATTCCCTGCCGCAGCAGATCCAGCGTGACGTTCAGATCCCTTCCCGAACCGACGATCAACAGACGGGCACCTGCCGCGGCGTGCCGTAAGGCTTTCGCCAAGGCGACGTCGCCCGCATCGGGGTGATCGATGTCGGCAACGATCAGCTCAAACGAGCCTTGGCGCAGTTGTTCCAGCGCGGCTTCCACGCCCTGCGCCGTTGCGATCCGGAGATTCCATCCCGGCACGGAATTGGGCAGCGCCGCCAGCAGGTCTGGCTGGCCGTCCACCACCAAAACCTGCAGTTGAGGAACCGCCAATCCAGCCTCGAGCATGGTGCTTGTCAATACGTTGGACCTGTGAATCATGCTAAACGATTTCGCATGCTATTCTCGTGGCGTATGGCCGAGGGTCAATCGCACGTCTTCACGACCCTGCTCGACGAGCTGAAAAGCGGCCGCAAGGACGCCGCCGATCAACTCATGGCGCTCGTGTACAAAGAACTCCGGCGGCTTGCCGAGTACTACATGAAGCAGGAGCGCCAAGGGCACACGCTGCAGGCAACCGCACTCGTCAACGAGGTCTATGTCGATCTGTTCGGCGCCAGCGCCGAAACGATGGTCTTCGAGGACCGCGAGCATTTCTTCGCCACCGCCGCCCGGCAGATGCGCCGGGTGCTGGTGGACCATGCCCGAAAGCGGAATGCCCAAATCCGCGGCGGCAACTCCACTCGGATCTCTCTGGAAGAGGCGGGCGATGTTTCCCTGCTCCGCGACCCCGAACTGGAAGCCCTCGATGACTCGCTCGAAGCGCTGGAGCGGTCCCATCCGCGTGCCTGCCGAGTGGTCGAGCTTTGCTTTTTCGGAGGCTTGACGCAGAAGGAAGCTGCGGCGCTGATGGGCATCTCGCTGGCTACGGTACAGAGGGATTGGGAGTTGGCGCGCGATTTCCTGTATTCGCAGCTGGCTGCCGCAGCCGGCTCCAGCGCGGCGTAAGGCCCGGAACCCCCTGAAACCAAAGCCTTAAAAAAAAGTTTTCGGGCTGTGATGTGTTTTCGGCTGCCCCTTCGCTTACCGGGATGAAGGTAACGGCCTGGAGCTAGCGGAGGGGGCTCTGGACTCGTGGTTGTCCTTCTGGGTTGGCCCGCAGGGTTTCTCGGTCATCGCAGGCAGTCGGGCGGGATTGCTCGCGACCTCAAGAAACTCGGCGGGCCGACTTCGCTACCCTCCGCAGTTTTCCTAACGCGCCTCCTCAAAGCGCATCGCGGCGAAACTCACGACGCTCTCTTCATCGATATTCCACTGGTCATAGCGCATGAGGTTGCCCACCAGATTGGGCGCAGCCTTCAGGAACGTGTAGGCCGGCGAGGAGCCGCACCATTTCAACGGGTCCTGATTCAGGCTGACCTTGGCCCAAAACTCCGCCGCGTTTCCGTTCTTCAGGCTCATGATCCGGGACTGGTCTTCACCGCCGATCGCCATCATGTCCCCCAAATGCGCCTGTGCGGAAAGGTCATCTCCGTACCGGCGGCCCATGTGAGCCATGTCGATCCCCAACACCCAGAACAGTTGGCTGGCTTCCCGTGCTTCGATCTCGCCCAGCGCGTCGAAGAAGCGGCGGACGTGCTCATTCTCCTCCGGTGCTTTCCCTTCGAGGACTCCCTCGAGAAACGGACCACAGAGAATCGGCAGCACCTTCACGTGCGGCCCGAACAGATGCTGCAGAAAAACCACTTGAAACTCGATCGAATGCTCGGCCGCGTGGCAGTAATCTTCCATCACGACGCCGGGTCCTCCGCGCCGCTCCAGTTCATCGATCAGTCCCCCGGCCGGCGTGGTTTCGCCATACGGAGTCAGGAAGGGCTTGCGCGTGAGGCCAAACTGATTCGGCGCGCCATAGTGCGATGTGCCGAGCACGACGAATGTCTTGTCCGCGGCGCTTCTCGGGATTGCCTGATAAGCCTCCGCATAGCACTCCCAGCCGCCAAACGGGCTGACATGCGGAGCGGCGATTCCGCGCGTATTGTCGCTGGCCCAGGACTGCGCACCGCGAAAGTAGCCGTCGAAGGTTTCACGCAGTTGCCCGGAGTCCGGCGGGTAGCCACCCGGTCCGGCATGCGACGCCAGACGGTAGTGCGCCTGGCGAAAGCTCTCGTGCTTCACTTCCTTCATCCGTGCGTGCGTCTCATTTTCAAGGAAGCCGGCCTGATCCAGCGCCGCATGCAATTGATCGAGAAAGTCACCGGCGGTGACGTCCTTGGTGGCCTGCACCAGAAGGTGCCGTGCGTCCAGTTCCGACGTCTCGCCATCGAACAGCCGCAGCATCCCCACCGCGCCTTGTGGAATCAGTAACTGGGCATCGGAATAGCCGTACGGATCGCGAATGACAATTCCCGGGCGCTCCTCCGAAGGCGACGGAAGAAAGTCGAGATCCATGCGGAGGCGCGCAAGAGGCATCCTTCTACTCTAGGGGACAAGCGAGTGACCTCTGCTCCGCTCTATTTCGCTTGCGAGAAAGGCAGCAAGGAACTGAGGGTAATCCAGCTCTTCTCCCACGGAGAAAGCGCGATGCGGCGGTGCCACACGTCGTAGCCGGACTGCTCAATCCGGTCGAGCAGCGTCTCGTAGATGCGAATCAGCGCGCGCAGCGAGGCGCGGCTTTTCGGGTCGACCATGCCGAGCAGCGGCTTCGACGCATGAAAATAGGAACGCGCCCGAGCGCCTTCAAACCGCAGCAGGTCTCGAAAGGCTTCGCCGTCCCCCGGCCTATGGACACCGAATCGAGCAAGGTCCTCCGCCGGCAGATAGACCCGCCCGCGCTCCCAATCCTCCCGCACGTCGCGCAGGATATTGGTGAGCTGAAACGCGATGCCGCATTGCTCTGCCAAGGCGGGGGCGTTCCGGTCATGGAATCCGAACACGTGGATGACACTGATCCCCACCACGGACGCGACGCAGTAGCAGTACCGATACAACTCGTCGAAAGTTTCCATCCGGCGCGGTTCGATGTCGCTGGCCACGCCGTCGACCATGTCGTGGAAGACATGTTCTGGGATCTCGTAGCGCCGGACCGCATCGAGAAAGGCGGGCCACAGGGGATTCGGCGGAAGGTCTCCGGCAAGGGCGCGGACCAGGTCGGCGCGCCAGTGTTCCAGGGCGGCGCGCGTCGCCCCGGGTTCGTCACTCAGGTCGTCGCAGTGCCGCATGAAGGCATAGATGGCGCAGATGGCCTGATGCCGCTCCGGCGAAAGCAGCCGGAAGGAGTAGTAAAAGTTGCGCGCCCGGCTGCGGGCGACACGCAGGCAGTGCTGGTAGGAATCGGCGAGACTTACCACCGGGATGCCCCAGTTAGTCTTGAAATGCCCCACCGGGTGGCGACGCGGACCAGAAGGGAGACCCGCTCCGCCTTGGAAATCTTCGGGCGGCCCCGCAGCACGTCAAAGCCCTGCTGCTCAATCTTGTCGAGAATCGCCAGCCCTCCGCGCGAGAACAGCTCAATGTCGAGCGAGAGCCGCGCATCCAACGTCTGTGCCAGCGGCAGTCCGCGCCGGAAACAATCCCGGGCATAGCTGACCGCCTCCCGCATGACCGCCGCGAACGCAGGACTGAAGCGGCGCGCCGCGATCGCGTCCTCGCCCACACCATGCCGCGCCAGCAGATCCTGCGGCAGATAGACGCGATCCTTGCCCCAGTCGACGATCACATCCTGCCAGAAGTTGGCCAGTTGCAGCCCGGTGCAGGTGGCATCGCTCATGGCGAAACGCTCGGCGTCCCGGTAGCCGCACAGCAGCAGCACCAGCCGGCCGACGGGATTGGCCGAGAACCGGCAGTACTCCAGCACCTCCGACCAGTCGGCATAGCGAGTCTTGCGCTGATCCTGCTCGAAAGCGTGAATCAGGTCGAGAAACGGCTCCGGCGGCAGGCTGCGGCGCTCCGCCGTCCCGGCCAGCGCGACAAACACGGGATGGGTAGCGCGGCCTCCGTACATCGCCTGCGTCTCCTCGCGCCACCACTGGAGCAGGCGGAGAGACTCTTCGCGGTCCCCGATTTCGTCTCCGAGATCATCAGCCCAACGGCAGAAGGCGTAGACGTTGTAGAAGTCCTGATGCAGATGCTTTGGCAGCAGAAAGCTGACGATGTGAAAGTTCTCGTAGTGGTGCGTCGCCAGCCAGTGGGTGTAGGCTTGGGAGTCCGCAAGCGTCCAAGCGCGGTTCATCACCGCGCTTTCGCGGAGGAACTCCTTCGGCTCCAGCGTGACCACTTAGGGAATGATCGCAGTCTTCAGGTGCCCGTTGTGGGACATCAGGTGCTTGAAGACGTCGAGAAGCTTCGAAAGCGGCTCCTCGCGATTCACGAACTGCCGGGCGGTGATCTCGCCGGCGCCGATCATTTCCAGGGCTTCGCGGATATGCTGCGGCGTGTGATGGAAGCTGGCCTTCAGCGTGATTTCGGAGTAGTGCAGGTGGCTGGTGTCAATCGGGACCGTCGTGTCCGACGGGCACCCTCCGAAGAAGTTCACCGTGCCGCCCCGACGCACCATCTGGACCGCTTCCTTCCAGGTCTGCGGAGATCCGACGGCTTCAATGGCGACATCGGCGCCCCGGTCCTTGGTCACGTCCCGCACGGCGGTGACG
>CAYNDS010000261.1:0-5929 GCA_964395885.1 uncultured Solibacteraceae bacterium | reverse complement strand
CTGCAGCAGTCGCAGCGCTTCACTCTCGGTCAACGTCGTTCCCCAGACCACCGTCGCCGTCGCCGCTGCCGATTCGTCCATCCACACCGGCAACAGCTGCAGCCCAACGGCTTTGTCCAACAACAGAACGCGCGGGCGCACCATCGACGTCCGCACCCGTGCCTCCTCCAACGAAGAGGCCTCAAAGGCGAACGCAAACTCGGTGTGAGCTGCCAGCACGGCGCGCACTCCGGCAACAAAGAGCGGCTGGGTATCGCAGACTGCAACCGGGAACAGGGACTCAACGGCCATCACCAGATTGGTGTGGCGAAGTGGAAATGTCTCTCATGTTTTCCTTCGCTTCCGCCGATGGATTCAATGAACGGACAAGGCGGAACAGCTACGCATGAGCGCATCTCGAGCCGATGGTTGGAGTTTGGCCGCCAAATGGCGGCTGCTCGTGCTCGGCCCGAATCGTGACCTCGTCGAGCAGATTCGGCTTCTCCTCGTCCAGCAGGCGCCCTCCTCGCAGGTCTTCCAGGTGGTCTCCTATCCGGAACAGACGCAGGTCTCGCCGATGCTGTCGCAGCAGCCGTTGTCGCTGATTCTGCTCGATTGCAGTTCGGCGCCGGAGAAGGCGCTGGCTCTGGTGGCGGAAGTGGAGCGCATCAACCCGGATCTGCCCGTGCTGGCCCTGCTGGAGCGGGAGGCGCCGGATCTGATTCTGCGCTGCCTGCGCGGCGGTGCGGTCGACTTCCTGGCGGCGCCCTTCGACGCCGCGCATGTCGAAAGCGTCTTTCGCCGTCTGGCGCAGAGCCGTCCCCACCTCGCTTCCGGCATCACCGGCGCGCGACTCATCGTCACCGTCCCGGCGCGCGGCGGCTGCGGCGCCACCTCCGTCGGCATGAACCTGGCGTTCCACAAGAAGCACTTTGCCGCCAAGCCGATGGCTTTCCTCGATCTGGACCCGCTCACCGGCTCTGTCGCCTTTCTGCTGAAAGTCCGCGCGCAATACACGTTTCTCGATGCCGTCGTCCGGGGCGCCACGCTCGACCACGACGTCTGGCGCAGCCTCGTCCAAACGGTCCGCGGTGTGGACCTGCTTCTGGCCCCCGATGACCTGACCGAAGCGTCGTACCAGTTGGAGGATCCGGTCCCGATCCTCAACTTCGCGCGAGGACAGTACGGTTACGTCGTCGCCGACGTCGCCTCGCCCTATTCCGCCTGGGCTCTTCGCGCGCTGCTTTCCGCCGACGACATTGTCCTGGTCACCACGCCGGACCCCGCCGGGCGCTGGTCCTCCGAGCGCGCACTGCAGCATCTGTCCGCCTGCGGCGCCCGGCACGACCGCATCCGCCTGGTCCTGAACCAGTGCACGAAGAAGTCCGAGGAGGAGGCTCGCCGCTGGGCCGAGACGGTCGGCGTCCCCGTCGCCTCGGCCATCCCGAACGACACCGACGCCTTGCGGCAGGCGATGCTGGAGGCGCGTCCGATCAGTCCCGGCGCGGACTTCGGAAAAGGCATCGCTACCCTTGCCGCCGCGATCACGGGCGCTTCCGGCAACGCGGAGCCTCCGGCGGAGAAAGCAACGAAGTCCGCCGCGCCCTCCCCGTTCGGCTCTCTGCTGGGGTTGTTCGGCCGGAAAGCTTGAACCCTTACCAGGGACGCTTCGCCACCCGGATCACCGGATACGCGTCCTTGTCCGGCTCATAGTACGGCGACCGCTCAAACCACCACGCCAGGCGCGCCCGCGCATTCTTGGCGAATGCCGCGTCCTTGGCGACACGCTCGTCAAACTGCGCCTTCAGCTCCGGATGCCGCTTCGCCATCTCGCGCGCAATCGGCTCCATGACGTAGTCGCTGAAGTATTCCTTCTGCTCAAAAATCGCGTGCAGGAAGCCCCACCGGATCAGGGAATCCGGAGCGTCCGGCTCCAACAGGTTCAGTACAACGCGCGCCGCCCGGTGATTCGCCGGCACCCAGACGGACCCGGCCGGTAAGGACCGCTTCACCGCGACTCGGTGCGACTGAAAGCTGGCATTGAACCGGCCCTCAAACGGCTGCGGCGGAAAGCGGACATTCGAAAACGTCCAGCTCTCGCCCTCCACCTCCACCTCGCGCGGCGCGCGCTCCACCGGAAGCCCATGCGCCTGCACGCGGTCGATCAACTCCGTCCACTCGGCCGGAATGACGTATCCCGCCGGAACGCTGGCCGACACCGTCGTCTCCACCTGATCAAACAGCTTGGTCGGGATGTCCACCGTGCCGGCCTGATAGACGGGCACCGGCCCGCCCGCCAGTTCACTCGCCGGCCGCGAGGACTTTACCGTCCGGAAGGTGTACGGCTTCGACTTCGAGAAATCGAGCTTGCCGTCCAAGTACAGCGTCTCGGAGGTGCCCGCCAGCCGCGCCATCGCCTGATCGGCCTCCCGCACGGCATCCTTCAGCGCCTTCGGGTCGCGCACAATCGCCTCGATCGACCGCTTCATGATGTTGTAGTGCGCCCAGGTGCGCGTCTTGAAACTCTTGAGGGAATGCGTTTCGACCAGCAGCGCCGGGCGATTCTGCACCGCCGCATAGCCGTGCGAAAAACGCGGCGTGTACGTCGATTTGGCAAACCCCGTCGTGCCCGCCGGCAGCGACAGCGCGGCCATTCCCGGTCCGCCGCCCGTCCGCGGCGCGCCATCGAAGAAGAAGCCGTACCAGCCCATGACGTGCCCGTCGGTGGCCATCGCGTCTTCGAGCGACGGCAGGTAGCGCTCCCGCACCCATCGGCCCACCGACGGCCAAATCTCCTGATTCTGTACCGCGTCGATCGTGACGTCGTACTGGAAGTCGGCGCCGTCGGTGACGTGATTGTCGAGGAAGAAGTCCGGCAGCCAGGAGGAGAAGAACTTCAGCCACGCGCGCATTTCCGGCGCATCGGCCTTGAGGAAGTCGCGATTCAGGTTCAGCCGCTGCGCCGTGGCCCGAAAACCCATCGCCTTCGGCCCGTCCTGATTGATCCGCGTGTAGGGCGTGAAATTCTCATGCCCATCGACATTGAAAATCGGGATGCTGACCAGGATCACCTTGTCGAGCCACGCGGCGTAGCGCTTCGTGATCGCCACGTCGCGCAGCAGCATCTCGGATGCCTCCTTGCCGTCCACCTCGCCCGGATGAATGCAGCTCTGCAGCAGGATCACCGGCTTGCCCGTGGCGCGCGCCGCCGCCGGGCTGAACAACCCTTCCTTGGACGCGATCACGGCAAACAGATCCCGCCCCTGCGGCGTTTTGCCGAACGTGACCACTTTGATCCACGGCGACGCCTTCTCCATGCGCCGCGCCAGGGCAAGCGACTCGGCATATCGCGCCGTCTCGGCATAGTTGGTCCGCTCGGCAAGCGTGAGCAGATGTTTCGGCGAGGCAGCCGTCGAGTCCGCCAGCGATTGCGCCGCCGCCGCCTTGGCAGGCTCAAACACCGTCTTCGGCGACATCTGCGGCAGTTGCGCCGCGGGCTGTCGCTGGGCAAGGAGAGTCAGGGCAAAGAAAGTACAAAAGAACAAACGCATCAGTGACATGGTAAGCCGCGCTGCGCCGCCAAAGCGAACGTTCAGTTTGCTAGACTACAGAGAGTCCAGCCAAAGTGGGCGGCTAGCTCAGTTGGGAGAGCACCACGTTCGCAACGTGGGGGTCGTGGGTTCGAATCCCATGCCGTCCACCATCTTCAAGAAACTCGATTCACTCCGGCGCCGACGCCGTTCCGGGTCCGTCTTCTCCGCGACGCTCGCTTCCCTCGGACGCCGCGCTAAGCCGCTGGTAGAGCCACGCCCGCGCGATGCGGACTTTCCGGTCAACGGTCGCCTTCGAGGTGTGGAAAAGCTCGGCCGTCTCCTCGGCGCTGCATCCGAGCAGGTAGCGGGCTTCAAACATCGCCAACTGTGGCGGATCGAGTGCGCCCAGCTCCTCGGGATCGAGCCATCGGCAGCCCCGCCGCGCCTCTCCCGTGTCGCGGGGCGGTTCCTCTGGATGTCCCGGGAGTGCCGCCAACAGAGTAGAGTGAAACCGCATTTTTATTTGAGAAGCTAGGCGTTTTGCGATATAAGGATTATCGATTAAGGAGACTCGTTGCCTCGATATCTCGCTTTTCTCGGCCTGTTCTCTCCCCTCGCCCTCTACGCCCAGCTCGATACCGGTTCCATCAGCGGCAACGTCGTGGACGCGAGCAAAGCGCCCATCGCCGGCGCGACGGTGCGGCTGCGCAGTCAACTCACCGGCTTCGCGCGAGAAGCCCAGACCAACAATGCGGGCTACTTCACGTTTCCGCTGACACCCGCGGGCCGCTACGAGCTCTCGACCGAAGTTGCCGGATTCAAGCGCTTCACCCGCACCAACATCAGCCTCTCGGTGAACCAGAACATCGGCGTCGACATTGAGTTGGAGCTTGGACAGGTCTCCGAACAGGTCACCGTCGAGGGCGTTGCCACCACCGTCGATACCACCTCGGGCGCGATTCGCGAAACCGTCGACCGGCAGCGCATTTCAGAGTTGCCGTTGAACGGGCGGAACGTGCTGCAACTGATCAGCCTGCTGCCGGGAACGGTGAGCGTCGGGTCACTGGATCAGGGGGCAAATACACCCGGCTTTTCCGTGAATGGCGGCATCGGTTCCTCCAACAATTACTCGCTGGACGGCGCGCAGCACCAGGACGCCTACTTCAACGCGCCGTTGCCGTTTCCCAACCCCGATGCGATTCAGGAGTTCAGCGTGCAGTCGAACTCCTATAGCGCCGAATTCGGGCGGAACCGCGGCGCCTCGATCAATGCCGTGACAAAGTCGGGCTCGAACGAGTTCCACGGCGGAGCGTTTCACTTTCTGCGCAACGATGTGTTGGACGCGCGCCCGTTCTTTGCGCGCGTGAAGCCCGGCTTCAAGCGGCACCAGTTTGGTGCGCACCTGGGCGGGCCGATCAAGACCAACCGGACGTTCTTCTTCTTCGCCTGGCAGAGCACGCTGGAGCGCGGCACGCCGAACGTCGTCAACAGTCAGGTGCCGTCGGCGCGGATGCGGCAGGGCGACTTTTCCGAGATCAGCCGCCCGATTCGCGATCCGCTGGGAGGCAACTTCGCCGGCAACCAGATTCCGGCATCGCGGCTGAATTTACCGGCGCAGCGCTTCCTGAACCGCTTCATTCCGCAAGCCAACGCCGGCGGGCTGATCTTCACCACGCCGCGGCGCCGTCCACTTGATGGCGACGAATACGTCACGCGCATCGACCATGATCTCGGCCCGCGCGACAAGCTCTATGGACGCTATCTGTTCAACCAGGACCAGGTGTTCAACCCGGCGGGCGGATTTGAAGGCTGGGGCATCGACCAGAACTTCCGCCGCCAAAGCGCCGTGATCAATGAGACGCACACCTTCAGCCCGTCGATGCTGAACACGGCGACGATCAACTTCAACCGCGTGAAGAGCTTCATCGTGCCGCTGCCGGACTTTGCCTGGTCCGACCTTGGCGCGAACATTCCGCCGTCCGGCCCGAACATTTACGGGTGGCACTCCATTGCCGTCTCCGGCTACTTCACCGCCGCCAATGGCACGTTCTGGAATCTGGCGCGAAACACCTACAACTTTGACGACACCTTCAGCTGGACCAAGGGGCGGCACTCCGTGCGGCTGGGAACGCAGTTTGCGCGCTATGAAGTGAATCAGCTGAACGAGTTCCTCTCGCGCGGGCAGTTCACGTTCAACGGCTTTGCGTCCGGCGAACCGATGGCCGACATGATGCTGGGTCGCGTGGGGGTGCTGCGGCAGGTGTCCCCGCTGGGCAACCGCCTGCGGCAGACGATGTGGCACTGGTTTGCGCAGGACGATATCAAGATCTCGCGGCGGCTGAACGTGAACGTCGGCGTGCGCTGGGAGCCGAACCTGCAGTTCTCTGAGCGCGACGGGAAGCTGTCGGCATTCCGGC
>CAYNDS010000260.1:3693-5965 GCA_964395885.1 uncultured Solibacteraceae bacterium | reverse complement strand
GCGTTCTTGCGGTGGCGGAAGATGTCGTCGTGCGCGTCCCAGGGATCGCCCTTGGCGTAGTAGACCTGCACCATGCGAACGCCCTTCTCCACCAGCCGGACTGCCGTCAGGCAACCGCGGGCGGTAGAACCCGGCCCGTACAGCTTTTGGGTCGCCTCACTCTCTTTTCGAATGTCGAACACCTCAGGGGCTTCCGTCTGCATCCGGAACGCGGTCTCCATTGACTGAATCGTGGATTCCAGCTGCGGATCGCGCTCCTTCAGCGAATCCAGGTGCATCCGGTTGATCTTGCCCAACAACTCGAGTTCGCCGCGCTGCCGCTCACTGTTGGCGCTCTCCGTGCCGCGGATATAGGGAATCAGCTTGTACGGATCGAAGTCCTTCTCGACCTTGTCGCTGATGAACGTGCCCTGATACACGGCGGGCAGGAATCCGTTGGACCAAAGCGGCGGACCCACCACCGTCGGCTGCTCCGGGCAAAGGACGACGAAGCCAGGCAGGTTCTGGTTGTAAGTACCCAGTCCGTAGGTCAGCCAAGCTCCCATCGAGGGGCGTCCGGGCTGGTTATGCCCGGTATTCATCATCAGCAGCGAAGGCTCATGATTCGGGATGTCGGTGTACATCGACCGGATCTGGCAGATGTCATCGGCACACGCACCCACATGGGGCCACAGATCACTGAAGTGGTGACCGGAGCTGCCGTACTGCTTCCAGGCAAACGGAGACTTGAGCAATGTGCCGGTCTTGCGCTCCGTCTTGATCTCTCCGCCCGGGAGCGGCTGGCCATGATACTTCTCCAGGGCCGGCTTGTAATCGAAGCTGTCGATCGAGGAACAGCCGCCATTCATAAACAGAAAAATGACGTGCTCGACCTTGCCGGAATAGTGACCCTTGCGCGGCTTCAGCAGATCTTCGGGCGACAGTTCCTTGTTCTGGGCAGCGCGCGCCAATGACTGGGAAACCATCTGCGCCAGGGCGACCATGCCCATGCCTCCGCCCATTCGGCAGAGAGCCTCGCGTCGGCTCAGCGGATGACTGCTCTTGTGCGGCTCCATCTTCCCTCTCTTACTGGCCTCTTACTCGACGAACAGAAACTCACTGGAACTCAGCAGGACGCGGGCGTACTGCACCCAGGGATCGGCCTTCCGGCGCGGCTTCGGTGGCTGCGTCTTCTCCGCCGGCGGGCTCATTTGCCAGGCGTCGCCCCGATCGGTCATCTCCGGGTCGGGGGTCGGATCTTCCTTTTTGTCTTCTGCCGGCTTGGCGGGATCCGCAGGACGCTTGCGCTCCGCTTCCAGATACCCGAGCCCGAGCTTCACTTCTTCCGGCGTAGCCTCGCGTTGATACAGCAACCGGTAGGCCTTCGCGATTTTCTTCTCGTCGCCTTCCTCTTCCTGAAGCTTGCGGACGAAGGCCAGCGCCTGCGTGTTGATGAACTCGCTGTTCAGGAAGAACAGGCGTTGCAGCGGAACGTTTGTGGTGTAGCGCTTCTCGGCAGTGATGTTCGGATTGGGGAAATCGAACAATTGCAAATACGTGTCCAGGCGGAAACGGCTGACCTTCCCATACACGGTGCGGCGGGAGAATTTATCGTCCAGTTCCGCCGACGGACCAAACATCCGCTTGTCGAGAGATCCGGATGCCGTAAGGATGGAATCCCGGATCTGTTCGGCATCCAGGCGGTGACGGTTTGCCCGCCAGTACAACCGGTTCGCGCTGTCCTTCGCGGCGTTCACTGCGGAGTACTCGCTGGAGAGCCGGTACGTGTTGCTCAGCATGATGTCGCGATGCAGTTTCTTCAGCGATTTGCCGTTTTCGACAAACGACGCGGCCAAGTACTCCAGCAGTTCCGGATGGCTGGGCTTTTCGCCCGACGCACCGAAGTTGCTCGGCGTCTCGACAATCCCGGTTCCGAAGTGGCCTCGCCAGATGCGATTCACAATCACGCGCATCGTCAGCGGGTGCGACGCAATTGCGTCGGCCAATTCAGCGCGCCCGCTACCCTTGGCAAACGGTTGGCGAGTGGTCCCGTTGGTCAACACCAGCGGGAAACTGCGCGCCACTTTGTCGCCCAGGCTATACGGGCTGCCCCGCAGATGCACGGCAAGGTCCGAGGGCTTCTCGTCATCCTCAACGCCGTGGACGAACGGATACTGCGTCGGCAACTCCTTTTTGAGCTTCTCGATGTCCTTCTTCATGGCCGCGATATGCGCGGTCCACGTCGGACTGAGTTGACGCTCGAGTCCGAACCCGCGAAACACCAGCAGCCCCG
>CAYNDS010000260.1:0-3683 GCA_964395885.1 uncultured Solibacteraceae bacterium | reverse complement strand
CATGTTCATCACTTCGTCGCTGACCTCAAACACGAACACATCCATGTAGAGGTTGGTCTTTTCGCGGCTCATCGACTTCAGCTCCAACTGGTGCTGATCGAAGAAACTCTTGAACCCGTTCGGCAGCGGAATGGACTTGACCTCCTCCTCAGGGAGGTTCTTGGCCATCATCTTTTCGTTCTTTTCCTTGATCTTCCGCTTCTCAGCGACAACCTCAGCCAGCAAAGCCTGGAACTCATCCGCCAGCTTCTTCGCCTCCTTCTCGGAAGCATCGCCTTTGGCGATCATCGCCTGCCAATCCTTCAGGTAGGGATAGAAGCTGGGCGGCTTGGCAAGGAACTTCACAAAGCGCTCCAACAGCTCAAAATCCAGTTGATCGGAAAGTGCTACCTCGGCGGCAGTCTTCTTCTCCTTCGCCCCGGTAATCTTCCACGCCGCCACCATGTACTTGGAGACCTGACGGGAAAGCACATCGGCCAACTGCTCACTGGCAGTACGCTGGAACTCGCCCAAGCTCTTTTCAAGGTCCTTGATCTTCTCTTCCTGGGCCTTGTAGTCGTCGACGACCTTCTTCGGCGCCAGCGGATACTCGTGATACCGGCTGGAGTGGAAGATGCCGGCCAGCGCGTAGTAGTCCTTCGTCGAGACCGGATCGTACTTGTGGTCGTGGCATCGGGCGCAGCCGACGGTCAGTCCCAGGAACGCCCGGGTCACCGTATCGACGCGCTCATGACGCTCGTCGGCACGCGCCATCACCGGCTCCGTGAGGTCGTAGTACCAGGGTCCCTGCCCCAGGAATCCGAGAGCCGGCAGCATCTTCACTCGAGACTTCTCGTCCATGGAGTCGGCCGCAATCTGCGCCTTGACGAACTGATCGAAGGGCATGTCCGCGTTCGTCGCCTGGATCACCCAGTCGCGATAGAGATAGGCGAACTGATACGGCTCATGACCGCGACCCATGGGGGCCAAGCCTCGCGTGTCGTCTTCACCGAACCGCGCGACATCCAGCCATTGCCGGCCCCAGCGCTCGCCGTAGTGGGGAGAATTCAACAACTCGTCGATCAGCTTTTCGTAGGCTTTCGGCGACGCGTCCTTCACAAAGGCGTCCACCTGCTCCGCCGTGGGGGGCAGCCCGGTCAAATCAAGATAGGCCCGGCGGATCAGCACCCGCTTTGTGGCAGGGGCAACCGGCTTCAAGCCCTCCTGCTCCAGACGGCTGAGGACAAACGCGTCGATAGGATTGTTCACCCAGGCGCTGTTCTTGACGGCGGGGACTGCAGGCTTGTTCAGAGCTACGAAGCTCCAAAATTCCCGCTGCTCCTTGGTGAGTTCTTCCGGCGCGGTCTTGGCAATCGCCTTCCGCTCCGGCCAATAGGCGCCATCCTTTACCCATTGCGCGATGACGGCTATCTCATCGGCCTTCAGTTTGCCGCCCTTCGGCATCTGCAGCTTCTCGCTATGCCGAATCGCCTGGATGAGCAAACTCTTGTCGGGATCGCCCGGGACGATCGAAGGCCCGCTGTCGCCGCCCTTCAGCAGACCCTCGCGGGAGTCCATCTGCAGCCCGGCAACCTTCGTCTTGGTGTGACAAGCGAAACAGTTCTTTGCCAGGACCGGCCGGATCTTGTTCTCGAAATGCTCCGCCTGTTGAGGCGTAATTTGAGCGGCTGCGACGGCCGACATCCACACCGCAGCGGCGATTCCTTCACTGATCCTCATGCATCCTCACGGTCAGCCAACGGGTCGTACGGGGACCTGAAGAAGGCGGGGATCGAACCCCGCCTTCCATTAGAACTCATATCGCAGGGCGAATTGGAACACCCGCGGCGCCATCGCGCTCTGGAATTCACCAAAGGTCGAAGGCACGTCGCCACGGCGCGACATGTTGAAGAAGTTCACATTATTGAACGCGTTGAAGGCTTCCGCCCGGAACTGCAGCGTGTGGCCTTCAAACGGCAGGAAGAAGCGCTTCGCCACGGCGATATCCGTGTTGTAGAGCGGCGCCAGCCGGACGATTGCGCGCGCGCCGGTCAGACCCGGATACTGCGGCCCGAATGCCCGCACGTCTCGCGTCGACCGGAACATCGACGGATTCCCGTTCTGGTTGAAGCCGACTCCCGTCTCCGGCATCGTCGCGCCCGGCTGCAGAATGGCCAATGCCGAGTTCAGGTAGTTGGTCGGCCAGACGTCGCCGAAGCCCAGTGTCGTGGGGAGCCCGCTGCGGTAGCGGAACAGCGTCGAAAGCTGCCAACCGCCGACCAACTGGTTCACCACCGCCGGGGCACTACTCAGGAAGCGCTTGCCCCGGCCGAACGGCAATTCGTACACGCCGTTCGCCGTGATGTTATGCCGGATGTCGAAGTCTGACGAGCCGCGGAAGCTTCGCGGGTCGAAGGCGTCCTGCAGCACGGCGCCACCGTTGCCCGCGCCCGCTTCGGCAGCCGAGGCGTAGTCAATCGCGTGGGACAGCGTGTAGTTGAAGTCGAAGCCGAATCCTTTCGAAGTCACTCGGCGGATGGTCAGCGTTCCTCCATGGAAAGCAGCACGTCCGGCATTCGCCCACACCCGCATACCCGCATTCTGCAGGGCGAAGAAGGTGTTGCAGCCCAACCGGCTGAGGCACGCCGTCCCATTGTTCAGCACGCGTTCACGATCCACATCGTTCAGCGAATCCAGGAAGCTGCCCGCATACTCAGCGTAGGTCAGGTGGAAGAAGTTCTGCGTCGCCGAACCCGGAATGTAGAAGTTCGCCAGCGACGGGAACATGTTCTCGAAGAACGGGATCGGACCCACCTGATTGGCGGTCAGCCCACGATCAAACAGCGCACGAATCTGTCCAGCCGCCTGCGTCCAGGTCTGGCTGGACTGAGGATCACGGAAGCGCGTTAGCGGCTGGAAGAAGTCCTGCTGCAGCAGCTGCTTCTGCGAAATGCGGCCCACATAACCGACCGACACCGTCAGGCCGCCGGGCAGGGGGCGCGTGTAGTCCGCGTTATACAGGAACGAGTAGGGTGCGACCAGCCCCTGCGCAACGCCCGTGTTGGAGTTGAACCCGCCCAGAATCGTCGGAGGAGT
The DNA here is from genome assembly GCA_964395885.1 of uncultured Solibacteraceae bacterium. GTDB lineage: Bacteria > Acidobacteriota > Terriglobia > Bryobacterales > Bryobacteraceae > JAPKYZ01. The sequence continues at coordinate 608 of CAYNDS010000260.1, read as the reverse complement.
CAGCGGAAAGCGGGCCGCCGGTGCCGCCGGAAGCGTCGGAAGCGTACCACCGAAGCGCACCGAGTCGGTGAAGTTCGTGTTTCGCGGCTGCGTCACCTGGCTGGCCAAGCCGGGTGAACCCGAGCGGTCAAACTCCACGATCATGTCGGAACCATAGCGGTCATACAGCATCGCGCCGCCCACACGAAACACCGAGCCCTTGCCGAAGACGCGCGTCAGGAAGCCGTCTCCGTCCGGAGCATAGGCCAGGCTCAAGCGGGGTGCGAAGTTGTTGTTGTCACGCCTGTACCAGCTGGGTCCGTTGTTTGCCGGTCCACCCAGTGCATAGGTGAGCGCTGCGTTCGGAGTGCGCGCGCCGGAAGTTCCAGCCTGCATCGCGCCGAGCCGCTCAGCGAAGTAGGTCTCCAGCGGAACCGTCGTCTGGACCTGAATGCCGTTTGCTTCCCACGGCGGAGTGGCATTGGAATACCGCAGACCCGCCGTGATGGTCAGGTCGCGCCGCCACTTCCAGGTGTCCTGGATGTAGAACTCGTATTCGCGCATCCGGAAGCCGCGACCTACCGGCTGGCCGAACGGCACGGCGGAGCCGTCTCGCAGGAAGTTGTAAG
>CAYNDS010000259.1:5719-6040 GCA_964395885.1 uncultured Solibacteraceae bacterium | reverse complement strand
TCCCGGGCCGGCCCGGCTCAACCACTCTTCGGCCTTGTCCAACGTCCCGGATCGTGCGGACCCACTCTCGGTCTCCGCCTTCGCCAACAGAGCGTCGCCAAAGAAATCGGGAGCCGCCGACGGATCCACGGACCTCGCCGACTCCAATGCCCGGAAGACCTCCGCCCACGTCCCATCGTCCGCTCGTGCTCCGCGCCGCACCCGTTCCGCTTGAGCGAACGCCAGCCAGTAGTCCGCGACGACGCCGCCCACCGCGCTCCCGCGCCTTGCCCCAACGCGCCGACGGCGGCTTCCAACAGCCGCAGCGCTTCCGGATCGCTC
>CAYNDS010000259.1:0-5709 GCA_964395885.1 uncultured Solibacteraceae bacterium | reverse complement strand
CTCCGGTCCAGCACCTTCGCCAAGGCAATCGAGGTGCGCGCCTTCACGATGGCGGCTTGCGAATGCCCCAGCCCGAGTGCGCGGTCCAAAGCCGCCAACGCTTGACGATAATCGCTCTGCGCCGCCTCCGGAGGTTCACGCCCGGCGATCTCGTCCAGCACCAGCCCCAGCGAGAACGGGGCCTCGGCCAGCTTCGGCTCGGCTGCCTCGGCCTTCCGCAGCAGCGCCGCCGCCTCCAGGTACAGCGCCATCATCTCCGGCACCGGCTTGCCGGAAGCCTGAGAACCTCGGATCAGACCCAGCCCCAGCAGCGCATAGGCGTCCCCCGGCGTCTCGCGCAGGACGTCCTGATACAGACTCGCCGCCTGCTCGCGAAGCGCCGCCGCCCGGTCCGGCTCGATCGTCGCCAATTGGTCCAGCGCCGCGGCGCGCTCCCGGCGGCAGGCCATATCCCCTTTCGCCGAAAGGAACTCACACCAGCGGAACGCGACCAGGGCGGAGTTCAGAAAATGCCTTGCCTCCGCTTTCGTCGCCGAAGGCTGTGCAGCCTTTCGCGCCCCGACCCCCACCTGCCGGAACGCCGCCGTCATTTCCTGACGCGCATCCCGCAGCTCTCGCACGGTGCGGCCGGCACTTTCGACCGTCCACGCGCCCAGCCCGATCACGACGATCGCTCGAGACCAGGCCCGAAGGCGGTGCACTCCACGAGCCTAGCGCGATCCGCTACACTACCTGCCAATGGTGGCCATCACGCTGAATGGAGAGCCCCGCCGCTTCCCGGAAGGAACCACCGTTGCCTCTCTCCTCGAACAACTCGAAGTCGAACCCTCCCGCGTCGCCGTCGAACTCAATCGCCGCATCGTACGAAAAGCGGAACGCGACACCACCGCCATCCCCGACGGCGCGACCGTCGAAGTCGTCCACTTCGTCGGCGGCGGCTGAGGCGCGAAGTTTTTACCGAAAATTCTTTCACTCGTCCGTGTAACACTTGTAGCCCAGCGTCGTAAACTGGACCCTTCAGAGGAGTTCGCAGTGATCGACGTACCCGTGCAGTTTCTTCCCCTCGTCCTGATTGGCGCCGTACTTTTTGTGCAGCCGTCCACCTGCATCCAGTTGCTGAACCGGGTGGACTGGCGATGGCTCCAATTGGAGATGTGGGTCGAGCCGTGGGCACGCCAACTCCTGCCCGAGGTGCGAATCGACGAGTCGCGCGCCCTCCGTTGGGCCATGCGGTGCTCCGGCGTTGCGCTGCTCTGGGCGGGAGCCATCAAACTCGGCGGCCTCGCCTAACCACGATTTGACCGGTATCGGCCCACGCTGCCATACTAGGTCGAGGGCCACGCCTCAGTGCGCGGTCATTGAAGGAAGTTATGGTCATTCTCCTCACCGTCATCCACGTTCTGGTGTGTCTGTTCCTGATCATGGTGGTCTTGCTGCAAAGCGGCAAGGCGGCAGACATCGCCGGTGCGTTCGGCGGAATGGGCTCGCAGACCACCTTCGGTCCGCGTGGCGCGGCAACGGCGCTCTCCAAGGCCACCACCGTGGCGGCGGGGGTGTTCATGTTGACTTCGCTGACGCTGTCGGTGGTGGAAACCAAGCGGGCCGCGACCCGCACCGGAGGCTCCTCGGTTCTCGAAAAATCGGCAGCACCCGCCGCGGCACCGGCCAAAACGCCTGCCCCTCAGCAGGTTCCGGTGACGTTGCCTCCGATCAGCGGTCAAGCGCAACCCGGTTCGACGCCGGCGCAACCGGCCACCCCGGCCAAGAAGTAGTCTAGTAGTAGAGCGCGGAATTGCCTGCCGCGCTTTTCGTTCCAACGCTCAGCGTTGGTTGTTGTGCGGACGTGGCGGAATTGGCAGACGCACTAGCTTGAGGTGCTAGCGGGAGCAATCCCGTGGAGGTTCAAGTCCTCTCGTCCGCACCATTCACCGGAACCGGCGAAGCTCGCCTTTCCTTCGGTCGACCACCCCCGTCGACACCCGAAACCCTTCCTTAATTCAGATTCTCGAAGATCCCCGCTGCGCCCTGCCCGCCGCCAATGCACATGGTCACCATCCCGTAGCGATGGTTTGCGCGCTGCATCTCCCGTAGGATCGTCGCCGTCAGCTTCGCGCCCGTGCAGCCCAGCGGATGGCCCAGCGCCACCGCCCCCCCGTTCACATTCGTCCGCTCCAGCGGAAGCCCGCCCTGCCGGATCACCGCCAGCGCCTGCGCCGCGAACGCTTCATTCAACTCGATTACGCCGATGTCGTCCATCTTCAGCCCGCCCAGCGCCAGCGCCTTCGGAATCGCCACCACCGGGCCGATCCCCATGATCTCCGGCGGCACGCCTCCCACCGCGAAGCTCACAAATCGCGCCTTCGGCCGCAACCCCAACTGCCGCGCCTTGCTCTCCGACATCACCAGCGCCATCGCCGCTCCGTCAGAGGTCTGCGACGAGTTGCCCGCCGTCACCTTGCCCTCCGTATGGAACACCGGCTTCAGCTTCGCCAGTGCCTCCAGCGACGTGTCCGCCCGCGGACCCTCGTCCTTGGCGAACGTGAATGTCCGCGTCTCCGGCTTGCCGTCCACCAGCGTCGTCGAGGTCACCTCCACCGGAACGATCTCCTCGTCGAACTTGCCCTCCGCCTGCGCCTTCAACGCGTTCTGATGGCTGCGATAGGCAAACGCATCGGCATCCTCGCGCGACACGCCGTACTTGCGCTGCACGTTCTCCGCCGTCAGGCCCATATTGATGTAGATCTCCGGACGGTGATCCACCATCCACGGATTCGGCACAAAGCGATTGCCCGACATCGGCAGCATCGACATCGACTCACTGCCGCCCGCCAAAATCATCTCCGCGCCGCCGGAGCGGATCTTCTCTGCCGCCATCGCAATCGCCTGCAGCCCGGACGAACAGAACCGGTTGATCGTCACCCCCGGCACCTGGTCCGGCAGCCCCGCCCGCAGCGCCGCAATCCGCGCCATGTTCGTGCCGCTTTCCGCCTCCGGCATCGCGCAGCCCAGAATCACGTCATCGATTTCGTCCTTCGGCACGTTCGGGTACCGCTCCAGCAACCCACCGATGACCAACGCCGCCAGATCGTCCGGGCGCACCGTCCGCAGGCTGCCCCGCCCGGACTTCCCCACGGCCGTCCGCAAACAATCGACTACTACCGCTTCGTTCATCTCTGTTTCTCCGTGATTTCCTGGTCCGGCTAGTTCCGCAGGGGCTTTCCCGTCTTGAGCATATGCTGGATGCGCTCCTGCGTCTTCGGATGCCCCAGCAGGCTCAAAAACGCCTCGCGCTCCAGGTCCAGCAGGTACTGCTCGCTCACCGCCGTCTCGCTCGACAAATCGCCCCCGGCCAGCACATGCGCCAGCTTGCCTGCGATATGGACGTCGTGATCGCTGATGTAGTTCCCCTGGCGCGCCATCCAGGCACCCACCTTCATCAATGCCTTCGCCGGCGCGCCGCCCACCTTGATGTCCGTCCGCGGCGAACCCGCCACATAGCCCGGCGCCAGCGCCTTCGCCAGCGCCTTGGCATCCGCAATCAGCCGGTCCTGATTCATCGACACTCCGGCATTGCGCTCCAGCAGGCCCAGCGCCTTGGCGTCCTCGGCCGACGTCGAAACCTTCGCATACCCGATCAGCTCAAACACCTTCCGCGGATCCTTCAGGCGCGCGATCAACTCCTTGCAGCCGCCCGCCCCCGGAATCAATCCCACCCCGACCTCCACCAGTCCCATGTACAGCTCCGCCGACGCCTGCACGCCCCGCGAATGCAGCACCACCTCGCAGCCGCCGCCCAGCGCCCGCTGAAACGGCGCCGCCACCACCGGCTTCGGCGCGTACTTCACCGCCAGCATCGCCTGCTGAAACTGGTGAATCGCCTGGTTCAACTCGTCCCACTCACCCTCCAGCGCCCCCATCAACGCCAGCATCAGGTTCGCGCCGACCGAGAAGTTCTCTCCCTCGTTGGCAATGATCATCGCATCGAAGTTCTTCGACGTTTCCTCAATGCCCCCATAGATCATCGCGATCGAGTCCTGCCCCAAGGTGTTCATCTTGGAGTGAAACTCCAGCGCCAGCACGCCATCGCCGACATCCACCAGCGACGCCCCGGCATTCGTCTTCACCACGCCCCGCGCATGCTTCACGGAACCCAGCGACACGCAGCCCGGCAACCGCTTCACCGGATCGTCCGGCGCATACCAGCTCGGCGCACCCGCACGCCGCCGCTGCAGCGCGAACTCCGGCAGCGCCCGCCCTTCTTTCTCCAGCCGGTCGCACACCGCCTGAAAGCCCAGCGTGTCCCACAACTCAAACGGACCCAGCTTGTGCGCGTAGCCCCACCGCATCGCCCGGTCGATATCAATCGTCCGATCGGCAATCTCCGGGATGCGCTCCGCACAGTAAAGGAAGGAATCGGAAAACAGCTTCCACAGAAACGTCCCCACGCGCCCCGTGCCCTTCACCAGCGTGCGCAGCCGTTCGCCGAGATCCTCGATCTGTTTGGCCGCTTCGGCCTCGGGCAGTTTCGGCTTGGCTTGGGGATGGTACTCGAGCGTCCTCCAGTCGAGAGCGTGAATCTCCTTCTGCGGACCGATCTTCTTGTAAAAGCCCTGCCCCGCTTTATCGCCCACCCATCCGCGCTCGATCATCTGCGCCAGGAAGGGCGGCGGCAGAAAACGTTCCCGCCAGCCATCGTGCGGAACAGCGTCGTAAAGGTTCTTTCCGACGTAGGCCCACACATCGACGCCCACCAGGTCCAGCAGCCGGAAGCTCGCCGAGTTCGGCAACCCGATCAAGGAACCCGTGATCACGTCCACTTCCTCGATCGTGTAGCCGTCCTCCATCATGATCTTCGCCACGGTCGAACCGAAGAAGCTGCCGATGCGATTCGCAATGAAGTTCGGCGTGTCCTTGCAACGCACCACGCCCTTGCCCAGCCGCCGGTCCCCATAGTCCGTCACGAAGTCCAGCACCGCCTCATCCGTCGCCGGACCCGGAATCACTTCCAGCAGATGCAGGTACCGCGGCGGGTTGAAGAAGTGTGTACCGCAGAAACGCGCCTGTACGTCCGCCGCCCATCCCTCGGCAATGCGCGACAGCGGAATTCCCGACGTGTTCGTCGAAAGCACCGCATGCTTCGGCGCCGCCGCGATCACCTTCGGCCACAATTGCCGCTTCACGTCCAGGTTCTCAATCACCGCCTCGATGACCCAGTCGCATTCGGCCAGTTTCCCGAGATCGGTCTCCAGGCTGCCGGTCGACACCAGCCCTCGCGCCGCATCGGTGAAGAACGCCGCGGGCTTTCCCTTCACCGCCGCCTCCAGCCCCTTCTGCGCCGCACCCGGCAAATCAAGCAAAAGAGCCGGAACGCCCGCGTTCGCAAAGTGCGCGGCAATGCGCGAGCCCATGGTGCCCGCGCCCAAAACGGCGACACGACGTGGTGAAGTCATACGAGGATTCTCTAGAGCGTATCGCGGATCAGCCAAAGGCGGAAGATCACCGGAATCTCGGCACCGCAACCGGCAATGGTACCCGGCTTCCGCCGCGCCGCAACTCCGCCGTCACGGCAGACGCAAAACTCGATCTCACTGCTTCGTCAAGCACTTGCGGCTCCGCCACCCCTGGGTCTACGGTCAGGGATGCCACTCTCCAGGCAAGAGCTGTCGCCGACTCCTCTGGACGGCAGCCGCCCACAGATCGCTCGCAAGG
>CAYNDS010000258.1:0-6073 GCA_964395885.1 uncultured Solibacteraceae bacterium | reverse complement strand
GAACCGAGGTCGATCGAGTGCGCCCAGGTCCAGTTGAAGCCGATCTGATCGCCGTTCGTCCAGCGCTTCTGCACCTGCCACTGCATCGAGTGATAGCTGGAGAAGCCGACCGAGCGGATGGCGCGCAGGTAGGAGTACTGCGGGCTGTAGAACGCAAACTGGCCCAGCCGCGAGCAGGTCGGATCGCAGAACCGGTCCATGAACTCCAGCGCGCCGGTGGCGTCCGGGAAGAAGTCCCGATACATCTCATAGGCGCCCTGCGTGGCGGTAAGGCCGCCGCCGGCCAGTCCCGGGTAGAGGTTCTCCCAGAACGGGATGCGCGGCACGGAGTTCGTCGGAGCATCGCGGCGGATGAAGGCCGTCAACGCCTGCGCCGCCTCGAAGTAGGTCTGGCCGGAGGCCGAATCGCGAATGTTCAGCGGCGTGGCCATATCCTCGGAGGTCAGCGTACGGCGGCCTTCGCTGGCCACGTAGCTGCCGGTGATCGTCCAGCCCTTGCTGAATTCGCGGCTCCAGGACACGTTCCAGCGCATCACGTAGGGCGCGCGGAGACGGTCATCGAGCGAGTTGGTGATCTGGAAGTTATTCGGCTGCACCACCGGGAACTGCGCCGGCGGGGCGGGCGAAACCAGCGCCTGCGGAATGCCGAAGATGCCGGTGTAGCGCGGCGCGTCGGCAATCGTCAGGCGGCCCGAGGAGTTCGGGATGTTCGTCGACAGGCCCAGCGCCGAGGCGTCGAAGCCGCGAATCAGGCCGGCGCCGAACACGTCGTAGTACATGCCCCAGCCGGCGCGGACCACGCTCTTGCCCGGTTCGCCAAACAGCAGCCGGCCCAGACCGCCGCTCATGCGCGGGGACCATGCCAGCGCCAGGCGCGGAGACCAGTTCTGCAGGTTGTCGTACAGCGGGCGTCCGCCCTGCTGGTTCGCCAGCTGATAGCTGATCGGCGGCAGGCCCGTGCCACCGGCCAAGCCCTGCCCGGCATTGGCGACGCGACGCTCAAACCATTCGCTCAACGGAATGTTGGTGTTCGTCTGCACGCCGTTCTTCTCGTAGATGGCGGGCCAGTACATGTAGCGCAGACCGGCGGTCAGGGTCAGGTCCCGCGTCATCTTCCAGGTGTCCTGGAAGTAGATCTCGGCCTCTTCGCCCTGGAAGTTGCGCAGCACCGGACTGCCCGGCGCCTGCGCCACCACCGTGCCATCCGGACGCGGCATGTAGTTGTAGCGCGAGTTGACCTGCGTCACCAGGCCAAGAACGGCGGCCGCCGTGTCGTTGAACGACGTGCGGGAACCGGCCACAATCCGATTCGGTCCCAGCGCCGCGTCATTCCACGGGGCACTCAGAATCTGACCGGACTGCGTCATCCACGAGGAGTTGATCGTGCTGCCGAAGAAGGAGTTGTCCCAGGAGGCACGGTCGTTCTGATAGGCGCGGACGCTGCCGCCGAACTGGAACGTGTGCTTGCCCTTCAGCAGGGTGAAGTCCTGCGTCATGTTGTAGGTCGGCGAGATGCGGCGGAACGGCCGCGTGAGGCCGACAGGGTCCGACAGACCGCGGAAGGACGTGATCGCATAGACGCCGACGCCTGCCGTCTCAATGCCCTGGCGCGTGAAGCCGAAGCGGGTGGTCGACAGGAAGGTCGGGCTGATGGTCGCATCCCAGCCGGCCGCCAGGCCCTTGGAGTTGTTCAGGTCGACGAAGTTCGGCGCCTGTCCGGGGAACTGCGGCGCGCCCTGCTCGTTGTCGTTCTGCAACTGGCCGCGCACGAAGAAGCGGTTCTTGTCGTTGGCGACATAGTCCAGCTTCAACACGTAGGTGTTGTAGCGGCGCGCCAGCGGCGAGTTGAACCGGAAGCCCGCGGTGTTGATGCCGTCGCCGGTGGTGAAGTCGTTCGGCAGCGGGTAGCTGCGCAGCACCTGCAGCGCCGCCTGATTGATCGAGCCCGCGCCGGGAAGACGATTGACCAGTTCCTGCGGAGAGACTTCGATCTGCTGCCCGCCGGTGGACAGATAGCGCACGATGCCGTTGCGCATCGTCTCGCGCGGCACGGTGCGGATGACGGACTGCTCCAGGCGGTCCTGCTGGCCTTCCCAGTTGCCGAAGAAGAACAGCTTGTTCTTCACGATCGGACCGCCAATGCGCCCGCCGTAGATATTGCGGTTCAGCTTCGGTACCGGCAAGCCCTGCCCCTGCGCGTTCGTCGTCAGGTTGTTGAAGAACGTGTTCGCGTTGAACATCTTGTTGCGGACATACCAGTAGCCCGCACCATGGAACTCATTCGTTCCGCTGCGGGTGATGAGCGAAATCTGCGCGCCCGAACCGCGGGAGGAGTCGGCGTTGGCGTTGGTCGTCGTCACGCGGAACTCCTGCACGGAATCCAGCGTGACGCGCAGCGCGCCGGCAAACGGATCACGCGTCTGTTGGTTGTTGATGTCGACGCCGTCCAGCGTAATGTTCGACTGATCGCTGCGACCGCCGTTCACCGAGCCATTCCGGTAACCCGCTGCCGACGATCCGCCATTCACCGTGTCGCTGTCGCCGATATAGGAGATACCGGGCTGCAGTGAGAGAATGCGGTCCGCGCGACGGCCCTCAAACGGCAGTTGCGTGATCGGCTTGGTCGAGAACGCATTGCCCAGCGTCGCGTCTTGCGTGTTCAATTGCACGCCTTCGGCCGAAACCTCCACCGTCTGCGCCACCGCGCCGACCTTCTCGAAGGTCACGTTCAGCGTCGAGGGCGTATTGACCAGCAGCCGGACGTTCGCCACAACGACGTCGGAAAAGCCGGACTTCTTCGCCGCCAGACGGTAGCTGCCCGGTGTCACACCGACAAACTGGTAACGCCCCGCGCCGTCCGACTTCGCGTCCCGACGTTCATTCGTATCGACGTTAGTGAGAGTGAGTTCCGCTTCCGGGACAGCCGCGCCCGTGGGATCGCTTACCGTTCCGTTCAACGAGGAAAGAGACTGCGCAAACGCAGCGGCCATCAAACAGCACAGGGCCGCAAACAACCGTAGACTTCGCAACATGAAAAACCCCAGACCGAGAACTGGGTGTGAGATGCCTCACACCGGTTGCTATCAGGTTAATCGGTCGTGTTACCAGGTTGCAACCAAGGGCTTAGTTCGTAACATTAAAGTCCTGAAATACTTCGGATCTCTTCGGCGACAGCCAGCGCCGCAGCCCGAGGATCGCCGGCCCGGCTGATCTGCCGACCGATGACCAGGTGCGTCGCGCCGTCGCGAATGGCCTCGGCCGGCGTCGCCACCCGTTTCTGATCGCCCACCGCCGCGCCCCTGGATCGCACACCTGGCGTGACAAACAGCGCTTCCGGAGCCGCCAGCGGACGCACGCGCCCCAGTTCCAGCGGCGAACACACGATCCCATCGATGCCCGCCGCGCGCGCGTTCTTCACGCGGAGTTCCACCAGTTCCGAAACCGAGCACGGGTAGCCGAGATCCCGCAGATCACTCTCGTCAAAGCTGGTCAGGACGGTCACGGCCAGTAGCTTCAAGGCGGCGTCCTCGCGCCCCTCCACCGCCGCGCGCATCACCGCGGACGATCCATGCACGGTCAGGAAGGTGACACCGCTTTTGGCCACCGCGGCCACGGCGCGCTTCACCGTCTCGCCGATGTCGTAAAACTTCAGGTCGAGGAACACCTGCTTGCCGGCGCCCAGCAGATCCTCCACCACGCCCATTCCGGCGGCGGCATAGAGTTCCATGCCCACCTTGTAGAAGGAGACGGAATCGTCCAGCCGCCGGACGAGTTCCTGCGCTTCGGCGCGCGTCGCCACATCCAGGGCGACGATGATTCGCGGATCGTGTTGGTTCATCGGATCAAAATCGGTTTCTCGCCGCGCGGCACAACGCGGCCAATCACCACGCCGGCCGCCTCCGGACCGGACAGGAGCAAGCCGCCCGATGTCTGCGGATCATAGAGCAGCGCCGCCAGCGCCGCGTCCAGCTCTCGCGCATAGCCCACGCAGCTTTCGGCAAACTCGCGATTGTTCTTGCCGCCGCCCGGGATCGCCCCCTGCGCGGCGTAGTCCAGCGCACCGGACAGCAAGGGAACCGCCGCCGCATCGATCTCCAGCGTGACGTTGCTGGCCAGCGCCATCTCGCGCGCATGCCCGATCAGCCCGAAGCCCGTGATGTCCGTCGCGCCATGCGGTGCCGCGCCGGACGGCGGAACATTCAGCCGCAGCATCGACTCCGTTGCCGCCGCCACATCCGCCTCCCGCGCGATTCCGCGCTTCAACGCCGTCGCGATCACACCCGTGCCCAACGGCTTGGTCAGCGACAGGACATCGCCCGCGCGCGCACCCGCATTGGTCCAGACGCGCGACGGGTCCACCACGCCCGTCACGGCATAGCCGAACTTGATCTCCGGATCGTTGACGGAATGCCCGCCCACCACCGCGCAGCCCGCCTCGATCATCTTTTCGCCGCCGCCGCGCAGGATCGCTTCCAGCGTCTCCAGATCGCCCGCCGCCGGCCAGCACAAAATCGACAGCGCCGAAATCGGCCGCCCGCCCATCGCATAGACGTCCGACAACGAGTTCGCCGCCGCGATTGCCCCAAACGTGTACGGGTCATCGACGATCGGCGTGAAGAAGTCCACCGTCTGCACCAGGGCACACGTCTCGCTCAGCCGGTAGACGCCTGCGTCATCCGACGTATCGAACCCCACCAGCACGTTGGGATCGCGCAGCCGCGGCACGCGCGGCAGAACCTGGTCCAAAACCTTTGGACTCAGCTTCGACGCTCAACCCGCCGCTTTCACGTGCGCCGTTAGTTTTTTGAGATCGCTCACTCGAAGAAACCCCTAGCTTACGAAATCCTGTTCTGCTACCGTCGAGAGTACGCAAAGAAAAGGCGAATATGGCCGACGCGAATCTCTCTCTTTTTGACACCGTGGCCGAGGATGCAGCCGCTGCCGGAGTGCTGGTGCGGCGCTCCACGATCGAGGATGCCCTGAGCCGGTTCGAACAGCTTCGCCGCAAGCCGGAGTCTCCCATCCGCGCCATTCGTCATCAGCCGGCGCGGGCGGCGCAAACGGCTCCGCTGCCGGACGTCGATGCGCGATTGAAGGATGCGCTGGCCGCGCGCGGCATTGCCTCGCTCTACACGCACCAGGCGCGCGCCTTTGAAGAGGTCCAGTCCGGGCGTAACGTCGTCGTGGTCACGCCGACGGCCAGCGGCAAGACGCTGTGCTACAACCTGGCGGTGCTGAACCGGCTGCTGGCCGACAAGCACGCGCGCGCCCTGTACCTGTTCCCGACCAAGGCACTGGCCGAGGATCAACTGCACGAATTCCACGGCATCGTCGAGCAGATGGGCGCCGACCTGCGCGCCTTCACCTATGACGGCGACACGCCGCAGGATGCGCGCCGCGCCGTTCGCGAACGCGCGCAAGTGGTCTTCTCCAACCCCGACATGCTGCATGCCGGCATCCTGCCGCATCACACCAAGTGGGCCAAGCTGTTTGAGAATCTCCGCTACATCGTCATCGACGAACTGCATCACTACCGTGGCGTCTATGGCAGCCACTTTGCCAACATCCTGCGCCGCCTGAAGCGCATCGCCGCCTTCTACGGCGCCACGCCGCAGTTTGTCTGCTGCTCGGCGACGATCGCCAACCCGAAGAATCTGGCCGAGACGATTTGTGAGTCTCCGTTTGAGTTGATCGACGAGAACGGCGCGCCCTCCGGCGAGAAGTACATGGTGTTCTACAACCCGCCGGTGATCAACCGGCAGTTGGGCATCCGCCGCAGCTATCTGCATGAGACCCGGCGCATCGCCATCGACACGATCGACAGCGGCGCGCAGACGCTGGTGTTTGCCAACAACCGGCTGGCCACCGAGATTCTCGTCAAGTACCTGAAGGAAGCCTGCGAGCGTGCGCCGTTTCCGAAAGAGACCATCCGCGGCTATCGCGGCGGCTACCTGCCGCGCGAACGGCGCGAGATTGAACGCGAGCTCCGCGACGGCACGATTCGCGGCGTCGTCGCCACCAGCGCGCTCGAACTGGGCATCGACATCGGCTCGCTCGACGCCGTCGTGATGGC
>CAYNDS010000257.1:0-6102 GCA_964395885.1 uncultured Solibacteraceae bacterium | reverse complement strand
CGAATCGAGCAGACCGAAAAGATGGTCTGCCGCTATCAGGTCCGCTTGGTCTACTGTGGCCGTTCGCAACAGCATCCGTCCGGCCTGCTCGTCGGCGAGTTCTGGGAGCAGCAAATGGTGGGAGATCGAGACATCGGATTGGATCAGAAGAGCTCATTGCTCGACCGTTAGAGAGGCTCGATGACAGCGACGCCGGGATGAGTTGCTCAAGCCTTCGTCCTCGCCCCGCCGCGCTCGTGACAAACTCTCGAACTAGGCCGTAACAATCAGGATATTGCCTTGGAGGAAGTGCAGTACTTCGCCGGGCACTCGAGCTCCCAGACCACGCGACTCCACAACTGGCGGCGCGCTACGCGCAACATCGTGGAGCGGAGTTCGATTTGAGGATACATGTAGACATGTCGCCTACTCCTGGTCCTCATCGTCGTCTTCTTTCTCCCAAATGGAGATGTCCACCGCCACGTCAACATCATCATCGCCGTTGTTGAAAATGGCGACGACGAACTTCCCATCTTTCGGCGCTGTGAATGTCGGAAGCTCGCACTCACGGACATCCTCGTCGCCTTCGTATTCAAAAAGGTCGTGTCCGTCGCGCCACTTCTTATAGTCACGGGCGGCGCAGATTGAAACATCCACGTAGCCGTCGGCGGAGATCGAGGCGACGAGCTGCTGGCCTGCCTCCATGTCAAACGTGAAAGCGCAATCTTCTTGAGCCTTGATCCGGCGTGATTGAAAGCACGTGGTCAGTGGTTCGTAGGACTCATCGTTATCATCATCCTCGTCATCGATTTCCTCAACATTGGCGCACATCGCTTCCCACTGACGCTTGTATTCTTCGACCTCTCCCGGCGTAAACCGGCGACCTAGACCTTCATTCCCCGTCACGCGGCTATGGTCGTCAAGACAAACCACCGCCAGGTTGTCAGGATCATTGTTGGAGTGGTTGCCGTCGACGTGATGGAGCTGGACGTGCTTCCTGCGTTCCCGGCAGATACAGCAGGTATGATGATTTGCCACGAGAATCAGGTTGGCGATCTTTTCTGGAACGTTCTGGCGACTCATAATCCCTTTGCCCGCTTGACCTCACGCGGGAAGGATCAGATGGAGCATCCGAAACTGCCGTTTCTTGAACGCGTGCCTGGTCTCGCCAAGATGGGCACCTGGTGTTCCAATAACCGCGCCCGAAATCGGCGAGAGTGCGAGTCCCCCACTCGACGTAATCCGCAATACCGTACGCTTGGCTTCGATGCGCTTTACCAAGCCTGACCAGGCTTTGTCTGTGAGGCCGTCCATCACGTAGGCGAGCATGCCTCCCGCCGGGAGGCCTTCCGAGTACTGGCCGACGATAAAGGCCATCATGCCAGCGTCACCGACATAGGTAGAGTACTCGGCCGAGCGCCTGTGGCCCGGATAGTGAACGTGGAGCCGCTTCGCCTCAAATGCGAAATAGTCGCGCCTTGAAAACCGGTGCTTGAAATGAATGTCGAGGCGGCCTAGCCGTTCGCCCTCCACGCCAAGCAGCCAATACTGCGCGTCCACGTCGTAGGGCAATAGGCGGAATTCCTGATCGTTCTTGATTCTCCCGACGAGGCGAAATGTGATCTGATCCTCAATCTCGTTGTGGCGCGGTTTTTTCATTCGGCCCCAAGCGCTAGCGGTCACATTTACGATCTCCGCGAGATAATCATCGTCGAAGGGATTGAACTTCGCGTCAAGCCGACCAGAGAACCGCCCGCCCCTCATGCACCCTGCTCCGTCAGGTGTTCGAAGATCGCGTCGGCATCGTTCAAGGCGGCTGTTCGGCTCCAGCTCCTCAAGACCGCCGGCTTCAGCATATGCAGCCGATCTTGTTCAAAGAAACTGAACCCCCGCAAATAGCTAAAGGAACCGCTGTGGTGTTTGGCAGCCTTATCGAGCCGCGCGAACGTGTTCCAGAGCTCTGCTTCGCCGGTGAGCTCGCTGTAAGGAGTCTTTGCCACGCCAAAGACCACGGTCATGAACATCAAATTGAGCGTTGATGACGCCATGCCCTGTGCGGATATCTTCATGCCCTGCTTTCGCGCATAGCGGTTCAACGCGCCGCAAAGCGTGTCCGCGTAAGTCTTTCTCTGCTTGGCATCGGGAAACAGGAGCGACGGCACGTCGCCATCAAGCCCGTGCCGGTGAATACTAGGCTGAGAGATTCTGATCGTGTCTTCGATTAGCATCTTCTCCTCCTCGCTGACGGAGAAGTACTCTTCAACAAGTGGCTGAAGCCTGTTCCATGAAGTTTGTGTAATTTCCTCCCGGCGCGAGGACGACGCCATCTCTACCTCGGCAATAATGGCCGCTGCTTCTTTAACGATATCCTGCGCCCTTGCGGGAGCCAGTTCATGGTCAGGTAGCAGGAAGGGCGTATTCAGACTCTCATAGAGATGCATCTTGTCCCGACCGATGCCATTGCTCGATCCAGAGTGGAACGCGTGATACTGCATCAAACGGGAACCGAGAACTGCTGTCAGGAATTTGAGAATATTCGCATCCTTTTTGAGGCCAGTGATGGATCTCAAGGAATCCTGAAACAGTACCCTGTGATCAGAGAATGCGAACTTCGTAAACCCATTACTGAATATCACCATTGGCGGTGTGAAGACAGCCTCATCTGGTTTGCGCCGAAGGAACTCCAGGGATGCAGGGATTTCTTCTTGATGCCCTTTCCTCTTGTAAACTGATTGCTCCAAGCCTTTCTTGAGTGACATGAAATCGTCTGTCTGCAAAGCGAGTTGAGGAAACGCGGCGTCGTTGGCGAGATAGTTGTCTGTTAGCTTCCATGGCCTTAAGGGCTTTGGCTTTGCCTTCGATATCCCTGAATAGAATGGCTGAAAGCCGACCCCTTCTTTGAACCGCTTCTCTTCAACCAGGTTGGCCAACTTGGGGAGAGAATCCAGTCGGCGCAGGAACGCTTCGTCCCGCGGCGTTCCCCAAAACTTCCGGCTCCACAACGCCTGAAGCCTTTCGCACAGACCTGCCTCAACGATATCTCGTTGCAGAACGAATTTGTGATCGTCAGGCTCAACGACGATAACGCCTTGCCGCCGGTCGAACCTGTTCAGCTTGGGCGTCTCATACGCAACAAGGTGTTCAAGGGTTGGCCTTGCGTTGCGGTAGCGCAAAATGAAACATGGATGCGTCGCCTCGAAGAGGACGAAGCGGAAATCGGCGAGTTGAACGATCTTCTCCGCTGCAGTCCTCTTGAACCACTCAAGATCAAGCGATCCATGGCGGTTGACCAGCAGCGTAGAAGGCAGCAGCAGGCACCCCAGCCCATCGGCGCGCATGAACTTCGGAGAGCGCTCGACAAAACGAAGCGCTATCTGTTTCTTGCCCCGACTCTCCCAGGGCGGATTGCCAATAATCAGATCGAAGTCATGGTCAAGCGGTAGGCCATCTTCCAGAAAATCTCCATGCATGACCACGGGCGTTTCAATGGCATCGTTCTCCGTCCACACGAGAAAGGGAAGAAATGGCCCCTGCCGGACTTTCTCCTTGAACTCATCGATGTCCATGGGCTGCAGCTTTTCAAAGAGCGCGAGATACAGGCTGAACGCCGTGATCCTGCAAGCCTCGGGGTTGCTGTCAACGCCCTTTATCTGCGTCTGAAGAATTTCCAGCAAGGCTTGCGCTTTTGTCTGGCGACGGCGTGAACTATTCGCCCTCTTCCACTGCTCCGCGATGAGATTGAACATCGCGACAAGAAAAATCCCGGAACCGCATGCCGGGTCAAGAACCTTCCATTTCATTACTTCGGCGTAGCGCCCTTCGAGCGCAACATGAAGCGCCGTCTCGGCGAGGTGGCGCGGCGTGTAATATGCCCCGTCGTCTCTCTGTTTGTTCGGGTCCGCTCCCTTCATGAATTCCTCGTAGATCGCGCTGATGATTTCGACAGGGATGAAGCGGAAATCGTAGTCGTCGAATCTCAAGGACATTTGACCGGAGGCAACATCATGCCTCCCGAGGAAGAACGCCAAGATATCCAGATGAGCCTTCTCGATGCTGCGCTCTTCGTTATCAAGGGCCGTGTCAAACATCGTCCCGTTGAACTCCCGCTTCAGGCGCGGGAAGAAGTCCTTGTAGAGAAGGCGCTTGGTTTCCTGAAAGGTCGGGCGGTTAAGGATGTCGAGCAGGCCCGCCGTGCCGTCAGGGTAGTAGTGCGGTTTGATGAACTCTCGCGCGTGGAGGAATGAAACGAAGAGCGCGCGGCCCAGTAACGCGTGGGCTTGTGCGAGGCTCCAGTTCGTCTTTTCGAGCTTGCGTGCCGTTTGAACGAGGTTGCTGAGCAACGAGCGATCAACAGTCTCATTCGCCGGGAAGAACGTTGCGTTGTCCTGGAAAAACTGTCCTGTCTCGATGGAGCGGACCAACCGCGCAAGCGCGAGTGTTTCCGCGGCCGCGTCGAGCATGGATACAAAGCTCGGCAAGTCATCCGAAAGCGATAGCTGCCCGCCCGCTTCACGTTCCGGTCTCTTGACTGCACTGTGCACCTCGACGCTGCTGGGCGTGACGAACATGAGCAGCGGTACGAGGCCCTGATTCCAGACGAAGCGGTGTTGCTCCTTCTTCTTTTTGCGTGTGAAACTTTGTGCTCCGCAAAGATAGACGACCGGCTTGGCATCGACGCACAGAACACCTTTCAGGTCGAGCTCGTACCACGCTTGATGAAGATAATGCGCATAGGGCAGGAGGGCGGGCTGCTCGTCGATATGCCGTTCAGCCGAGAGGAATATCGAGCCGGGAGAAACCTGATCTTTGAACTCCCCGACTTTTTTTTCAACCGCATCGATCATGGTCTCTGCCCTGCCCTGCCCTGCCGGATTCTGCGCCGCTCGTTGCTGGATCGTACCGTGGTACACGCACGCTGTTCTCGCGTCGCCGAGTCCGTGCGATGTCGTAAGAACTCTGCATCCGCATCAAGGTCTCCATATCGACACCGAAGGCCTTCTCGAGGCGCAATGCCATTTCGCCGGAGAGGTCGGCTTTCCCGTTCAGAAGCGTGGACAGCGTGGGTCGCGCAACCTTGATCGCCCGCGCTGCCGCAGAGACCGATAACCCGAGGGGCTCAATCACTTCCGCACGAATGAACGTTCCGGGATGGGGAGGATTCAGCATGCGCATCAGGGGTCCACGTGGCCTGTTCTCCTATGGAACACCGTTCAAGTGTAGTCTTTTGGGCTACACCCTGTCCACGGCTACCAGTAGAACATAAGGTCGGGCGCACGTGGAAGGCGCATGCCACAAACCGACCAGCACCAGCACCCAGATCGCGGCGACGCCGGCCACGGACAACAAGATCCTTCTCGCGGCTGTGAGGCTGGCCGAGACGCGGCTGGCAACGATGGTTTCGATTCGTCTCTGAGACCCGAGCCGGTCACTCCCGAGGCAGGGATTGTAATGGGATCCAGCTGTGCGTCCGACTTCAACCCGAGTTGTGGGTGCATCACCCAGTGAATCTTGTCTCTTGGCTCTGCCCGGCCTCGGAAAGGAAGAACCAAAGACCGGGTGCGGCCATGCCGAAGTCACTTCGCGAACGATCCGACCAGCCGTATCATGCAGTTCGATGCAGTCGCCATCCGTTCAACCATCACCACCAAGTTGGGTGCCCTTGGAACAGCATCTGCCAGCCGCAGAGTGCGCTGGGTTCATGTGGATGTACCGACAAGGCGGGCTCGATCACTACAAACACATCGAAACGCGCAAATACTTGCGGCTGGACAGCGAGGGGAGATGCTCTGTGCCGACGGATGTCGGGTGAAAGGAGGTGCCGTTTGAAGACGAATGGAAGCGCGTCTCCGGACGATCATGACGAGATGCAGCCGAACTACCAATCGCCAAAGCCGGCTTCGAACAAGAGTCCTGGCTCGAAGGCAGGTGCCCGCCGAGGGAACCGTCGCCGGCGGGCGGAGCCGGGTGATCAAGTGGTCCGCTATTTCGTCGGTCGACCGGCTGGTGATGATGGCAAACCCACACTGGAGCAAGAAGTTGCGAGCGAGCCGGAAGGGCTTGTGATCGCATTCAAGAACGACAGCCGCGTGTACTTCGTTCACGAGTACCGGGTGACGCAAAGGA
>CAYNDS010000256.1:3089-6110 GCA_964395885.1 uncultured Solibacteraceae bacterium | reverse complement strand
CAACCTGGCGCTGCTCGAGGCGGCCCGCCGCTTCCGGCCCGGGACGGCCCGGCGGGCCGATGCCCGGCTCTCCGATGGGCCGCCCGGGAGCTCCCGGCATGCGCGGCCGCCCGATGCACCCGACGACGCCCCTGCGTCCCGAAGTGCCGGTTGCGCCGCCCACCGACGCCGGTCGCCGGCACGCCACCAAGCCGAAGAAGCAGATTCAGATCGAGGAGCAGGAGGGTCGCCTCCAGCTTCGCCAGCGCCGCGAGGAGCAAGTCATTGCACCGAACCGCGAAATCACCATTTCGGAAGGCATCACCGTCAAGGAACTCGCCGAGAAGATGGGGATTAAGGCCAACCTCGTCATCAAGAAGCTGGTCGATCGCAAGATCTTCGCCACCATCAACCAGCATCTCGACCTGAAGCTGGCCGAGGATCTCTCGCGCGACTTTGGCGCCACCGTCAACCAGATGAGCTTCGAGGAAGAGGCCAGCTGGGATGTCGAGATGGGCGAGAAGTCCGAAGACATGATGATGCGCGCCCCGGTGGTGACCATCATGGGTCACGTCGACCACGGCAAGACGTCGCTGCTGGACTCCATCCGGCTGAGCGATGTGGCCGCGGGCGAGGCCGGTGGCATCACGCAGCATATCGGCGCCTACTCGGTGATGCACAACGATCGCAAGATCGTCTTCATCGACACGCCGGGCCACGAAGCCTTCACCCGCATGCGCGCGCGCGGTGCCAAGGTCACGGACGTCGTGATTCTTGTGGTCAGCGCCGACGACGGCGTCATGCCGCAGACGCTGGAAGCCATCAACCACGCAAAAGCCGCCAGTGTTCCGATCATTGTCGCCATCAACAAGATCGACAAGCCGGACGCCCAGCCGGATCGCATCAAGCAGCAACTATCCGATCGCGGTCTCCTGGCCGAAGATTGGGGCGGCGACACGGTCATGGTGCCGGTTTCGGCCAAGACCAAGCAGAACATCGATCTGCTGCTCGAAATGGTGCTGCTCACGACGGACATGCTGAACCTGCGCGCCAACCCGAATCGCCCGGCGATCGGCAACGTGCTCGAGGCGCAGTTGGATCGCGGGCGCGGCCCGGTGGCCACCATTCTCGTCCGCAACGGGACGCTGCGTGTCGGCGACTTCTACATCTGCGGCGCGGTATTCGGCAAGGTTCGCGCGATGTACGACGATCGCGGCAACCAGATTCGGGAAGCTGAGCCGGCAACGCCCGTTGAAGTGCTTGGCATGGATCAATTGCCGGAGATCGGCGATCAGTTCCAGGCCGTGACCGACACGGCCAAGGCGCGCCAGATTGTCGAGTACCGCGAGGCGAAGGCCCGCGAGCAGTCCCTTGCCAAGAGCGCGGCCAAGGTGGGCCTGGAAGCATTCGCGGAGCGCATGCGCGAAGGCGAAACCAAGGACCTGAACATCATCATCAAGGCCGACGTGGGCGGCTCCGCCGAAGTGCTGGCCGACACGCTGACCAAGCTGTCGAACGAGAAGGTTCGCATCAAGGTGCTGCACACCGGTGTCGGCGCCATCACCGAATACGATGTCCTGCTGGCCACGGCCAGCCAGGCGATCATCATCGGCTTCAACGTCCGGCCAGAGCGAACGGCTGCCGTCACCGCCGAGCGCGAGAAGATCGATATCCGCCTGCACACGATCATTTACGAACTGGTGGACGAGATCAAGAAGGCGATGTCGGGTCTGCTTGACCCGGTCTTCAAGGAAAGCTACCAGGGCCGCGCCGATGTGCGGGAAGTCTTCCGCATCACCAAGGTGGGCTCCGTTGCGGGCTGCCATGTGTCCGACGGCATCATCACGCGCGCCAGCGAAGTCCGCCTGCTGCGCGACAACGTCGTCATTCACACCGGTAAAATCGACAGTCTCAAGCGGTTTAAGAACGACGCCGCCGAAGTCCGCCAGGGCTTTGAGTGCGGTATTTCGATCGTCAACTTCCAGGACATCAAGCCGGGCGACGTCATCGAAGCCTTCATTACCGAGAAGGTCGCTCAGGAACTGTTCTAATTCGTGGCCTCGGTTGGATTGCTCACTCTTGAGTTACATCTGACCGAGGCCCGATCGCTCAAGGACAAACGCAGCCACGTCAAAGGCCTGAAAGACCGCCTGCGCGCCCGCTTCAACGTCTCCGTCGCAGAGGTCGAGGACCAGGAACTCTGGAAGCGCTCCACCATCGCCGTCGTTACCGTCTCCGCCAGTCGCGAATATGCCGCAGGGCTTCTCGAACGTGTCGAGAATGACGCGGCGGGGGTGCTGGGACCGTTTCTGGAAGCGGCGACAGTGGAGTGGCTAGTGTAGGCAGATAGTACCGTTTTTTTTTCTTGCATCGTGCTGTGAGTTCATGCATTCTCTGCGTGGAGGTACAGTTGATGCGTGCTGCCTTACTCTTGTACGCATTCGTCGCGACTGCGGCGGCAAACCCGAAACCCACAATCCTGGACGAGCGTGGGAAACCGATTGAGAGCGTCTTCGCAAACCGGCCAGTCTCGCCACCGCTGAAGGTCCGCGTATTTGCTGAAGGTGCCTGGAATTGTAAGTCCCCTGCGCCGCACAGCAAAGTCTCGTTCGCTTTCCCGCTCAGCTTGCTCACTCAGTTAGAGAGCCTGCTCATTGCAAGCGTAAACGCGCAGTCGCCGCCTGGCCAGAACTGTTGGCAACAGTCCTGTGTTTGCTGTCATTACACCTTCGACTTGTTGGATTGCATGCCCGCGTGCGGCGGGACGTACCGCTGGTACTACACCGATCAGAGTGCCCCCAGCAGTGCAGGGTGGCAGCGGACCGGGGGTGTTCGGTGCACGAACGCGTGCTGGGTGTGCGAAGAGCAGGGTTGCAGCGTCTAGTCTTGGGAGGAGCCGAAATGAAAACCTTCACCATCTGTTTGTTCTCCACCCTCGTGATCGCAGCCGATCGAGAGGTTGTTCTGCAGAGCAGCTTCCAGGGACGCCCCGTGCCGACGTGGCACAACGGGTTCATCACTGGCGTCACGCCGGACCGGCAG
>CAYNDS010000256.1:0-3079 GCA_964395885.1 uncultured Solibacteraceae bacterium | reverse complement strand
GCAGAAGGTCGAACTCTATAGTGCCAATGGCGGACGGCTTGCCACGCTGGAGCCGAAGGTGTCTGGCGCTTCGTCATTTCAGATCCGCAATGTAACAGTCCGCGGCAACGGAGAAGCGGCGGTCGCTCTCTCCGCACGCGACAGTGCTGGGAGAGCCGCGAACGTACTCGTCTTCTTCGCGTCCACCGGTCAGCAGCTTCGGGAAGTATCAACTGGAGACTTTGCCGGTCGGGTTCTGTTCGGCCCGGACGACACGCTCTGGGCGTGGGGCCGTCGGCACGACGCCCAGTTGGAGTCCGTCAACGATCATGGGGTCGTCCGTCGCTATGATGCGAACGGCTTGCTGCGGGGCGAGTCCGTTTCGAGCGCGTCCTTCGGCCTAGCGGAGCGGAGTCATGTCACTGCCGACTCCATGTTCGCCGCCAGACGTGGGCAAGCAGTCCTCGTCTCCTGGACGGCCAACACAGCAGTCTGGGTAGATTCCAACGGCAAGGAGCTCCGCCGTCAGCAACTGCCCCAGTTGAGTCCAGGCGAGTTTGCCTCAGGTGTGTCGTTATCTTCGAACGGAGGGCTCATCTTTAGCCTGCAAGGGAGAGAGACAGCGCGCTTTGTCGGGCTGGAGCAAGGCGCAACCGCATGGAGACCCCTGCCGTCGCTAGCCGGCTACGCGATTGTCGGAACAGAAGCGGACGTGCCCGTCACTTATGGAGCGGGAAAGATGATGGTCGCTCAGTCCCTCGGCGCATCCGAGCGTTGATTGCCCAAAGCGGCGAGGCCTTATGGCTTCGCCGCCTCCCCGCCCAGGCCCGCGTACGTCTCCCGAACCTTCATCACCTTGCTGCCGTTGAACGTCACGAAGGTGATCTTCCCTGGGGCCTGGCCGTAGACCCAATCCTCCAGCTCCATGCCATCCTTCGTTTCGCGGGACTTGTAGCGCGGCTGGCCCAGCGACATCTTCACCTGCTCGCGGTCCATGCCCTCCACCGCCTTGTTCTCCTTGATCGCGGTGGCGATCTGCGGCGGAAGGTTCTCCAACAGGTTCTCGGTGACGGAATGGATATCGAAGGCGAAGACGCTGGTGAGCATCTTTTTGACTTCCATCGCCTCCATCGGCTCCAGCGGCCTGCCGAACTCGAGCACGATGGTGGTTCCGAGGGAAATGTTCGACGTGCCTCCAATCGGCGTCTGCCGCATGCCCACCCCGCCGGAGACCTGGATGCGGTCGCGCCAGCTGCGGCCGTTCTTGAAGCCGCCGTTCAGTTGAAGGACGATGTTGTCGCCGTTGACGTCCACCTTGGTGATCTGGACCTGATCGCCTGGCTTGGCGGCCGGGCCGTTCTCCGTCATCGCTTCGTTCCACTTGGCCTGCTCGACCGTGGCCTGCTGTCCGGCGCCTTGCGCCTTCACCGGCAGAGCTTTCTTGGCGCGCGGGATCGCGATCTTGGTGTTGGCAAATTCTGCGGTCAGGCCGCGGATCAGCTTCAGCCGATCCTCGTCCGTCATCTTCTCGGCAAAGCCGAGGGCCGCCGTCGTCAGGACCGCAATCAGAATGCGGAGGGCCATTCTTCCTCCTCGCTACCCGCCAGCAGAGCCGGCCGTTCCACCGCCACCGGAGCCTTGAACAGATACCAACCCACCAGCGGCAACACCAGCGAAGTCAGCAAGCTGCCTTCCAGCCCATACGCGCCGCCGCTCCAGATGGCCGGAGCGTCCCACGTCATGGAGTATCCGGACACACTCATCGTAAACCCGCTCAGGTTGACGCCGAACAGCGGCAGTACCCAGTTCCACCCAAAATGGACGCCGATCGGCAGCCAGAGGTTGCCTGCGCGCAGGAAGCAAAAGCCGAACAGCACGCCCCACAGGAACGTATTCACGTGCCCAAGCGGTTCGATGCCAGGATTGCCCGAGTGCGCCCATGCAAACATTACGCCCATTGGCAGCGTGGCGGAAAACGGCCCCCACCGCTTCAGCAGCAGTTGATAGGCATAGCCGCGAAACAGCATCTCCTCGCCGACTGCGCCAAACCACAAGACGGTCGAAACAAACAGTAAACTGACCAGATTGCGCGGCTGTTCCGGCTGCTCCTCCAGGCGCGCCCAGCCCACCAGCAGCGGGATGAGTGAAACCAGCAGCGCGGCTCCCGCCCCGCCGGCGAACCCGATCAGAAGGTTCCGCCCCGTGGCGCGATTCCACTCAAGTCCGAGGTCGCCAATCCGCCCTCGCTCATAGATGCGAAGCGTCAGCCAGTTCGCCAGCGAGGCGGCCAGAAAACTCGCGGCAGCGCCGGTGATCAGCTGTCCGGCCCACGAATAGAGCAGCCGTCCGGAGATCAGCAGAGTCATCACCCCTACCAGCGCGAACACAATCACGCGGAGCGCGAAGTTCGGCTGACGCTCCGGTGGACGCGAACCGCCCAGTGTGACGCCTTGCGGCAGTGCTTCGCGCGGCGGCAGTTCGTCCGGCACTCGTTAGCCTCGCTCGGTGACGATCTCGGAAAAGTCGGCAATCTTGGAAAAGTCGGTCAGCATCGCCTGCAACAGCGAGAGCCGATTGCGGCGCACCGCGGCATCCGGCGCGTTGACCAGCACTTTGTCAAAGAACGTGTCGACGGCGGGGCGCAGGCTCGCGATCTCCGCCAACTGCTCCGGATAGCCGCCCTTCAGACGCCCGCGGACCGCCGTGTAGGCCGCGTGCAGTTCCGCCTCTGGACCCGGCTCCAGCAGCGACTCAACGAGAGCGGCCGCCTCGGTGAATTCCGCCTGCCGGAGAATATTCTTGATTCGCTTGAAGGCTGCGGCCAACGGTTCGAAATTCTCCGTCTTGCGCACGGACCGTACCGCCTCCAACCGGGCGCGGACATCCTTCAAGTCGGCCCATCCGGCCGCCAGAACGGCTTCTAACTCGTCGTAGGCGAAGCCTCGCACGTCGCGGAAGTAGTAGCGCACACGGTCGAGGAGAAACGCGCTCAACTCCGGCGACATCGCCCGTTTCGGCGCAATCTCGCCCTCGGCAAGAATCCGCACCACGCCTTGCGCCGCGCGCCGCAGCCCAAACGGATCCTTTGACCCGCTGGGGA
>CAYNDS010000255.1:0-6123 GCA_964395885.1 uncultured Solibacteraceae bacterium | reverse complement strand
GCTGCAAACCATCATCGATCGAGTGAAGCGGATGGCTCTCGCCGCCCCCGCCCTCCAGTCCCGGATGGGCTTGCTGCCCGCCGAAAAGATGCTGGCACAGATCGATCCCGGCTACTCGTCCTGGGCCGTCGCCTCCCTGCTCGATACCCATATCCACAACGGAACATTGCAGTTCCTGGAATACAACGCCGAGAGCCCGACTGGTGTCGCCTTCAGCGAACAGCTCTCGGACCTGTTCTGGGACTCGGCGCCCGTCAAGGAGTTTCGCAAGAAGCAGGCGCTCGGACGCATCGGCGGCAGCAAGCACTTCCTCAACGCCCTCCTGAAGGCCTACAAGGAGTTCGGCGGGCAGAAGAAGCCCAATCTCGCGATTGTCGAGTTCCGCCAGCCGTTCCAGACGGAGGAGTCCGCCGAGTACGCCCTGCTCGCGGAACAGTTCCGCAAGCTTGGCTACGCGACGGAAATCGTCTGGCCGGAACAGCTCGAATACCGCAACGGCCAACTGCGAAAGGGCGACTTCATCGTCGACCTGGCCTACCGGCGCATGCCGCTTCAGGAGTTCCTCATGCGGCACGACCTGTCCCACCCGCTGGTGCGTGCCTACCGTGACGGTAAAGTCTGCGTCGTCAATAGCTTCCGTGCCGAGGTGGCACGCAAGAAGGCGATCTTTGACCTGCTCACCGACGAGCAGGTGACCTCCTCGTTTCCCGCAGCCGACCGCAAGGCGATCCGAGACTACATCCCGTGGACCCGCGTCGTCGCCGCAGCCAAGACCACCTACCAGGATTCCACCGTCGACCTGCCGGACTTCATCCGCCAGAATCGAGACCGCCTGGTCCTGAAGCCCAACGACACGGCGACCGATGCCCCCGAAGTGCGCGGTTGGGAGACTGACGATGCCGGTTGGGACCGTGCCCTCAAGTTAACTGCGCGGACTCCCTACGTCGTCCAGGAGCGCGTCGCGGCCACGCCCTCACTGTTCCCGGTCTACAACTGGGGCCAACTGGAATACCGCGAGATGAACATCGACGTGCAACCGCATGTGTTCCTTGGCAAGACGCACGGCTGCTCGACGTACCTCAGCTCCGCCAACGGATTCTCGTCTCTCAACGGGATCGTGCCCACCTTCCTGCTGGAATCCAAGTAGGGTCGGACTGCACGCGACCGCCACGCGGTTGCTTCTCACTCGGTCACCTCTGCAGAAAAACAAAAGCCGCCGGCGACCCGCTCTGGGCTGCCGGCGGCTTGGGACGCCTGCTGGAGAGGCGCGGACTTACTTCGCCGCGGTGCGCGAGGAAATCACCCGGTCGACAATGCCGTACTCGACGGCCTGCGGCGCTTCCATGATGTAGTCGCGCTCGACGTCGCGGGCGATGCGCTCGATCGGCTGCCCGGTCGACTCGGCGAGGATGTTGTTCAGAATATCGCGCATCCGCAGGATTTCCCGGGCGTAGATGTCGATATCGGTCGCCTGCCCGGCCAAGCCGCCGGAAATCGAAGGCTGGTGAATCATCACCCGCGAATTCGGCAGGATGAAGCGTTTGCCCTTCGTCCCGGCTGCCAGCAGCACCGCCCCCATCGAAGCCGCCTGTCCGATGCAGTAGGTGACGATGTCAGGCTCCACCAACCGCATCGTGTCGAGAATCGCCAATCCCGCCGTAATCGAACCGCCCGGCGAGTTGATGTAGAGCGAAATGTCGCGTTCCGGATCTTCCGCGGCCAGGAAGAGAATCTGCGCGACGATCAGGTTCGCCACCTGGTCGTCGATGGGCGTGCCGAGAAAAATGATGTTCTCCTTCAGCAGCCGCGAGTAAATGTCAAAGGCGCGTTCGCCGCGCGAACTCTGCTCCACCACCGTCGGAACCAAATAGTTCAGTTCCGTGGGCTTCCATCGGTTCATAAGCTCATCATAGCGTCGAATCGGAAATCGAGGCTGTTTCCTGGTCACTTGCTGTCCGATAAGGCTTCTGAGGGCGCCTTCACCAAAGATTGCGACACATGATCCAGAGCCGCAGACAAAGCGATACACTAAGCGAAAACGGGGCTGAGGGGATGGGAGCGGCGGCGAAGCCGGTTTATGCAACGGATCCTGATCGCGGACGATAGCATCGTCTCGCGCCACCTGTTGGAAGCGACCCTGAAGCGTTGGGGCTACGACGTGCAGGTCGCCTGCGACGGCGCGGAAGCGTGGGCACTGCTGGAGCGGGATGACGCCCCGTCACTGGCCATTCTCGACTGGGTGATGCCCGCCTTGACCGGCCCGGAGGTCTGCATGCACCTCCGGCAGCTCGGCCGGGAGCGCTACACCTACATCCTCCTGCTCACCTCCAAGAACCAGAAGGAAGATCTCGTTGCCGGCATGCAGGCGGGCGCCGATGACTATCTGGTCAAGCCCTTTGATCAGGCGGAACTGCAGGTGCGTCTCGAAGCGGGCAAGCGCATTCTCAAACTGCACGACGCGCTGTTGAACGCGCAGCGGAAGCTGATCCGGCAAGCCACCTACGACGAACTCACCGAGATGTTCAACCGCGCGCGAATCATCGAGGCGCTGCGCACGGAACTCGCCCGGTCCGCCCGAGAGCAGCATCCCGTCGGCGTCGTGCTGGCCGACATCGACCGCTTCAAGGCGATCAACGACACCTACGGGCACAACGTCGGAGACGCCGTCCTGCGCGAAACCGCTCGCCGCATGGCGGAGTCCACGCGTCCCTATGACGTCATCGGGCGCTACGGCGGCGAGGAGTTCCTGCTGGTTCTCCCCGGCTGCGATCTGGGGTGCGCCGCGCAGCAGGCAGAGCGTCTGCGCCTTGCGGTCTGTTGCGAGCCCATGCGCGTCACCGACGCCGGCGCCCGCGACGCCGACGAATCTCTCCTGCTGCCCATCAGCGCAAGTTTCGGCACCACGACGTTCTACCCCGGCTCCACGCAAACCGTCGAGGCTCTGGTGAAGCTCGCCGACGACGCTCTCTACGACGCGAAACGCTCCGGCCGCAACCGCGTCATGACCCGCATCGATGCCCGGTTCGGGCCTCCGGAAACGGCTGAGTGCGCCACGGAATCCGTCGCCGCCTGTTGATCGCCGGACGGGTTTACTGTTCGGTCGCCGCCGCTCGCGATGCCACCTGGAACCGGCTCAGGCTGAACGCATACTGCTGAATCCCACGGTAGAGTCCTTCGGCAATCTTCTGCCGGTAGTCGGGACGCGCCAGCGCCGCCTCTTCCTTGGCATTTGACAGAAAGCCGATCTCCGTCAGAATCGACGGCATCGAGGCGCCGATCAGCACCACAAACGGGGCACGCTTCACGCCACGGTCCCGCGTCCGCTCCCCGCCGCGCGTCGCCACCTGCAGCGCCGCCTGCACCTTCCCCGCGAAGTCGCGCGACTCGGCCAACTTCTCGTTCATCGCGATCTGCCGCACCACGTCCTGCAGATCCGAAATCGATTTCTCGGCCATCGCGTTCTCGCGCGCGGCCACTTCCATCGCCTCTCGCGAAGCAGTGAAATTCAGGAAGAACGTCTCCGGTCCGGCCACTTTGGGGTACGGCGACGAGTTGGCATGCACGGAAACGAACAGGTCCGCTCGTTGCGCGTTGGCGAATGCGGTGCGCCCCTCCAGCGGGACAAACGTGTCTTCGGTCCGCGTATAGAGTACCTGTGCGCCCAGGCGCTCTTCGAGCAGCGCCCCGAGGCGCTTGGAAACGTCCAGCACCAGATCCTTTTCATGCATGCCGGACGGGGAACTGGTTCCGAAATCGTGCCCGCCATGACCCGGGTCGATCACAATCCGCGCCAGCTTCAGGCCCAACGCCCGGGTGAGGCTTCGCGCCGCCCGGGCGGCCGGTACCGCCGCAGCCGGTTCGCGGTCCATCTTTCGGGCCCGCCCCTTCGTTTCCACCGGCGCCGGCGGCGCGGGAATGGGTTCCACACGCAACGCCGCGGTCTCTTTGGCGGAAGCGACGAAGACGGACGGCACGGCCGTGGCGGCTGCCGCGGGAATCGGGAGTTGCGCCTTCGTCTGGGCGGCCTTCCGCGCCGCCGCGCGCATCTCCTCTGCGGTGATTTTTGGTGCACTCGGGGGCGCACTCGGTAGCGTGACCGGCGACGTAGTGGGAGTCGCAGCCGAGGCTGCCTTCGCCGCTGCCACCACCGTGGGCGTCGGCATCTCGATGCCGCCGCCGCTTTCCGCCGGCCTGCCGCCTCCCGCCCGGAACTCCACCACCAGCCGCGACGGATTGGTCAGCTCCGTCACCGTGTACTGCGCGGACTCATCCGCCAGGTCAAATACCAGGCGCGCCTTGGAAGCGTCTGTCGCCGCGGCGCGCACGCGCACCAGCAGCTTATCGTTCACCTCGGTGGCGCCATACTTCTTGCCGGGTGCGTTCGCCAGCTTCAGTTCGCCGTCCGGAACGTCGAAGTACAACCGCGCCGGCTTGTCCAGCCGCCCCTGCCGCGCCTGAAACTCCCCACCCATCTCCACTACCACGCGCGTCGACTCCGCCTGCGTCCAGACGCGGATGGAGCGAATCTCCACCGCCTGAAGCGTGAACACAGCGAAGCTCGCGGCCAGGGGGAGGAGCATTGTCTTATCTCACCACGATATGTATTCGGCCGGATTGGTCGGTGAAAGTAGAGACACGGGGCACAGAATTTTCGACCTTCTTGACTTCCCCCTGCCGCCGGTTCGCCTGGTAACGGCTGCTCACCTTCGCCACGTAGTCCTGCGTTTCCGCATAGGGAGGGACGGCCCCGTAGCGCGACACCGCGCCTTCGCCGGCGTTGTAGGCGGCCAGGGCCAGCTTCAAGTCGCCGGGAAACAGGTCCTGCAGGTGTTTCAGGTACTTCACGCCGCCCTCGATGTTTTGCCGCGCGTCAAACGGATCGCTTACGGCGAAACGGCGGGCCGTCGCCGGAATCAGCTGCATCAACCCCATCGCACCCTTCGGCGACACGGCCGCTGCGTCATAGTTGCTCTCCGTCTTCACCACGGAATCCACCAGCATCGGGTCCACCGCGTGCTGCTCGGCCACTTCCCGGATGATCTTTCCAATCGCCTCCGGTGCCGGACGCCCAGACCCCTTCGCCGGAGCCTGCCAGCTTCGAATCAGCTTTCCGCTCCGCGCATCCACTTGCACCGTCGAGCGAGCCGCCGTCTGCTCGGAGCCAGACACAGCACAGGCGAAGATCGCCAGCATTGCCATGCCCCGTGCCGCCGGACTCCGCATCCTGCGCCGTAGTATACATGAAAATACGAAATCGTTCAACAGATTCAACAGATTAAGAGCCAAAACTGATATCCTTCTTGAGATGCGCGCTGCCGGATTCCTGCTCGCCGGAGGGCAAAGCCGCCGCATGGGCCGTGACAAAGCGCTCCTGCCGTTCCACGGGCGCCCGCTCGCCGCTCATCTGGCGGACGTGCTGGCGCAGGTCGCCTCGCCCGTTACCCTGCTCGGTCCGGCGGAACGCTACGCCGCGCTCGGGCTGCCGGTTCTCGAAGACCGCCGGCCGGACTGCGGTCCCCTGGCGGGGCTGGAGACCGCGCTGGCCGCAACCGGCCAGGACTGGAACCTCTTTGTCGCCTGTGACATGCCCCATGTCACGCCCGAAGCCCTTCAGAATCTTCTGGTTGCCGCTACAGGCAACGACGCCGCGGTGGCCCGTTCCGCCGACGGCCGCATTCATCCCCTTCTGGCTGTGTACCATCGGAAGTTGCTGCCGCGCGTCACCAATCTGCTCGACCAGGGGGAGCGCCGCGTGCGCGCCCTGCTCGAAGGCCGCGCCGTCGCCGAGGTCCCGTTGGACGTCGCCGGAAATGCCAATACCCCGCAGGAGTGGGCGGACCTCGTCCGGCAAGCCTGAGCCATGGACGCCCGCTTCCCCCACTACATCGAGTTCCGGCACGTCTATAAGACGTTCGATCGCCCGATTTTAGTCGACGTCAACTTTCACGTGCAGGCCGGCCAAACCGTCGCCCTCATCGGCCGCAGTGGTGTCGGCAAGTCCGTCAGTCTCGGCCACATCATGGGGTTTCTCCGTGCCGACTCCGGCCAAATCATCGTCGCCCATGAAGACGTCACCCATGCCACGGAATCCGAAATGCGGCGCATCCGGAAGAAGGTCACCAT
>CAYNDS010000254.1:2486-6189 GCA_964395885.1 uncultured Solibacteraceae bacterium | reverse complement strand
ACGACGCGGAGAACCGGCTGCGACTGATCCGACAGACAACGACGGGCGGGCCGATCTATGTTTCGACGGCGTACGACGGCAACGGAAGACGCATTCGCCGCACTGTGGGCGGTGTTACGACCACTTATGTCTACGACGCCGCCGGTCAACTCATGGCGGAGTATGGTGCGCAGGCGAACTCGGTGGCGACGCAGTTCCTGGTGGCGGATCATCTGGGTTCGACACGGCTAATTACCGACCGAGCAGCGAACTGCGTGCAGCGAGTGGACTATCTTCCGTTTGGCAGCGAAATGCCTCGGGTGGAGCCTTGCTACGGCGGCGACCCTCCGAGCAATCCTTCGTCGAGTTCGATCAAGTTCACCGGCAAGGAGCGGGAGGCGGAGACGGGGCTGGATTATTTTGGGGCTCGATACATGTCGGCGGCGCCGGGAAGATTTATTAGTCCGGATCCTGTCAATCACCCGAGCTTATCGCGTGACGGCGAGGAAGGTTTCCTAGCCAGTCCGCAGAAGTGGAATCTTTACTCTTACGCGCTGAACAATCCGCTCAAGTTCATCGATCCAGACGGCGCGGAAGCAGACGTTTATATGATTCCCGGCAAAGGTGCCTGGAGTCCGATGACGGGGCAGTACTTGGCTCGGCAGACCAATGCCGACCTGTTACGAACAGCAGCTATTCCTGTGGCCGTAATGACTGCGGCAGCAGGGGGGAGTTGGTTTGCGAGTACGTGGGTTGGAAGAGCCGTCCTTGGTTACTTCCTGACTCCTAAGGGCCAAGAAATGGCGCAGAATGCTATCGACGCGGTTGCCCCCCCGGGTGGAAGTTTGCGATTGATACCGACTGGAGATTTTGATCGCGCAGCAGTCTCACTCGCTGAAAGGATCGGTGGGCAAGCGAGCGTGCGGATAGAGGGCGTTGGTGCGCGAGAGTTCGATGCGGTCAGCAAAGATTTCGTGGCGCAAACATTTAGTTCAGTCAATGCAGCGCTCAAACCCGACAGTTTCCTTTCAAAATCGCGCCGTGAACAGATTCGTGCAACTCTTGAAGCGGCGCAGCAAACCGGCCGAAAAGCCTACTTCGAGTTCACTGGCGGGAAACCCGCCCAGGAAGTTCTCGACTTCATCAAACGGAATGCAGAACGTGTAGGAACTGGATATGAAGTGCAGTGACAGTAGCCGCATCAGACCTGAAGGGGCAATTTGCTCGTACAACGGTTACCTTTCTGTTCCGTCTCTTACTCCGGAACGGGCGGAACAGTTAGAGTCCGCCGCACAGACGGCTGGTCTGACAATTGATGTCGGGTCCAAGTCGATCGAGTTCGCATTTGAGGGCCGCGATACGAATCTTTTTGTGGTTGCGTTCTTGCGGCATGTGGCGGCTATCATCGGCACTGCGTCAGGTGAGATACGTTGCGAAATTGCGGCGGATCAGGCAGACCCATGCTTCGAGTTCTTCAGGATTTCTAACGGCCGTCTATTTCGCCAACTCGGTGAGATCGTTCGTCAGCCAGAAGAAGACGTAAGCTTGCAGTGCTCATAGTCACTCGGGAGGAAAGGGACGGGAGGAAAGGGAAAGTGGGGGCGCATGGCATCGGAGGGGAGTTTTCCAAATGCGCTCGATGAGCGGCGCACCTCAAGCGGCGGGCGCAAAGTCTGCAGCAGGAGTGATGATACCCGCGCAGGTGGGCGAACGTTCGGGAGAACCAGGGTCGCATGCCAACAGAGCGAGGTTTAGGACGAGAGGCGAATAGAGAGGAATCAAGAAACATGAAGCTTTGCAGTTCAGTGAGCGCAGCTTTGCCGCTGCTCGTGCTCCCACTTTGGGCGCAAACGGGCGCGGTCTCTGGCGCAACACAAGCCGCAGGTTCGAAGCCCGCGCCGGGAGCGATCGTCACGCTCTACGTAGCACTTGGCGTCAACTCCCCCACTGACCCACCGATCCACATCGGCCGAAACATCGCCTCCACGACTTCCGACGCCGCCGGCAACTTTGCCTTCAAGGAAGTCCAGCCAGGCTATTACATCCTGTGCGCACGCTCGCCTCGGCGTGAGGAACTGGACCCTTGCGACTGGTCTCTTGTTCCGCCGAACGTTCGCGTGATTGCGGGTGCCGAAGCGAAGGTCACTGTCGAACTCCCGCGCGGCGTTCCGCAGAGGGTGCGCTTACTGGATGCGGGCAAGCGACTTGCGGCTGCTCGCGACAGCTTGTCACTCGGCCCGCCGCTGACCGCATATGGAATGACGCCGCGGGGGCTGCGCGGCTACTTCGACATGACCTCCACGACCGACGTCCAGACCGACATGGATCTGATCATCCCCGAAGAGGTGGACGTCCCGGTGTACATCCAGACTCCAGCGGCTTCCATCAACGACGATCGTGGCCAATCGCTTCGAGCGCGAGCGACGCCGCTGACTCTTCGCGTAGCGAAAGGTGCCACGAGTCCCGCGCCGGTTGTACTCACTGTCGGACCGGCAGTGGCCGGCGCTAACTAGCTGCGAAAAGGATCTATATGCTCTCTCGGCAAGGTCGATGGACGCTCCTGGTGTGTGCTGCGGCGGCGGTAAGCGCACAGGACGTAACGAAGGATTACATTCGCGTTGGGTCGAAGGTGGTCGCCATCGAGACGGTGACAGGGTTGACGGCCAACCCGGATGCGGTCAACATTGGCGGAGCAGGAGGCAACGTGGTCCTGGCGATCACGACCGCCTCGCCCGCACTCCAGTGGCGCCCCGCCGGCGCGCCCGCCTGGGTCACCTTCCCGGAGGGCACGGCAACTCGTACGGGACCTGGAAGCGTAACGCTGGCGATTGCGGCGAACGGAGGGAGTACACCACGACAGGGTTCGATCCGGCTTGAGTTGGTTCCCAGTGGGACCAGCGTCGTCGTGATGATCAGGCAAGCTGCCTCGGTCGGGGGGACAGACACCGTTGTGCTGACTACGACTCCCGCAAACCCGGGAAGTACCCCGACGCCCTCTGGGACGTTCCAGTTTGCGATCAACAATACCGCTCCAGTCCAGCGGGCGCAAGTGATCTTCAACTATGTTCTCAGTGGATTCGATGGTTGCACGATCACTTACAGCCGCGGAACGCCACGCCGACTTGGCCTGGCGGCTGACGACCAAGGGACAGAATCCGCACTTCCGTTCGATGCTAGCGGGCAGATCGCCAACCCGGGCGCCGTGCTTTTCAACGGAGCTTGTCGAATCAACTCGGCTTCCGTTGTTGCTTCCCCCGACGAGCGCACTGTCACATTAACTTTAGGCATCGAGTTCTTCTCCTCAATGCCCGGGTCGTTCTCGATCTACAGCTCGGTGACGGGACCGGATGGCTCCAGCAGCGCCTGGAACGTCTTACGAACATGGACGGCCTTCACGCCGTCCACAGCGTTCCCGGCCATCACCAACGACGGTCTCCTGGTGCCGCAGACCGGCACGCAGATCCAGCCGACCTTCCGGTTCAGCTCGCCCAACGGTAGGCGATTCGTCGACAACTTCCTCGTTACCATTGCGGCCAAGCGGTCGTTCTCTCGCCCATGCTCCCTGCGTGTGTACCCGATCTATCGAGCAGGCTTTGCTGTAAGCGATGATGGCCTCGGCATTGGTGGCGTGGTCTCGGCGCTCGCACCCGGTACGGCCACAAATCGCCGGTGCGCAATCGGTTCGGGAATGGCTCTGCTCGCTCAAAGCGCGCAAGAGTGGCGG
>CAYNDS010000254.1:0-2476 GCA_964395885.1 uncultured Solibacteraceae bacterium | reverse complement strand
CACTTCTTTGGTGGAAAGAACCTATACGGAGATGTCGCCGACCGATCCAATCGGACTGCCTTCTACCAGCAGAATAACGGGCCAGCCCCCGGCTATGTGGACCCGAACATCTTTCCCGCCGAGCCGTGGGGAACCGCGCCTAACAACCTGGCGCCATTCACGATCAACAACGGAGTGATCGCCAGCATCGCGCAGACCGGCGTGTCGGGCAGCGTTCCCGTTGGAGGTGGGTTCTACAGCTACGTAGTAACCGCTCCACCGGACGTGGAGTGGCGGGCCAAGCCTCTTGTTTCGGGCGTGACGCTTCTGTCCAGCGAAGTCGATAGCGAGGGTAGCGCAACGCGCCTCATCGCCGTTGGCCCGCAGGCCGTTTCGTCGCCGCAGAACGTCCTTCAGGTTCACCCGTTCGCACCATATGCACCATTCGTAAATGTGAGTTCCCTCCTGCTAGGCGCGCAAGATACCCAGGTTCAGACGTTCCCGTTTCCAATCCAGGCCGCAGGTCAGCCCCCACCACCCGATTTGCCCTCGATATCGCCGGCCTCTGGCTCGGGCGAGTTCGCAACGTTTACAATTACCATCACCAACTACCACGGCAACCGATCAATGGCTCCTGTTGAGCTAATCATCAACTCGGGCTTTACTACGGCAGGCTCGTGTTATGTGTACTTCTTTGGAGATATCCCAAATACGCCCAACTACCCGTTGACTGCTTACGTTGGCCTTGGAGCCGAGGGCGGCAACCCCGATGGATGGATCCGCTTCAACCAGGCAGGAAGCCCGTACGCCTCCGGCGGAACGCTGTCGAACGCTTACTGCGAGTTGATCAGGGAAGAGGCTGGTGTGCCGACGACATCGGTCCAATACAACCCGAATCTTCGTAGCATTCAGTTACGTGTCCGTCTGCGTTTTCAGTCTACATTCCGCGGCTTGAGGCAGCTCTACGTGCGTCAGCGCGACCGACTCACCGGAAATTCAGATCAGGTGCACACCTTAGGAAGCTGGACGCCCTTCCCGCCCTTGCCGGTAACGGTTTCGCTGCTATCAGCGAGCTCCTCTCCTGCCGCGCAAGGGACGTTCACGTACAGAGTAACCAACCAGAACGGAGCGACCGATACGGTGGGGAGTCAGCTGTTCTTCGTGCCCCCCAATCAGCCGGAGACTTCGACGCAAGCCTGCATCGGGCTGTACTATTGGTACTCACCACCGGTTATCTTGGTGTTCGATCCTACTATTCAAATGTATCGACAATTCGGATCCGTTCCCACCGGAGCGCCTCCGAATCAATGCCGAATCCTTAGCTTCTCGACGACTGTTGTGAACTCAACGACCCGTGATATCACTTGGCAGATGGGGTTCACTGGCATACCCGGCTTGAAGAACGTATATCTGAAGGCGATATCAAATGCGAGCCCGCAGGGACAGTCGCCGATCACCACATGGACGGTTCAATAAGGGGCGAAGAATGCGGGGCGACGTGTCCACCCAACGACCCGGGCGTCCGCAGATGGCATTTTGAAGAAAGTAGGCATAAATGCACTTCACTTTGCCGCTGCTGAAAGGAGTGGGCCGGAACGGCGTGTCACAGATTGCGAACCGGCAAGGCGTCTGTCACCATTGGCGACGTTGAGATCCAGATCTGCGAAGAGAATGACTGCGGAACTGGTTGCCCTGTTTCGGCAGGCACAGCATTCACCGGCGCAGCAAAAGTGGCTCGGGCCTCCGCTCCTGGATCACGCGCCACCCGGAAGCTGGCCGGCGTCGCACGCCACCAACCGAAATCTCCCCAATCTCGCTGAACCACCGCACGCCACCCGCCTCGATTCCACCGTTCGTCTCCGCGCAATCGCAACCATGGCATCCTGAACCCGAATGACACTGCGTCCTCTGTCCCCCACCTTGGCCGTCCTGCTCGCGTCGGGTGTGTGGGCGCAGGAAGCGGACCAGTCCCTCGACACGCACTGGCGCCTTGCCGCCACCGTCGCCATTCAGCCCAACCTCCACCACGTCCAAGGCATCGACCGCGAAGGCAACGTCCTCTGGATCTCCTCCGTCGACGCGAAAGCCCGTAAAGGCTATCTGTCCCGCATCGAACTGCCCTCCGGCCGCCTGCTTGCCCAAGTGGAAGTCCAGCAAGGCGACCGCATTCATCCCGGCGGCATCGCGCTCGATGAGGACTCCCTCTGGATCCCCGTTGCCCAATACGACCGCGACGGCCCCAGCACCATCCAGCGCCGCGACAAGCGCACCCTCGCCGTGCTCTCCACCTTTGACGTGCCGGACCACATCGGCTGCATCGCCGCCGGCAAAGCCGGTCTCGTCGGCGGCAGTTGGTCCAGCCGCACCATGTATCAGTGGACCCGCGACGGCCGCCAGCTTTCCCGGCGCGACAATCCCATCCCCACCGCCTGGCAGGACCTCAAAATGGCCGGCGACCTGTTGATGGGTTCCGGCATCCTCTCGCGCGAGGCGGGCG
>CAYNDS010000253.1:0-6266 GCA_964395885.1 uncultured Solibacteraceae bacterium | reverse complement strand
GAGTTTGTTCTGGCGACGGGCGTCGCGCGGATCGGGGAAGCGGTGCTGCGCCGGGCGGGCGAACTGGCCGACGGGCTGACGGCGTGCGGGTATGAGTTGATCCGGCCGCACGAGCAGAACACGGGGTCCGGCATCGTTTCGTTCCGCGACCCGGACACGGACGCGGCGCGCGTGGTGACGCATCTGCGGCGCCATGGGGTGATCGGGGCGCCACGGCAGGGCTGGGTTCGGCTGTCACCACACTTCTATCAGACGGCAGAGGAGATGAGCCGCGTCCTGGACCTGCTGGCCTAACGCTCGCCGAGTTCGACGGCGACTACCTCGGTTTCGACCGGCGTATCGTCGACCACCTTCACTCGAAGCAGCGCCTCAAAAGCGGGTAACGGGTCCTCAAGGGGCAACGCTCGCAGCAGCCGGGCGGCACTCTCCGGATAGGCCACCATCTCGGCCGCGCCCCAGGCGGCGAACGTGTTCGTGCCATTCAGGTGAATCATCCAGTTGCCGCCCGGGGCGGAGCGATAGTGGATGAAGGCGAACTCTTCCCCGCCCCAAGCGTCGCGGGTCGGCTGATAAAGGCGCCGCCCGCCATCCGGCGGCATTGTGTCGACCATCGCTTGGCCGCCGGTGTCGCCCACCCTGCAGAGGCTGAACCGCTTCGGCAGGATTGCGGGATCGGGCGCGAGCGAGATCAGCACCAGATTCCGCTCCACACCGTCCTCCCAGTGAAAGGAGCCTTGCGTGCGGACCAGCCACGGGCGCCCGGGACGCCAAAGCCGTGCCAGCGCAGCAATCGCCATAGGTTGCCCGACTCCGGTAAAGCGGGTGTTACCCGGCGGCTGATCCCGGACGGCGTCAAACCAGCGCATTCCCACCGAGGGTTCCCCGGTCAGCTTCATCCGGTGGAACACGACCAGGGGCTCCCGTGGCCCGTTCAAAAAGCGTCCCCAGATCCGCAGCAGGGCGGGGTCCAACGCGTCCGGAGAGGCAGTCGCGCTGGCGATCACCGCATGGGCCGGCCAACGCGAGCCAAGCCACCATCCGAAAGCCAGCAGAAGGCTCGCGGCAAGCGCGAGGACCCAAACCCGGGAGGGGCGGGCCGGAGCGTGGGCCGCCGGCGGCGTCGCGATCGGTTGCGGCGGGCGCCTCCACAGCGCGACTAAACGGTACTCGCCTTTGGGGATTTCAAAGACGACGTCATCCTCCTTGCCGTCTTCCTGGGCGTACTCGGCCAGCGTCTGCCGAAGGCGGGCGATCTGCACGCGCACGGACGCATCCAGTTTGGGATCCAAATTCGGTTTGTCGAACACTGCGGCGGCGATCTCGACCTCGCCGACGGCCTCTCCCTGATGGTCGGCCAAATACCGAAGCAGGCTGGCCTGCACGGGGCGGCCCATCATGACCTTGCTGCCCAGCAGGCGGTCAATGGACGGGTCTGCGGACGGGCTTGGAGTGCTTGCGCTGTCCCGAGTGGGGTGTGTTGTCGAGCCTTCCTCTGCGCCCTGGGTCACTGCGCCCTCGTGCCGGATTTGGCGGTCCACGCACCACGATGAACGGCCACCACCTCGCTGCGGATGGGAACGTCCCGGACAACGGTGACGCGGAGAACTGCCTCGAAGGGTTCCAGACGGCCCGGGGGCACTCCGACTCTCGCCAGGAGCGCGCTCGCGCGATCTTCGGACGTGGTTTCTTCGGCCGCGGCCCACACGCCAAAGGTGGTGCAGCCGCCGAGGCGCGCGATCCACTCACCGGACGCGCTCTGGGAGAAGCTGATTGAGGCGTGGTCCTCCACGATCTGCTGCGTGCCCGGCTGGTAGCGCGCCCCGTAGAAGACGGGAGTGGGACCGGCATCCTGATCGAGGATGCGGACGGTGGCCGGCTTGTGCGGCTCAACGAAGTCCGGAACGAAGCGCTGCCGGAGCACTTCGCCGGGATAGAGTCTCGCCCCGAGAGAGACGATGGACTGGCGGCGCGCCTGATCCCAGGCAAAGGTTCCGTTGCGGCGCACGGTCCAGGGTTGCCCGGGGCGCCAAAGCCGGCACAACGCAACGGTGGCCGAGACGGTGCCCACCGCCGCGAAGCGCTCGACGGCATCTTCCGGCTTGTCGCGGGTGGCGTCAAACCAGCGTAGGCCGTTGGTCAGGTCGCCGGCCATCCGCAGGTTGGTGTACACCACCAGCGGTGGCGCGTCCGCGTTCAGGAACGGGTTCCACAGCGTGGCGAGCGCCGGCGTGAGCGAAGGTTCAGTCTTGGCACTGCCGATCAGGAACCCGGCCGCTCCGCACGCGACGGCGACCAGCCCAAAGCCGAGCGCCAGCTTCGGAAGCGGGCGCGGGGCGGGAGGGGGGACCACGACGTCGGGTTGGTCCAGTTGGCGAGGATGGGCGTGCAGCCGGTACTCGCCCTTTGGAATCTCGAACAGGACGGCGTCCCGCTGACCTTCCTTCTCGTAGTACATCGCGAGGTGTTTGCGGAGCCGGGCCACTTGGACGCGAACGCTGGAGTCGCGGCGGGGATCGAAGTCGTCTCCTTTGCCCATCATGTCGCGCGCGATGTCAGATTCCGTCACTGCGGCACCGGCTCGTTCGCCCGCCTCGGCCAGGTATCGGAGGAGTGAGACGAGTGCGGGACGGCCGGCAAGGACCTCGCTGGCAGCCACACGTGCCAGGTAGAGCTGGCGCTCGGCGGATTGTTCGGTCGAGGCGGAATTCGTCTCTAGAGGCATGAGGCTACACCCTTCGGCATGGGAGGTATCAGCAAGAAGAGTAGTGGGATCCTGATCGATAAATCTCAGGAAAAACTCGTCCGGAAACCGACAGGTAACAACCTGTATGGTTTTGAAAAAGGGGAACTTTTTTCCTCGGATGATTTAAGGCGCGGCAACTTGTGTTTCCCGGGCAGGCGGGTGGACAACAGGATCATGAGTGAACGCTTTCGATCGGTGGAGTTCTGGGCGACGCTCCTTTCGGGTTTGCGCCCGGCCGTTCGCCACGAGACTTTGCAGGAGATTGACCTGGAAAACCCGCCGGATTTTCAGAAGTGGGTGTTCGATGGAGTGTCGGCGGCGATCTACCAGACGAAGCGGGTTGGATCCAGCAAACTCCTACTCGACAGTGGACTTCTGGCCCACGCTCTGGCAATGCCGGAACTCCTGACGATGGAGGAGGCGCTGGGAATCACGAAGATGGTTCTCGCGATTGACGCTCGTTTTGACGTGCAGCTGTTGCAGCAGACCACCAGTCCGGAGCGAGCCTGGCCGGAGGGAGTCACGACGGAGGAGATGGCGCGGGTTTTGGACCTTTTGCGCCTGACGGTGGGCGTGCTGCCGCGGACGGCGATGATGATGCGCCGGTTCTTGCGGGTAAAGGAGCCCAAGATTCGGGCGCGGGCGGTGAAACTGCTGGCCAAGGCGCAACCCGTGATCGCCGATGAGTTTCTGCGGGACGCCGACCCGCGCGTCCGGGCGAACCTGCTGGAAGCGCTCTTGTCTGAGGCGGACGGTCTCCCGGGAAGCCTGCGCGGGCTGGCGGACCGCTGCAGTTTCGATTCGCATCACCGCGTGATGTCGACGGCGCTGCTCTATTTGGCTCTGGCGGACGATGCGACGGCGGAAGCACGCCTGAAGGCGCTGGAGAACCATCCGAGTTCGGGTTTCCGCAAGGCGGGCCATTGGGCAGTCGGCAAACTGATGGAACTCCGGCGCGCACGGGAGGCGGCGAAGGCGGCGGCAATGCTGGAGTCCGCCGCCTCCACCGCCTGACCGCGCGGACTGTCCTAATCCAAAACGTCGATCACCCGGACGGACGCCGGCAGGCACGCGATGCCAAGCGAAGTGGGGCCGGCTTCCTGCGGGATGCCCAGCAACGTGTTGTCGGGGCGGCGGCACCAGTCCGCAGCCGCGCGGGCACAGTCGAGGGAACCGGACTGCGCCGGACCACTGCACCGTCCTCCGAGGCGGTTGTAGGGAACATTTTCGAATCGGGTGGCCTGGAAGCAGGCGACGGTGACACGGTCCCCGGCAACGTGCTGAATCAATCCGCCGGAGAGTGCGCGCTGCGTGGCGCAGTAGCGTTTGGTGGCCGCCACGCACTCCGGTCCCTGGGCCGCAAGAGCGGTGTGGCAGCGCGGGTGGTGACGCTCGACATCCGCAGGGGAGACATCACCGTACCAGCGGTGCCATGCGCAGCCCAGGCGGACCGTCCGTCCGTCGCGCGCAAACACGAAGCCGAGGCTGCGCTTGCTGTGGCTGTGGGAGCAGTAGCGCTGCGCGGCAGCGACACAATCGGCACCGAGCGGATTGGAGCGGGCGTTGCATCGGGGGTGAAAGCGAGTGAGGTTCTCGGCGACGCTGGCACTGTACATCGCGGGTGCGAGGACAGCGGCAATCGCGAGGGGAGCAAGGACGAGTTTCATATCCATCCCTCCGTCCGGCTTTGCTTCATGGCGGGAGCCGGTTCACCCGGATAGTGAGGGCAGCGCGGACACGCGTTTCAGCGGGGCGGCGGGCGAACTCTTTCCCAGCCGCGCGCTACCGCACGACGCGATACATCCACGCCAGCCTGCGGGGCGGCACACCGAGCGTGTATCCGGTCTGAATCAAGACCCAAACGGCCAGCGCATGCAGC
This sequence comes from uncultured Solibacteraceae bacterium, assembly GCA_964395885.1. Classification (GTDB taxonomy): domain Bacteria; phylum Acidobacteriota; class Terriglobia; order Bryobacterales; family Bryobacteraceae; genus JAPKYZ01. The sequence continues at coordinate 1,644 of CAYNDS010000253.1, read as the reverse complement.
AGTCCCGCGTTCTTCCAGCGTCGCGGGCTGACGTAGATCTTGTTGCGGAGGAAGCGCATGGTCCCGCGGCGCCAGAGCCGCCGGGCAAGTTCGTAGTCTTCCATGATGGGCCAGTCACGATACCCGCCGAGGGTCTGAAAGACATCGCGCCGGACCCAGATTCCGCTGTCGCCGTAGAGGATGCCGAACGGCAGCCGGGCGCGGTAGATGAAATCGAAGGTGCGCGCGACCCAATCTCCGCCACCGAAGGCGATCTCCAGGTTGCCGCTCTCGGCGCCGGCGGCGACAGCTTGCTGGATGGCGGCCAATGCGCCCGCCTGCAAGGTGACATCGGCATGCAGGAACAGCAGCACGTCACCCTTGGCCAGACGCGCGCCCGCATTCATCTGTGCCGCCCGTCCGCGCGGAGCATCCACCCAGCGCCAGCCGGCAAGGTCGACAACGCCGCGGGTCCGGTCGCCGGAACCGCCGTCGGCGACGATCACCTCGGCGGCGGACTGCAGAGCGAGGCTCTGGACGAGATCGGGCAGCGCCTCCTGTTCATTCAGCGTCGGGATGATGATGGAGACGCTGGGCGTCACGTGCGGGAGCGGGTCTTCTGGCTTCTTCCGGCCAGCGGCTTGATCACACCCGGGCCGCAAACGGCGACTCCGACTTCGGTGAGCGCACCCAGCAGGTTGTAGAAGATGGCGTAGATGGCCTGCTCAGAGGCGGGCTGCCGCCCGGGCATGCGGAACTTGGCGGGCAGCTCCTTTTCGATTTGCACGCGCAACTCCGTGGTGCGGACGCGTCCGGAGCGGTCGCGGACATTGCCCAGACGAAGCGGGGTTTGCAGAACAGCGCCCGTGCCATCGACATAGAACTGGCAGCGCGAGAACCAGCCGAGGTTGCCCGGGTCAGTGGCATCAAACAGCAGCAGCGGCGATTCGCGTTGCGCGGCTTCCAGTTCGACGACGACGGCGCGGGGCGACTCCTCGATCGACTTCACTTCAAAACCCAGCTGACGGGCCACGCCATCGAGCACTTGCGTGTCGAGTTCGAGCAGCAGTAATTTGCGGTCGCCCGCTTGCAGTACCTGCATCTGACTTCCCTATTCTAGTTGCCTATCCTAGAAGAAAGAGAAGCCAAAGGTTGCCTGCGCTGGTTCTGTTCGATATCGACGGCACATTGATGCGCAAGTCCGGGCCGCAGCATCGCGAATGCCTGGAGGACGCCGTGCGGCTGGTCACCGGCGTGCGGGCCTCGACCGAAGGCGTGCCGGTGGCCGGGATGCTGGACGGGGACATCCTGCGCGAGATGATGCGGCGGGCGGGCTTGGGTCCGCGTGAGACGGCGATGGCATTGCCGGAGATCTTCGAGAAGGCGCAGTGGCTGTATGCGCGGCGCTGTCCGGACCTGGCGCGGCGAGTCTGTCCCGGCGTGCGGCGGCTGCTGCCGAGGCTGTTGCGGCGAGGCGTCGTGACCGGGCTGGTGACGGGGAATTTGAGCCGCATCGGCTGGAAGAAGATGGAGCGCGCCGGCCTGCGCGAGTACTTCCGCTATGGCGCCTTCGCCGAGATGGGCAGGACGCGGGCGCATCTGGCGAAGCTAGCACGGCGCGAGGCGGTGCAGCAGGGCTGGATTGGACGCCGGGAGGTCTCCGTG
>CAYNDS010000252.1:0-6297 GCA_964395885.1 uncultured Solibacteraceae bacterium | reverse complement strand
CTGCTGGGCCGCCCGCACCACCTGTCCGGCAGATACTGCCCCGTCATTCGGAGGCAGTTCTTGCGGCAGCAACACCCGCGTGCGGCCCGACAACTGTGCCAAGGTCAGTTCGACCAGCAGCGCGTCGTCAAAGACATCGCCGGAGAGCGCCACCGTCCGATGCCCCAGGCTGCGCACCGTTTCGGCCAGCGCGCGAGCCAGTGAATTGTGAAGGCGCCGCGCAAGATCAGGCACCGACACCTCGTGCTGCATGTCTTCACAAAGGCAGCACAGTAGCGGCACCCAGTCCAGCCGAAGAAGCCCGGCCCCTTGCAGTGGTACCTGATAGAACCGCGAGTCGCGGCTCTGCCGGGCGGCCGCCTCCAGGTGCAGCATCGCATCGCCGTCAAACCGCTGCCGCCGTGGAATGCCAATCAAGGCCGCTACACCCTCCATCAGCAGGCGCACGCTGGTCGTTGCGACGCCGTTCAGCAATGGCCCACCGGTCTCGGCGCCGGCAAGGCTTGCTGACTCCGGGACGCCCGCCGTCCGCAGGAGCGCGCGCGCGAGCGGAACGCCGTCGGCCGCCTCCCGGGAAGGTGCCGAGAACGGCATCAGCGAAGCGACCCGCCGATACTCGCCGCCGGTAAGCTCAAAGAACTCGCCTCCCCAATAGGTCCCATCCGGCGCAAATCCAGGCCCGTCCCACGCGACGCCCAGAATGCGTCCTTTGGGGTCGTGCTCTAACAGGCAGGCGGCCAGATGAGCCTCTTGATGCTGGACCCGCACGACGGGAAGTCCCTGCTTCTCCGCGTACCGTGCCGAAACGGACTCCGGGTCGAAGTCGCAGGCCACGGCGCGTGGTGTGAAGTGATACAGTCGCTCGAAATCGGCAATGGTTTGGGCAAAGGTGGAAGCCGTGCGCTGCTCGCTGAGGTCGCCCACCTCCTGGCTCACGATGATCTGACGGTCGAATCCAATGGCGACGGAGGCTTTCCTCTGTGCTCCCAGTGCCAGGAGGGGCGGAAGGCGCCGCCGCACCCGAATCGGCAGCGGAGCCAGCCCACGACCTCGTCGCAACACCATCGAACGCTCCCGGACCACGCGGACGACGGAATCAACCACCGGCCGCGCCACTTCGCGGTCATGCCAAAGGAAGGCATCGGCTACGCCCTCGAAACTTACCCGCGCTTCCTCATTGCCGACGGCAAGCGGCTGGCTGCCAGAACTGCCGCCCGTCACGGCCACCGGGAATCCCAATCGGCCCAGGAGCAGGTGCCCGAGCGGCGAATGCGGCAGAAGCGCTCCCACGGCCGGCGAGCAGCCCACCAACTCGGCCGGAAACAGGTCTCGCCGTCGCGGCTCCAGCAGGACGACGGGCGCGCACGGGCTTTCCAGCCATTTCTGTTCGCCGTCCGTGACGCGGCAGTATCGGCGCAGCATGTCCATGCCCGGAAACAGCACGGTGAACGGTCGGGTCTCGCCGTGCTTGCGTCGCCGCAGCCGGTGCACTGCTGCTCCGTCACGTGCATCGCAAAGCAGCTGAAATCCGCCCGTATCCTTCAAGGCCAGAATGCCCAAGCTCTCAATCGTGCGGGCCGCGTTCTCGACAGCCGCCGCTCCGTGTGAATGCGGCTCACCGTCATAGGAAAACTCCACGCGCGGGCCGCACCGAGGGCAAGCGTTCAGCGACGCCTGGAAGCGGCGGCTGGCCGGGTCCAGATACTCGCCGCCGCAGTCCGGGCACATCTGGAAGGGGCCCATCGTAGACGTGGGACGGTCGTACGGAAGGCCGGTGGCAATACTGAATCGTGGACCGCAACGGCTGCAGTGGGTGAAGGCGTAGCCGAAGCGGCGGTTGCCGACGTCGCGTAATTCGGCCAGGCACTCCGGGCAGGCCGCCACATCCGGAGGCAGCGACCTTCCGCTGCGGGCGCTGTGGGTGTCCAGCGTGAATGCCCGCTCGCCCCGTGGTGGCTCCGGCATGGTGCGCGTCCGCAGGATGCAAGCCGCTTCCGGCTTTTCGCAAGGGAGGCGGCGCTGAAACTCCTCGACCGTTGCATCGTCACCCTCGATGCAGATTTCGACGCCCGAGCCGTCGTTCCGCACCATGCCACCCAGGTCAAGCGAAGTCGCCAGACGCGCCACGTACGGGCGGAATCCGACGCCCTGCACTGTGCCTTCGACGTGTATTCGCACACGGACCCGCCCCATGTGGCGCATGGGATAGCACGTGGTCTGCCAGACTGAAAACGCTGCACTTAGTGCAAATTGCGTTGGGTTGGTTCACCCAGCTCACGCGGGGCTTGCGCCAATTCACCCACCCCGCGGGCCCTAGCGTCGCGAGCTTTCCCGCAGCAACTCCAGAAAAGCTCGAGCGGCCGGGCTGAACTTCTTTCGCTTGTGATGGATGATTCCGAGCGGGCGCCGCGGGTGCTTGGGAACCAGCGGAATTGCCCGCAGGCGCTGCTGCTCGAGGTGCACTCGGAGAATCGGCTTCGGCACGATTGCCACGCCGGCATTCTGCTCCACTGCCTCTCGGATCGAATCCAGGTTATCCAGGTGCATGAGGGGCTTCACCGCGACGCGCTGCTGGCGCAGAAACCGATCAATGTGGCGGCGGATCGGAAGGTCGGCGTCAAAGGCGATGAACGGCAGGCCGTTCAACTGCGACGGATGCAACGTCGGAAAGCTCGCCAGCGGATGCTCCGGCGCAACGGCCACCACCATCTCCTCCTGCCGCCAGGGGATCACCGCAATCTCGCGGCGGCGGGTCGGATAGCTGACCACGCCAAGATCCGCACCGTCCGTCAGCACTGCCTCGTAGATCTTCTCCGGCCTCAGGTATTCGACAGACAACTCGCCTTGCGGATAGCGCCGGCGGTAGTCTTCGCGCAGCGCCGCCAGCTCGGAAAGTCCGACCGAGTAGATCATGGCGAAGCGCACCGGTCCGTCGACGGTTGCCCGCAACTTCGCCAGTGCCGCCTCCAGCCGTTCCCGCCGCCGCAAGACGTCCTGCGCGAAGTCCGCCACGAGTTTGCCAGCTGCCGTCAGTTCCAACGGGCGGCGTGCGCGGTCCAGGAGCTCGGAGCCGATTTCCGCCTCTAACTGGTTGATTCTTTGGCTCGCAGCGGACTGTGTCAGCTCCACCAGCGCGGCGGCGCGGCTGACATTCCGCTCCTGTGCGACATAACGGAACAGGGCGAGATCATCGATTCGCATAATTAGTATTGCTAATACTAGACCATGATTTGCATCAGAAATTCAACTACTGTTATTCTGCTTGTGCCCCGTCGCCATGAACCACGAACGTTTTGATCCTGCCTTTCCCGCGCCTCAGGGCCTCTATCACCCCCGCCACGAGCACGATGCCTGCGGAGTCGGCTTCATCGCTCACATCGATGGGCGCCGTAGCCACGACATCATCCTCAAGGGTTTGCAGATTCTCATCAATCTCACCCATCGCGGTGCCTGCGGCTGTGATCCCGACACCGGCGATGGCGCGGGCATCCTGATTCAGATTCCGCATCGCTTCTTCGCCAAGGAGTGCCCGAAGGAGGGCTTCACCCTTCCGAAGCCCGGCGAGTATGGCGTCGGCATGTGCTTCCTGCCCGTGAATCGGCAGCAGCGTCTGGTGACAAAGGGCATCATGGAGCGCATTGCGGCGGAAGAGGGCTTGACGGTTCTCGGGTGGCGCGATACGCCAATTGATTCCAATGCGATTGGCCGCCTGGCGCGCGACGCACAGCCCTACATCGAGCAGATCTTCCTCGGCTGTGAGGGTTGCGCGGACGAGGATGAGCTGGAGCGCCGCCTCTACGTCGTCCGCAAGCGCGCTGAAAAGGAAATCGAAGCCAGCGATCTTCGGGACAAAGACTTCTTCTACATCCCGTCGCTGTCCTGCCGGACGATTGTCTATAAGGGGCTGCTGCTGGCTCCGCAGATCGCCGCCTTTTACAAGGAACTGAACGACCCGGAGACCGATTCCGCGCTGTGTCTGGTGCACCAGCGGTTCTCGACCAACACGTTCCCCACCTGGCAGCTGGCGCACCCGTACCGCTACGTTTGCCACAACGGCGAGATCAACACTGTCAAGGGCAACGTCAACTGGATGCGGGCGCGGCAGGAGGTGATGGCCTCCGATAGGTTCTCGCGCGATATCCACGACCTGTTCCCCATCATTCGGGAAGGGCAGAGCGATTCGGCGTGCCTGGACAACGCCGTCGAACTGCTGACGCTCAGCGGGCGCGAACTGGCCCACACCATGTCGATGCTGATCCCGGAAGCCTGGGAAGCGGACCCAACCATGGACCCGGCGCGGAAGGCCTACTACGAGTACCACGGGTCCTTGATGGAGCCCTGGGACGGTCCGGCAGCGGTGGCGTTCACCGACGGACGCGTGATCGGCGCGACGCTGGACCGCAACGGTCTGCGCCCGGCGCGCTACCTGGTGACGAAGGACCGTCTGCTCATCATGGCGTCGGAAACCGGCGTGCTGCCGATCAAGCCGGAGGATGTCGTCGAGAAGGGCCGCCTGCAGCCCGGCAAGATGCTGCTGTGCGACCTCCGGGAGCAGCGCATCATCCCGGATGCGGAACTGAAGGCGCGCCTTGCCGCCCGCCAGCCCTACGCCGAGTGGCTGAAGGAACAGCAGATCCACCTGGACCGCCTGCCGGAGCCGCCCCGCGTCTACCAGTTTGACCAGGAGACGCTGCTCGAGCGCCAGCGCTGCTTCGGCTACACCGAAGAAGACTTGCGCATGCTGCTCACTCCCATGGCCAACAACGGCGAAGAGCCGGTGGGGTCGATGGGAACCGATACGCCGCTCGCCTGTCTGTCGGACCGCCCGCAGCCGCTGTTTCACTACTTCAAGCAGCTGTTTGCCCAGGTCACCAACCCGCCGATCGATCCGATTCGGGAAGAGATGGTGATGTCGCTGACCAGCTACATCGGCAACGAACGCAATATTCTTGCCGAGTCCGCGCAGCACTGCCACACGCTCAAGCTGGAGCATCCGGTGCTGACCAATCGCGACCTGGAAAAGCTGCGGCGCGTCTCGCAGGGCGACTTCCTGGCGATGACGCTGCCGACGCTCTATCTGGTCTCGGGTGGCGAAAAGGAGCTGGAGCGGTCCTTGAACGCGCTGTGCCGCCGTGCCTCGCTCGCCATCAAGAGCGGCTACAGCCTGCTGATCCTCTCCGACCGCGGCGTCGATTTCGAGTTCGCGCCGATTCCGTCGCTTCTGGCGCTGACCGCCGTGCACAACCATCTGGTGCGGGAAGGCACGCGCTCTCAGGTGGCGCTGGTGGTGGAGTCCGGTGAGCCGCGCGAGGTGATGCACTTCTGCCTGCTGATCGGCTACGGTGCTTCGGCCGTCAATCCCTATCTGGCGATCGAAACGCTGGAGGACATGGCCAACAAGCGGCTGCTCGACGTTCCGTTCGAGAAGGCGCTGAAGCACTACAAGAAGGCAGTCGGCAAGGGGCTGCTGAAGGTTTTCTCGAAGATGGGGATCTCGACGCTGCAGAGCTATCGCGGCGCGCAGATTTTTGAAGCCATCGGACTCTCCTCGGCGCTGGTGGAGAAATACTTCACCGGGACGCCGTCGCGCATTGAAGGGATCGGTCTCGATGTGATCGCCAAGGAAGCGGCGGCTAAGCATACCTACGCCTTTGAGCCGGTGAATGCCGACGATCCGGAACTCGCCACGGGTGGCAACTACCATTACCGTCGCAACGGCGAGTATCACCTGATCAATCCGCTTACCGTCTCGACGCTGCAACACGCGGTGCAGCAGAACAAGTTCGAGACGTTTGAAGAGTTCGCGCGCCTGGTGGATGATCAGTCCGAGCAGTTGTGCACGCTGCGCGGCCTGATGCAGTTGAAGTTCGCGCCGCAGCCGCTCGATTTGGCCGATGTGGAGCCCGCCACGCAGATTGTGAAGCGCTTCGCCACCGGCGCCATGAGTTTCGGGTCGATCTCGGCGGAGGCGCACGAGACGCTGGCCGTCGCCATGAACCGGATCGGGGCGCGGTCCAATACCGGCGAAGGCGGCGAGGATGAGGCGCGGTTTGAGAAGTTGCCGAATGGGGATTGGAAGCGCTCGGCCATTAAGCAGGTGGCCTCCGGACGGTTCGGCGTCACAGCGCACTATCTGGTGAATGCCGAAGAGTTGCAGATCAAGATCGCGCAGGGAGCCAAGCCGGGCGAAGGCGGTCAGTTGCCCGGCCATAAGGTCGACGAGAACATCGCCCGGGTGCGATTCTCAACGCCCGGTGTCGGCCTGATCTCGCCGCCGCCGCACCACGACATCTATTC
>CAYNDS010000251.1:541-6327 GCA_964395885.1 uncultured Solibacteraceae bacterium | reverse complement strand
AGTCCACAGGACAGGCACGAAGCGTTGGGATAGCAGTACGTCCCAACCAGGCCGCAATCGATGTGCGGAGCATCGGGATTGGAAATGATGGAAGAGCAGCCTGCGCCAAAAATCGGTGAACAGGCAGCAATGGCTAAGAGCAAACAGAAGCGAAGCATAGTCATAGTCAGCCTCCGTGTCAGAACCGTACCAGTTCTTCTTCATCATTTCAAGCTCAAGGCGGCCGTCGACGTATTTTTCCTCACCGATTGCTACCCCGATCGCCGTTGCCGCAGGCAGGGAATCAGAAGCGCCAGTCGAGCCCGATGAGCGGGAATAGGCCGAGTTGTTCGCCAAGCTGCTGCGAGTTGGTGTTGCGGTTCCAACTGATGCCGCCGATGTTGCGGCGATTCGTCGCATTCTGCACGCCGATGAAGACCAACACCGGCTTTTCGTTGACGTAGAACGTGCGGTCGGCGCGGAGGTCGAGACGGAAGTAGTCCGGCAGGCGCTCGGCATTGACGCGGGCGAGGTCGAAGACGCCGCGGCGGAGGCGCGTCGAGGTCGGCGCGTCGAAGGGAGTGAAGGGGCGTCCGGTGAGGTAGGCCAAGCGCGCCGAGAACTCCCATTTCCGGTTCAGCCGGTAGCCGCCGACCGCGTTGAAGACAACCGGATAGTCGTAGATCGAAGGACGCAGGACCTGATCGAGGCCCGCCTGACAGGACTGCATGTAGGCGACGTTGGCCTGGCCGAACCACTTGTCGCTGAACTTCTTTTCGAGGAAGAATTCGACGCCGCGGACACGTCCGCGGCCGGCCGAGGTGAGCGGGAAGAGGATGTCGCGGACGGCGAACGTGTCGCCGACATTGGCCAGCGAGACTTGCGGCCACTGCAGGGAGACCGGGTAGTCCTTGTATTCCTTCTGATAGCCCTCGAGGGTAAAGCGCAGCGTGGGCGAGACGACGTAGCTGAGCCCGGCGACGAAGTGATCCGCGCGGAAGGGGATCAGGCCGCGGTTCTGCGGAAAGGCGTTCAGGAAGATGAAGAACGGCTGCTGGAAGTAGGTGCCGTAGGAGCCGCGCAGCGAGAGCTTATCGGTCAGCTTGAAGCTCAAGCCCAGGCGCGGGCTGAAGCGGTTGGCCGACACAAACTGGTAGTTGTCCCAACGGCCGCCCCAGGTGAGGTTCAGGCGGCGCGTCAGGTTGCGCGTCGACTGGAAGTAGGCCCCGGACTGATAGGCGAGGAAGTTGCGCCGCAGCAGGAACGGGTTGAGATCATTCACCGTGCTGAAGGGAGAGTTCTGCCCGAAGGGCGAGGCGGTGTTGTAGTTGATCCGGAAGATCTTGTAGCTGCCGCCAAGCTGCACCTTATCGAGCACGGGGGCATAGGCGGTGAGGTCGTACTTGAGCGTGCTCTCGCCCTCGCGGGAATCGTCGCTGAAGACGAGGGGCGCACGGGAGACCAACTGGTCCAAAGGCACGTTGGGCGGGCGCGGTCCGTTGCGGACGAGGTCGCGCACGTTGGATCCGACCTTGGCCTCCGAATGCGTCAAGCCCAGCAGACCGACAGCGCGCGCGCCCATCAGGCGCTGCCAGTTGAAGCCGTTCGCACTGCGCCAGCCGTCGTAGCGGATGTCGAGGTTGTTCACCTCTTCGTCGTCGGACTGCGGCGTCTCACGCGCGCCGAGACGAATGTTGTCGAGTCCGGACACGGAGACGGCCCAGATGCGGTCGCGCGGGGTGAGATCGTAGGTGACCTTGGCGTTGAAGGTGTAGAGCACGGGCACGCCGCCGAAGCCGACATCGTCGGTGAACAGGTCCAGGAAAGAGCGGCGGGCCGAAACGATCCAGGAGCCCTTGCCCTTCTTGATCGGTCCTTCGAGAATGCCGCCGCCGCCGGCAAAGCCGACCGTCGCGCGTCCGGAGAACTGGTCGCGGCTGCCCTCGCGCTGGGCGACCTGCAGGACTGAGGAGGCCCGGTTGATGTAGGGGGCGGGGTAGCCGCCGGTGAGGAACGTGACGTCCTGAATCAATTCGGCATCGAGAATCGAAACCGTTCCGCCGGCGGCGGCGAAGTTGGCGAACGCGTTGATGTTCGGGATTTCGATGTTGTCGACGACGAACAGGTTTTCGAGCGGCGACCCGCCGCGCACGATGATGTCGTTGCGGAAGTCGTTGGAGCCGATCACGACGCCCGGCAGGGTCTGCACGTAGCGCGCGACGTCCTGCAGGGCGCCCGCGGTTTTCGTGATCTCACGGCGCTCGACGAGATAGCCGGAGTTCTTGATCTCTTCCGGGGCCAGGAACACGGACTCCGTCACCGTGATCTCCTGCTTCACGGCGTCCAGCCGCGGGACGACGATCTCGACGGTGCCTTCCAGGCCCGCGCGCACTTCGATGCCGGAGCGGCGCAGCGGGGGGCGTCCCTCGATTGTGATCTCCAGTTCATAGGTGCCGGAGCGTAAGTCCGTTAAGCGAAACAGACCTGCAGTGTCCGCCGTTGCGCAGCGGTCCGACGGGAGCGCGCAGACCTTTGCCGCGGGAACCTTCTGTCCGCCTTCGTCCGCCACGGTGCCGGCCAAACTACCGACTCCCGTTGTGTCCTGTGCTCTGGCGATTAGAGCAAGACACAGGATCAGAGAGAAGCGTTTCACAATCGGTGTGATTCCCCCGCGACGTTCAACGATGCAGAAACTGTGTTTCGGCTCTGTCAATTAAAATGAAGACTTGTCCCTCTCCATCGATGAACAACTGGGCTATCTCCGCAAGGGTTTCGTGGAGATCATCCGCGAGGAAGACCTGCGCGAGCGGCTGCTGACCGCGCAACAGGAGGGCCGCCCGCTGCGGGTGAAGGCGGGCTTTGACCCGACGGCGCCCGATCTGCATTTGGGCCACACGGTGCTGATTCGCAAACTGAAGCACTTTCAGGATCTGGGGCATACGGTCATCTTTTTGATCGGCGATGTGACGGGTCTGATTGGAGACCCGACGGGGCGCAATGCGACGCGTCCGCCACTGTCGCGGGAAGAGATCGCCGCCAATGCCGAGACGTACAAGGCGCAGGTGTTCAAGATCCTGGACCCGGACAAGACGGAGATCCGCTTCAACAGCGAGTGGTTCGACAAGCTGGAGTTTTACGATGTGGTCCGGCTGGCGTCGAAGTACACGGTGGCGAGACTGCTGGAGCGGGACGACTTCGCCAAGCGCTTCGCGTCGCAGACGCCGATTTCCGTGCATGAACTGCTGTATCCGCTGGCGCAGGCCTATGATTCGGTCTGTCTGAAGTGCGACGTCGAACTGGGCGGCAGCGATCAGAAGTTCAATCTGCTGGTGGGGCGCGAGATACAGCGCGACTTCGGGCAGAAGCCGCAGATTGTGGCGACGACGCCGCTGCTTGAAGGGCTGGACGGCGTGGAGAAGATGTCGAAGTCCAAGGCGAACTATGTCGGCATCACCGAGGCGCCGCTGACGATGCGGCAGAAGCTGCTGAACATCTCCGACGATCTGATGTGGCGCTACTGGGAACTGCTGACCGATGAGAGTGTCGAGGCGATCGAACGGCGCAAGGCCGCCGGGGATCCGCGCGCGGCGAAAGACGAGTTGATCGCGCGAATCGTGAAGGACTTCCATGGGGACGCGGCGGTGGATCAGGCCGAGCAGGTGACGGTGGCGGACGGGCGGCTGAATAAGCTGATCGTGGCGGCGCGGATGGCGCCGTCGGCGACGCGGGCCGATGAGTTGATCAAGTCCGGAGCCGTGGAAGTGGCCGGAGAGATTGTGAAGTCTCCGGCGCAGCGGTTTGCCGCCGGAGTGTACCGTGTGCGCGTCGGCAAGCAGATCAAGAGCGTTGTCGTGAGCTGAGCGAACGATGCTCCGTCCGGCCGACATTCTCGCGCAGAGCCTGGATGCGCTCCGGGCGCACCGGTTGCGTGCCGCGCTGACCACGCTGGGGCTGATGATGGGTGTCGCCACGCTGATCACGGTGATGACGATCGTGCAGGGCGCCAACACGTACGTCGAGCAGAAAGTGGCCAATCTCGGAACCAACGTCTTTCAGATCGGGCGCACGCCGTTTGCCACCACCGACTGGAACGAGATCATCAAGAGCCTGAAGCACCGGCGGATCACCTACGACGATCTGCTGTACCTGCGCGAGCGCTGCCAGAGGTGCGCGCAGGTGGGCGGGTCCGCTTCGGTGACGGTGAAGGCGCGCTTCGGCAATCGCGAGCTCTCCGACGTGAACATGCTGGGCCACACGGCCAACATGGCGGACATCGATACGCGGACGGTGGTGGAGGGGCGCTACTTCACGCCGCAGGAAGACGAGCGCGCGTCGGCCGTTTGCCTAATCGGCGACGCGATGCGGAAGGAGTTCTTTGAGGGCGTCTCGGCGCTGGGCAAGACGGTGAAGGTGGGCAATGAGGAGTGCACCGTCGTTGGACTGTTTGAGCCGATTGGCGCGGTGCTGGGCCAGAACCAGGACAACTTCGCGGTGCTGCCGATGCGAACGTTTCTGCGCAGCCGGGGCCAGTTGAACACGGTCATTCTGCAGGTGCAGGCCGAGAGCGCGGAAGGCTTCGACGCGGCGATGGACGAGGCGCGGATGCTGATGCGGGCGCGGCGGCAGATCTACGGGGCAAAAGAAGAAGACTTTTACTTCGGCACTAAGTCCTCCTACATTGCGCTCTGGCAGTCGATCAGCGGAGCGTTCGCGGCGGTCTTCGTCATGGTGAGTGCGATTTCAGGCGTTGTCGGCGGCATCGTGATCATGAACGTGATGCTGGTGAGCGTGACGGAGCGGACCAAGGAAATCGGCGTGCGGCGGGCGCTGGGCGCCTCGGAGGCCGATATCCGGCGGCAGTTTCTGACCGAGAGCGTCCTGCAGTGCCTGGTGGGCGGCGCGCTGGGCATCGGTGCGGGCTTCTTCTTCGCCGCGGTGCTGACGCGCGTGGCCAGCTTTCCGGCGGCGGTGCAGGGATGGGTGGCGATGTTCGGAATGGTGCTGAGTTCGGCGACGGGCATCTTCTTTGGGTTGTATCCGGCGGTTCGCGCCTCGAAGCTGGACCCGGTGGAGGCGCTGCGTGCCGAGTAAGACGCGCCGGCGGTCGACCTTTGAACGGTTCGTGTCGAGCGGGCAGATTGCCTGGGACACGCTGCGCGCGAGCAAGCTGCGATCGGCGTTGACGATCCTCGGCATCGTCATCGGCGTGACGAGCGTGATCTCGGTCGCGGCGATCATCGACGGTTTGAACGGGTTCATCAAAGATCAGGTGAAGCAGTTCGGCCCGCGCACCTACTTTGTCGGGCGCTTTCCGGCGGGGCAGGACCCGGCGCGATTGCCGGATAAGTACCGCGCGCGGCGGTATCTGAACTATGGCGATGCGGCCTATATTCGCGAGCGGTGCCCGTCCGTGGAGACTGCCACCTCCTTCGGCACGCGCGCATTTTTCCTGGGCGAATCGAATGAGGTGCGCTACGGGGCGGAGCGTGTGGAGCGCGTGATTGTGCGCGGCGTGGAGCCGGAGTACTCCGACGTGATTCCGTTGTTCTCGGTGGCGCGCGGGCGGATGATCAACCGCTTTGACGTGGATCATGCGTCGCAGGTGGTGGTGCTGGGCTCGGCGATCGCCGACGCGCTGTTTCCGACGGAGGAAGCCCTGGGCAAGACCGTGCGCGTGAACGGGAAGCTGTATGAGGTGGTGGGCGTCTTTGACAAAGACCCCGGACTGTTTGGGCTGGGCGGCGTCGATCAGTTTGTGATCATCCCGGTGACGAACTTCCGCAAGCATTATCCGGAATCGAAAGAGG
>CAYNDS010000251.1:0-531 GCA_964395885.1 uncultured Solibacteraceae bacterium | reverse complement strand
CGCCGGAGATTCCGCTGGAGCAGGCGCGCGACGAAGTGGAGGATGCGCTGCGGCGGCTGCGGCGCGTGCCGTCCAACGCTGAGACGGACTTTGAGATCTTCGCTTCCGACTTCTTCAGCAAGCTTTGGGATCAGTTGACCGGGGCGATTGTGATCCTGACCGGCGTGATCAGTTCCGTCGGGCTGCTGGTGGGCGGCATCGGGGTGATGAACATCATGCTGATCTCGGTGACGGAGCGGACGCGGGAGATCGGCATCCGGATGGCGGTGGGGGCGCGGCGTTCCGAAATCCGGCAGCAGTTTCTGATTGAGGCCGTGGTGCTGACGCTGATCGGAGGCGTGCTGGGAATTCTGGCCGGGGCGCTGGTGGCGCTGGTGGTGCGGACGGCCGTGCCCAGCATCCCGGCCACGCTATCCTACTTGTGGATCTCGCTTGGGGTCGGCATCTCGATCGGCGTGGGCCTGTTTTTCGGCTACTACCCCGCCAACCGGGCCGCGAATCTCGATCCGATCGTCTGTCTCCGCTATGAGT
>CAYNDS010000250.1:0-6369 GCA_964395885.1 uncultured Solibacteraceae bacterium | reverse complement strand
GATCAAGCTCGGCACCGCGGTCACGGTCCTGTCCACCGACGACCCCGTCCGCGTTTACCTTCGCGAAATGGGCGCCGTTCCGCTATTGACGCGGGAAGGCGAAGTCGATCTGGCCCGAAAGATGGAGCGGGGCAAGCTGCGCGCCCAGAAGGCGATCAGCCGCTCCATGCTCATTCAACTGCTTGTTCTGGATTATGCCGAGCAGGTCCGTAAGGGTGCGATGGATGTCGAAGACCTTGTGGATGTCGGCGATGTCGAAGAAAATCCCGCGCTCGAGGAAAAGCGCCGCGCGCAGGTGAAAGAGCAGTTTGCTGCCTTCAGCGTCACCTACAAGAAGGAGCAGCAAGCCGAGGAGAAACTGGAAGCGACAGCGCTTTCCAACAAGAAACTCCGCCGCAAGCTCGCCTACAAGCTCAGCCGGTCGAAGGTGGAATGCTCGCGCTCCATTCGGTCCATTCCCTGGACCGTCAATCAGTGGAAAGAGTTCAGCAAGGAAATCGAACGGACCGTTGAAGAGATCACGCATCTCGACGCCGAGCGCCAGCGCCTGGAAGACAAGACCTCACAGGCGGCGCAGGCTCGCGTTCGCGAACTGAAGCGCGAAATCAAGAAGCGCGAGCAGGTTGCCGGAGCACCCCTCAAGGACCTTCTGGCCAGCCTGCAAGTGATTCGAGTCGGTGAAGCCGAGGCGGAACGCGCTAAGAAGGATCTGGTCGAGGCCAACCTCCGGCTGGTGGTCTCCGTGGCAAAGAAGTACGTGAATCGAGGCCTGCATCTTCTTGATTTGATTCAGGAAGGCAACATCGGCCTGATGCGCGCGGCCGACAAGTTCGAATACCGCCGCGGCTACAAGTTCTCCACCTACGCGACGTGGTGGATCCGTCAGGCCATCACGCGTGCCATCGCCGATCAGTCCCGCACCATCCGCATTCCGGTGCACATGAACGAGTCGATGAACAAGTTCCTGCGCGCCACCCGCGAACTGGAAAAGGAAATGGGACGGGCGCCGACGAACGAGGAAATCGCCCGCCGCATGGACATTCCGGTGGAGAAGGTTCAGAAGCTCAAGACGATCTCGCGCGATCCGGTTTCGCTGGAAACCCCGGTCGGGCGGGACGGCGAATCCGCGCTGGGCGACCTGATCGAAGACCGCTGGGTTGGCTCGCCGGTCGATGCCGTGATCGAGGGCAACGTCCGCGACGAGACCGCCAACATCCTGAAGACGCTCTCCCCGAAAGAGGAGAAGGTCATCCGGCTCCGCTTCGGCATCGGCTGTGAGCGCGAGCATACGCTCGAGGAGATCGGGCAGGAGTTTGACGTCACGCGCGAGCGCATCCGGCAGATTGAAGCCAAGGCGCTGCGCCAGCTTCGCTCGCCGGAACGGGCACGCCATTTGCGGGCACTGCTCGCCGCCCGGTAAGCTCACTCTTTTCGGTCACCCGCAACGCCCGGACCTTCACGGTTCGGGCGTTTTGCTTTGATGCATGTGTTAGCATCTGAGCGAGTTCGCGTGTCAAACATTCTGCACTCTCGCTGGCGCTTCGTCGTCGCCGCCGTCGTCATGCAAGTTTGTCTCGGGGTGATCTACTCCTGGAGCGTTTTCCGTGCCCCGCTGGCCACGCTCTACGGCTGGACGCCCGCGCAGACGATAGCGCCGTATCGTTACTCGCTTCTTGGCTTTACGATCGGAATGATGCTGGCCGGCCGGTGGCAGGACCGCCACGGTCCGCGCATCGTCGGCTCAGTGGGCGGATTGCTGCTGGGTACCGGCTGTCTGTTGGCCAGTCAGGCCAATTCCCATCTGGAACTCGTGCTGGCCTACGGCGCGATCGGCGGGTTGGGCGTCGGCTTTGCTTACGTGACGCCGATTTCCACCTGCATTCGCTGGTTTCCAGACCGGCGCGGGATGGTGACCGGCCTGGCGGTGAGCGGTTGCGGAGCGGGCTCGCTGATCTTCGCGCCGATTCTCGACAAACTGATCGGCAACGATCCCAGCCGGTTTGCCGTGACGATCGGACAGACATTCCAAATCATGGCCGCCGTGTTCTATGTCCTTGTCACCGGAGCGGCACAGGTCTTCCGGTTTCCGGACCAACAGACCGCCGGACCGGGCAGCGGCCTGACGCCACGAGAGGTGCTCCGCTCCCGGCATGCCTTGGTCGTGTGGACCATTTTCTTTGCGGGCAGCGCGGTAGGACTGACCACAATCGGGGAGGCGGCGAATCAGCTGCGCACTGTCGAGGCGGGCTACGCCGTTTCGTCCATCGGTGTGGCGCTCGGGCTGATTGCCCTGTCCAACGGGTTGGGACGCCTGGCCTGGGGCGCATTGTCGGACCGGTTGGGGCGGCGAGTCTGCCTCCTGTGCATGTTCGGCGCGCAAGTGCTGGGGTGCACGCTGTTTCTGCGCGCCGGCGGCGACGCAAGCCGTCTGATGACGGGGTTCTGTCTGGTGGCCTTCGGCTTCGGGGGCTTTTTGTCGATTATGCCCGCGCTGACCAGTGAGTTGTTCGGCTCGCGCTTCCTGGGCTCCAACTATGCGCTGATGTTCTCGGCGTACGGATTGAGCGGCTTCTTCGTTCCGGGCTACTTCGGCGCGCTGATGGAGCGGGCGCATCGGGTACGCGCCGTCGCCGAGGGCTACCAGGACTTCTACGGAATCCTGGCCGTGGTGGCTGTCGTGGGGGCCATGGTCACGCTTCTGTTTCTGCGCGCACGGCCCGCAGCAATCGCGAAGGCTGCCGGCTGAGCAGCGCCCAGCGGACGATCAGCACCACGGCGACGGCCATCAGGCCCAGCGTTAAGCCCAGCCACAGGCCCGTGACGCCCCATTGAAGCCGGAAGCAGAACCATGCGCCCGCCGGCAGGCCCAAGACCCAGTAGCCGGCCGTGTTCGCCCAAAAGACGCTGTGCGTATCGCCGATGCCGCGCAGCGCGCCCGTCGAGACTACCTGCACACCGTCGAACAGACCGAACATCGCCGCCATCGTCAACAGGCTGGCCCCCGTGGCGATCACCCCCGCATCCGTCGTGTAGACGCCCAGGATCTTCTCCGGGATCAACATCATCGTCAGCGCGGAGAGACTCATGTAGGCCGCACCGACGCCCACTGCCGTCCAACCCGCCAGCCGAGCGCCCCGTTCATCCCGCCGCCCGATGGCCTGCCCCACGCGTACCGCTGCGGCACTGGAGATCCCCAGCGGCACCATGTACGTCAGGGCGGCGTTGTTGAGGGCGATTTCGTGCGCGGCCAGGATGGACGGCGTGAACTGTCCGGCCAGGGCAGTGGCCAGCGCGAAGGCGCCCACTTCGACCAGGATGTGTCCCGCCGCCGGCGCACCCAGCCGCAACAGCAGGCGCAGCCGCGCCGCGTCCAAAGCTTCCCATCGAAACAGGCCCGTTCGCTCCTCGCGCTCCTTCAGCCAGATGGCTGCCAGCAGCACCGCGGCCATGTAGGCCCGTGCGATGTTGGTTGACCACGCGGAACCTTCCACGCCAAGGGCCGGCAAGCCCCAGTGGCCGTAGATCAGCGCGTAGTTCGCTGCCAGATTGATCAGGTTCGCGCTGACGAGGGCGAACATCACGGGACGGACCAGGTTCATCGACTGCAGATAGCGCCGAAAGGCGGCATAGGCGGCAATCGGGAATACGCCCCAGGCCAGGAGGTTCGAGAACGGCGTCGCCAGCCGCACCACGGACGGATCGACGCCCCAGGCCGGCAACGTGGGGACGATGGCCAGCATCATCAACAGCAAACCCGGCGAAGCAATGGCCGCCAGCCACAGCGCCTGGCGCAGCGAATGATTACAGTCCTCGATGTCGCCGGCGCCGAACGACTGCGACACCAGCGTGTCCAGCCCCAACATCAGCCCGATGGCGAGCAGCCCGCCGCAGTTGAAGATGATCGAACCCATCGCGACGGCGCCGATCGCTTCCGCTCCCAGCCGCCCGACCATGATCGTGTCGACCACGCCCATCGCCATCCAACCCAGTTCAGCGGCCACGACGGGGCCGGCCAGTTTGAGAAGGGACGCCAGTTCGGCTCGAATGCGATTGCGTAAAGAATCCATGGAGAAACGAACCGGCGAGGGCTTTTTCGAGTATAGGCTGTGATACGATCCGCCCTCGTAATAGGAGAGTCACAATCAAGTCATGAAGGTTTACCAAGGCAAGGACGTTCGGAACCTCACCCTGGCCGGGCACGGCCATTGCGGCAAGACTCAGCTGACCTCGGCGCTGCTGTACACCTGCGGCGCCACCAACCGGCTGACGCGTCCCGACGAAGGGAACGCCATCACCGACTTCGACGAGGAAGAGACCAGCCGGAAGATCTCGATCTCGACCGGCGTGGCGGCGGCCGACTGGAAGGGAACGAAAGTCAATCTCCTCGACACGCCCGGCTTCAACATCTTCATGAACGACACACGGGCCGCCTTCTACGCCTCCGACGCAGCCCTGATCGTCGTGGACGGCGTGGCGGGTGTCGAGGTGCAGACCGAGCGGGTGTGGAGCTTCGCCGAAGAGTTCAAGCTGCCGCGCGCCATCTTCATCAATAAGCTGGACCGGGATCGCGCCAGCTTTGAGCGCACGATGGAGGCGATCCATGAGCGCTTCGGCCGGACCTGCGTGCCCATTCAGCTTCCGATCGGCAATGACCGCGACTTCCGCGGCGTGATCGACCTGGTGATGATGCGCGCCTACCTGTATGAGCCCGACGGCAACGGCATCGGGCGTGAGACCGACATCCCGGCCGAATACAGGGAAGCGGCCAAGAAGGCCCACGAGGTCCTGGTAGAAGCGGTCGCCGAGGGCGAGGACGAGTTGATGGCCGAGTTCTTTGAGAACGGCACACTGGCGGCGGAGCACGTCATTCGCGGCATCCATGACGAGATGAAGTACAACGCCATCGTGCCCGTGCTGTGCGGTTCGGCACTTCGCAACATCGGAACGTGTCAGGTGCTCCAGTTCGCCAAAATCTTCTTCCCGGCGGCGACCGAGCATCCGGCGGTGCATTTGATCGAAGGCGATCACGAGATTGACCGGGAAGTGTCCGACGCCAGCGCCCCGGCAGCGTATGTGTTCAAGACCGCCGCCGACCCGTTCGCGGGCCGGGTGACGTACTTCAAGGTGCTATCGGGCTTGGTGAAGAACGACGCGCACCTGATCAGTTCCCGCAGCGGAGCCGACGAACGGTTGTCGCATATCGGCGTTCCATTCGGAAAGACGCCGATTCCGATTCCGGAACTGCACGCCGGCGACATTGGAGTGGTGGCCAAACTGCGCGACACGCTCACCGGTGACACGCTGGCCGACCGGGCGAATCAGGTGGCGCTGGCTCCGTTGCGGTTTCCGGAACCGTCCATCGCCTATGCCATCCAGGCCAAGAGCCGCAACGACGAGGACCGGATGAGCAATGCCATTCACAAGATCCTGGAAGAGGATCTGTCGCTGCGCTTCTACCGCGACCCCCAGACGAAGGAGTTCCTCCTGGCTGGCGTCGGCCAGCAGCACGTGGAGATCGTGGTCAGCCGGCTGCGCAAGAAGTACAACGTGGACGTGGCGCTGCACGCGCCGAAGATTCCGTACCGGGAGACGATCCGCGGCTTTGCCGACGTGCAGGGACGGCACAAGAAGCAAACCGGCGGGCACGGGCAGTTTGGCGACGTTCGAGTGAAGGTGGAGCCGCTGCCGCGCGGAGCCCGATTCGAGTTCCACAATGCGGTGTTCGGCGGCGCCGTGCCGAAGAACTTCATCCCGGCGGTGGAGAAGGGGTTTGTGGAGGCCGCCGACAGCGGCTATCTCGCCGGCTATCCGATGGTGGATTTCAAGGTGACGCTCTACGACGGCAGCTATCACGATGTCGACAGTTCGGAAATGTCGTTCAAAATGGCCGCCCGCAAGGCATTCAAGGCGGCGATGGCGCAGGCGCGCCCGGCGCTGCTGGAGCCGGTGATGAACGTCGTCGTGGAGGGCCCGGTGGAGTTTGCCGGTGACCTGATGGGAGACATGAACTCGCGCCGGGGCCGCATCTCCGGCATGGACACGAAGGGCGCCACGCAGATCATTCGCGCGCAAGTACCCATGTCGGAAATGCTCAGCTATCAGAGCGACCTCACGTCCATGACGCAGGGACGGGCTTCGTTCACGATGGAGTTCGACCACTACGACTTCGTTCCGCCGCCGCAGGCGGAGAAGATCATTGCAGCGGCGAAGGCAGCGCGCTCCGGTGAAGAGGAAGACGACGAGTAGCGTATTCTTCTTGGCATGACTCCGATCCTGATCACCGGCGCCACCGGAAAAGTGGGCTCCGCGACGGCAAGGCTTCTCCAAAGCCGCGGCGTGCCTGTCCGGGCGGTGGTGCGGGATCGGGAC
>CAYNDS010000249.1:0-6377 GCA_964395885.1 uncultured Solibacteraceae bacterium | reverse complement strand
GGTCTCTCCTGCCGTTGCAGAGCAAACAAACGGCCGCTCCGGAGCGAAAGAAACTGTAAAGAAGACCACAAAGCACCCCAACGGAAACCGAACACCAGCCCCACCCGCACGCCCCAACCCCCTCGCTTTGTCCTACCCTTCCGTCTCGCCACCCGTTTCGTCTATACTGGTATGACGGCTGGAGAAGTGGTGTCCGGCCGAGTTGTGCGTGCGCACCCTCCGAGTTTGAGCCGCGCGGGCGTGGCGACATGGCCGCCGTGGCGAGGATGAAGGGGCATAGGCTAACGGTAAACCAGCGGTCTCCAAAACCGCCTTTGGGGGTTCGAATCCCTCTGCCCCTGCCACCGCCGCCCTTTCGAGGGCGAAACAACTCCGAAATCGGCCACATTCGTTAAGAAAGCGGTAAGGCTATGGAAAATCAGAACGTTCCGGCAACCCCAAACGGTCCGGCCGGCTGGTGGTTACAGACAAAAGAATACTTTACCGACCTGCAGATGGAGATGCGCCGGGTGACCTGGCCCAGCCGCAAGCAGGTGGAGGCGACGACCACCGTCGTCGTCGTGTCCGTGTTTGCCTTCGCCGCCTACTTCACCGTCGTCGATTTCCTGGTGGAGCGCGGCGTCGCCAAGATCTTCCAGACTCTGGCCAAGTAAGGACACCCCGCCCATGTCTTACAACCCCATGGATGACCTGGTAGAGGACGCACCGCAGTCCGCTGAGGCGGAGTCTGCCGTCGCCTCCACCGATACCCCGGCTGCGGAAGACGCTCCGGAACCCGCCGCTGCCGGCGACGCCACCGAGGAAGTCGCCGAAGCCGCCCCGGTCGACCTCGGCCCGCAAAAAGACTGGTTCATCATCCACACCTACTCCGGTTTTGAGAACAAGGTCATGGAGTCCCTCCGCACCCGTTCACAGGCGTTCGGCTTCCACGACAAGCTCGGCCAGATTCTCATCCCCACCGAAGAAGTCGTCGAGCTGAAGAACGGCAAGAAGACCACCTCCAAGCGGATGCTCTACCCCGGCTACGTTCTGGTCGAAATGGCCATGGACGAGGATATGTGGCACCACGTGAAGGAGACCCCGCGCGTCACCGGCTTCATCGGCGGCGGCGGATCCAAGCCCGTGCCGCTCACCGCCGACGAGGTGAACTCCATCCTCTACCGGCAGGCCAACGCCGCCGAGCGGCCTCGCCCGAAGGTCACCTACGAGAAGAACGAAACCGTCCGCATCGTCGACGGGCCGTTCACCAACTTCTCCGGCAAGGTCGACGAGGTCAATCCGGAGCGCAACACGCTCCGCGTCATGGTTACGATTTTTGGCCGGTCTACGCCGGTGGAACTCGATTTCTTACAAGTAGAAAAGATTTAAAGGGAACGACATGGCAAAGAAAGTTACCGGCTACGTAAAGCTGCAGATCCCGGCGGGCAAGGCGACGCCCGCGCCTCCGGTGGGTACCGCTCTCGGTCCCCAGGGCGTCAACATTATGGAGTTCTGCAAGGCGTTCAACGCGAAGACCTCGGCGAAGGATCAGGAAGGCTTGATCATCCCCGTCGTCATCACGATCTTCAACGACCGCAGCTTCACCTTCATCACCAAGACGCCGCCCGTGGCCGTGCTGATCAAGCGCGCCTTGAACCTCGCCAAGGGCTCGGCGGAACCGAACAAGACCAAGGTCGGAAAGATCACCCCGAAGCAGATCGAGGAGATCGCCAAGATCAAGCTGCCGGACCTGAACTCGTTTGACCTGGCCGGCGCCGTCGCTCAGGTCGAGGGCGCCTGCCGCTCCATGGGCGTCGACATCCAGCGCTAGCATCCTTTCGCATTTTGAACCGTTTTCGGGCGGGGCCTGACACCAGGCTCTCGCCCGGTTTTCCTTTCCACCCCCCGTCGCGATACGATGCGCGAATGGGTCGCGCGGCGTGGGTTCTCCTGGCATTTCTGACTTCCCTGCCCGCCCAGGAACTCCTCCGTCAGGCCGATGCGCTCATCGAACGCGAAGACTGGCCCGCCGCCGAGCAACTGCTCCAGAAGCAAGCTGCCGCCTCCCCTGCCGATACCGATATCGCCTACCGTCTCGGCTATGTCCAGTTCCGCCGCCGCAACCTGGCCGGTGCGCGCCTGCAGTTCCGCAAGGTGGTGACAGCCGCCCCCCCGGCCCACAACTCGCGCTACTTTCTCGGCCGGATTGCGCTTCTCGAAAACAAGCCCGCCGAAGCCGTGACGTGGCTGGAACCCGTCGCCCGCGCCGGCGATTCGCCGCACGACGCCGACTCGCAGCTGGCGCAGGCCTACGCCGCGCTCGGCCAGACCGCCAAGGCCCTCCCGCACATCGAGGCCGCCATCCGTCAGGCGCCCTGGGACGGCGGCCTCTACTATCGCCTCGGACGGCTCCGCCAGCAGGCCGGACAGCCGGAACTCGCACGCCAGGCTCTCGCGGAAAGCGCGCGCCTGAAGGACGCCTCGCGCGAGGATGTCGAGAGCTTAACCGCGCTCTCGCTGGCCTTGGAACGGGGTGAAATCGCATCGGCCAATGAACGCAGCGCCGCGATCCTCGACCGCCCGGACGCCGACCCCGCCGTCCTCGTCGCAGCCGGACTGCTCTGGGCCCGCGCCTCCGACAGTCTCCGCGCGCTCGACGCCTTTGAACGCGCCGCTCTGCGCGATGCCAACGGCTTCGCGTCCCAGTTCAACTATGGCGTCGCCCTCCTGCGAGCCAATCGCGCCGCCGACGCGCTCGCGCCGCTCACCCGCGCCGTCGAGTTGCTGCCCCAATCGCCCGAAGCCAACCTGTCACTGGGCCTCGCCGCCGTCAGCATCCAGCGTTATGAGGAGGCGAAGGCGCCGCTCTCGGCCGCCGCGCGCCTGCAGCCCGGAAACCTCCGCCTGCTCGCCCTGCTCGCGACGGCACACCTGCGGACCGGCAGCGCGGCGGAAGCCGTCCAGGTGCTCACCGCCGCCAACGTCATCGAGAAGGCGACGGACCCGCCGCCGGTGCTGCTGCTGATCGAAGCCCTGTTGAAGGCCAATCAGGCGGAGCGCGCGCTGGAGGTGGCCAGCCGCCTGGCCCAGCGCTTCCCCGCCGCCCCGCTGGCTCGCATGGCGCTCGCGCAGCAGTTGGCGCGCGCGGGGCAGTATCAGGCCGCCCGTCCCGAGTTCGAGCAGGTCTTGCAGCTCGCGCCGGGCCAGTTGGAGGCCTCGCTTGGGCTGGCGGACACGCTGCAGAAGGCCGGCGAACACGCCGCGGCCATCCCGCACTATCGCGCCGCACTCGGCGCGCCGGCGCTGGGCGTTGCCGTGCCTCTTGGTCTTGCCCGCAGCTTGGCCGCGACGCGTCAGCTGGCGGAAGCCCGCGCCGTGCTCGAACAGGCGCGCGACCGTTTCCCGAACGAAGCGCCCCTCCGCGTCGAGCTCTCGCGCATCTACGCCCGTCTCGGCGAGCGGCAGTTGGCCGCGCAGGAAGCCGCCGCCATCGAAGCCCTGAAGGAACCCAAGCCGTGAAGCGCTGGCCGGCCGTCCTGGCCGCCCTCTGTCTCGCGCAGCAGCCTCCGGTGGCCCTGCCCGTCTTCCGCGACATCGCCGCCCAGGCGGGCCTCAAGGACATCATCGTCTCCGGCGGCCTTCCCAAGAACTACGTCCTGGAGGTCAACGGCAGCGGCGTCTGCTGGCTGGACTACGACGACGACGGCTGGATGGATCTGTATCTGGTCAACGGCTCCACCCTCGCTCGGCTGCAGGGCAAGGCTCCCGACACCACCACCAACCACCTCTACCGCAATACCGGCAAGGGCACCTTTGTCGACGTCACCGCCGCGGCGGGCGTCGCCGGCAAAGGCTGGGGCTTCGGCTGCGTCGCCGCCGACTACGATGGCGATGGCCGCACGGACCTGCTGGTTACCAACTTCGGCCCGAACATCCTCTATCGCAATCGCGGCAGCGGCAAGTTCGAGGACGTGACGGAGCGCGCCGGGGTCGCCGGCGGCGACATCTGGCATGCCGGCGCCGCCTTTGCCGACTTCGACCGCGACGGCCATCTGGACCTGTTCGTGCCCGGCTACCTGGACTTCGATGCCAGGAACCCGGAAAAGAAGACCTGCGAGTATCGCGGCATCACCGTCCATGCCTGCGGCCCGCTCGGCTACCGCGGCGCGCCGGATGCGCTCTATCGCAACAAGGGCGACGGGACGTTTGAGGATGTCACCGGGAAGGCGGGCATGGTCGACCGCAAGCTCTACTTCGGCTTTCAGGGCGTTTGGGACGACTTCGACAACGACGGCTGGCCGGACCTGTTCGTCGGCAACGATTCCAACCCCAACTACCTGTACCGCAACCGGCAGGACGGGACGTTCGAGGAGATCGGGCTGACGTCCGGCCTCGCCTTCTCCGCCGACGGCAAAGAGATGTCGAGCATGGGTGTCGCCGCCGCCGACTATGACCGCGACGGCTGGATGGACCTGTTCGTCACCACCTTTGCCGACGACAACTACATCCTCTTCCACAATGATGGCGGCGGCGTGTTTACCGATGTCTCCTTCCCGTCCGGCGTTGCCGAGCCGACCATTCCGAACCTGGGCTGGGCCACCGGCTTCTTCGACTTCGACAACGACGGCTGGCCCGACCTGTACTGCGCCAACGGCCACGTCTACCCGGAAGTGGACGGCAAGATCCGCGAGCGCTTCCGCCAGCCGCAGCAGTTGCTCCGCAATCTGGGCGGCGGAAAGTTTCAGGAAGTGTCCGTGGCAGCTGGCTTGGCCGCGTTCCTGCAATCCGCCCGCGGCGGCGCCTACGCCGACTTCGATAACGACGGGGACCTGGACCTGGCCATCTCCGTGATGGACGGTAAGCCGCTGCTGCTGCGGAACGATGGCGGTAATCGAAACGCCTGGCTGCAGCTTCGTTTGACGGGGGCACAGGCGGTGGGCGCGCGCGTCACGGTCACCGCCGACGGGCGCACCCAAACCGCCACCCTGCGGGCCGGGGAGAGCTACCTCTCCTCCAACGACCCACGCTTGCACTTCGGCCTGGCAGGCAGCGAGACGGCGGACGTGAAGATCATTTGGCCCAGCGGGAAAGTGACCAACCACCCCAAAATCAGCCGTAATCGATTACACGTTCTCCGTGAAAACTAGTTGACCCAACGTAAAGAAGTGATAAGATCATATCCGTCTCACTTTGCTCTGAGGGAGGAAGTTTACGTTGAAACGCTGGCTGTTTAGCCTCTTCTTTGTACTCGCATCGGCGCTGCCTGGATTCGGGCAGGCCACTACACTGGGCAACATCGTCGGAAATGTCTTTGATCCGTCGGGTGCCGCGGTTCCGGGCGCCCGAGTGATCGTCCGCAACCAGGGTACGGGTGTCATCCGTGAGGTACAGACCTCGGAGAATGGCGTCTTTCAGGCGCTCTCGCTGATCCCGGGCAACTATGCCGTGGAGGTCTCTTCGCCGAACTTCCAGAAGCAACTGCAGGAAGACCTGAAGCTGGACGTTTCCGGTACGCTGACCCTGACCTTCCGCCTGAGCGTCGGCCAGGTGACGGAAACCGTCAAGGTCGAAGCGGAAGGCGAACTGCTGCAGGCCTCCGAAGGCGTCATTGCCACCACCATCGACAACACCAAGGTGGTGGAACTGCCCCTGAACGGGCGCAACTTCGTCAACCTGATGCGTCTCACGCCGGGCGCGACCCGCGGCAATACGGGCACCGGCCCGACGCTCAACGGCGCCAGCTTTGCCGTCACCGGCAGCCGCAGCGACAACACGAACTACACACTGGACGGCACGCCGAACAACGGCACGTTCTTCAAGACCGTCGCCCTGACGCCCTCGATCGACGCCATCAACGAGTTCAAGATTCAGACGAACATGGGCGCGCAGTTCGGCGCGGCAGCGGGTGCGAACGTCAACATCTCAATCCGTTCCGGAACGAACGAATATCACGGCGGCGTCTACCACTTCCTGCGCAACGCGGCGCTGGATTCCCGCGACTACTTCGCCGCCCGCCGTCCGGACTTCAAGTTCAACCAGTTCGGCTTTACGCTGGGTGGACCGATCCTGATCCCGAAGATCTACAACGGGCGCAACCGCACGTTCTTCTTCTTCAACTACGAAGGCTTTGAACAGCGGCGCCAGGTGACGCAGTTGGGCACGATTCCCAATCAGGCGTGGCGCTCCGGAAACCTGGCCAACAATCTCGATGGCCGTACGCCGCTGCCGCAGTTGTTCGACCCGCTGACGGAACGCCAGACGGGCACGGACGCGGCGGGCCGACCGATCTTCACGCGCGACCCGTTCGTCGGCAACCAGATTCCGCCGGGACGTTTCCCGGCTTACGTTAACGCGTATTTGAACCTCTGGTTCCCGAACACGCTGCCGCTGATCAGCGG
>CAYNDS010000248.1:0-6391 GCA_964395885.1 uncultured Solibacteraceae bacterium | reverse complement strand
GGAGAGGCGGACGCAACGGTGAGTTTCCGGGCCAAGGGCGTGAGCGATCCGGGCGGCATGATGTCCATGACTTACACGCTGGAGCAGAAAGACGGCGCCTGGGTGGTGAAGAATCGCCGGTCCGGCGCCGGCGGGGGTGACCCTCATGGCACTCCGGGCGGCACTGGAGGCGGTTCGGGCGCTCTGCCTCCCGGACATCCACCCGCTGGGCCGGGCTCCGGTGGGGCGAAGCCGTGAAGCGCGTCGCCGTACTCGGCGGCGGACCCGCGGGCGCGATGGCCGCAGAACGGTTGGCTGCCAGCGGTATCGAGACCGTCATCATCGACGAGAAACTGGCCTGGGAAAAGCCGTGCGGCGGCGGCCTCACGTTCAAGGCCTACGAGAAGTACCCGTTTCTGATCGAGAACGATACGCCGAAGCGGTATGTGAACCGCACCGTTGTGGCTGCTCCGAGAGCGGGCTGTGCAACCTTAGCGATGGAGCGGCCCCTCTTGATCTACTCGCGGCGGGACCTGAACCAGATGCTGCTTGACCGCGCGGCGGCGGCGGGCGCGGAAGTGGAGAAAACCCGCGTCACCGACATTGAGAGGTGCGGTGATCGTTGGCTTGTCCGAACCAAGCGATTCACTCTGGAGGCGGACCACTGCGTTGTCGCGATGGGCGCGCGCAATCCGCTGCGGCAGGTAGGCACGGAATGGGCAAGCGGCGATACGATGACGGCGCTGGGCTACTACGTGGCGACAGAGCAGGAACACATCGATATCCAGTTTCTGCCTCAACTGGAGGGCTACATCTGGGTTTTCCCGCGCCAGGGGCATCTCTCCGTCGGTATCTGCGGCAAAGGTGAGCCGGCGCAGAGCCTTCGCGCCCGCCTGGAGCGGTACATGGACGAGAAGGGCATTCGCTACCAGGACGCGCAGTTCTACGGGCACATGCTGCCGTCACTGGAAACGCCCAACTGGCGCGGCAATCGCATGGCGGGTGACGGCTGGACGGCGGTGGGGGACTCTGCTGGTCTGGTGGACCCCATTACGGGTGAGGGCCTGTACTACGCAATACGGTCTGGCGATTTGGCCGGACAGTTGCTGCTCGATGGGAAAGTCTCGCCGGCCGAGCGTGCCGCAGCGTATTCCCGAATGTTGCGGCAGGACTTTATCGACGATCTGGAGTTCGGCGCCGCCATCGCCAAGCGGTTCTTCCTGGGGCGATTCCTGTTCCAGAGCGTCCCGTCGCGCATGGTCGACTTTTTGCGGCGCAGCCCGCGCTTCCACGACATCGTGCAGGACCTGTTCGCGGGAACGTTGAATTACCTGGAGCTGAAGCAGCGCATCGTGCATACGATCCGCTGCAACCTGCCGGATGTCCTGGTCGATAACTTCCTTCGCCGGATGGTGGTGGGATGAGACAGGAACGGTCGCAAGCACTGCTGGAGCGTGCGCGGGAGGTGATCCCCGGCGGTGTGAACTCTCCGGTACGGGCGTTCCGCAGCGTCGGGGGTACGCCTCCGTTTATCCGGCGGGCACAGGGCTCGCGGATCTTTGACGAGGACGGGAATGAGTTCATCGATTACGTCGGCTCCTGGGGGCCGATGATCCTGGGGCATCGCCCCGAAGCCGTGATGGACGCTCTTCGCGATGCCATGGAGATCGGAACGAGCTTCGGCGCGCCCACCGAGCGGGAGATTGACCTGGCCGAAGCGATTCGCGACGCTTTCCCCAGCATGGCGATGGTGCGGCTGGTGAACTCCGGCACCGAAGCCGCGATGAGCGCGCTGCGTGTTGCGCGCGGCTACACAGGACGAACGCTGGCCATCAAGTTCGAAGGGTGCTACCACGGACACGTCGATTCCCTGTTGGTGAAGGCGGGGTCCGGCTTAGCCACGCTCGGCATTGCCGATTCTGCCGGTGTGCCGGACGCGTTTGCGGCCACGACGATTTCGCTGCCGTTCAACTCGATAGGAGCGGTAGAGCAGGCATTTGCCGAGCGTGGTTCCGAAATCGCCTGCGTGATGGTGGAACCTGTCGCTGGCAACATGGGTTGCATTCCACCCGCACCCGGCTTTCTTGAAGGGTTGCGCGAGATCTGCAGCCGCCACGGCGCGCTCCTCGTCTTCGATGAAGTGATGACGGGTTTCCGCGTCGCCTATGGCGGGGCGCAGCAGCGGTACGGCATTCAGCCGGACATGACGGCGTTAGGCAAGATTGTCGGGGGCGGGCTGCCCATCGCTGCCTACGGCGGCAAGCGTGAGGTGATGACCCACGTCGCCCCAACGGGACCGATTTATCAGGCCGGAACGCTTTCCGGCAATCCGCTGGCGGTTGCCGCGGGTTTGGCGATGTTGCGCGAATTGAAGCGCCGCCCCCAGGTGTATGACTGGATCGAGGATCGCACGCGTCAACTGTGTGAACATCCGCCGGCTGGTGTGACGGTGAATCGCGTCGGTTCCATGTTCACGTTCTTCTTTACCGAGCAGTCGGTGACCGACTATGCTTCGGCAAAGACGTCCGACACGGCGCGCTTTGCCAGGTTCTTCCATTGGATGCTGGACGGCGGCGTGTATCTGGCTCCGTCTCAGTTTGAGGCCGGGTTTGTTTCGGCGGCGCACACGGAGCAGGACATCGAGCGTACGGTGCAGCGCGCCAAAGCCTTCCCGCACTGAACTTCCGGAGGCGTCGTCCCGCAGCCTCGTACCGCCGTTGAGGAAAACTCGCAGCCGTGTCGACGGCTTTCTGAAATAATCACGGCCGGAGGGTTCATGATGTATTCCACTCTTGCCAGCTTCGCGGCCGATTTCGACTTCGAAACCGAGGCCACGCTCAAGGTTTTGCGCCAACTCACGGATGAGTCGCTTGCTCAGCCGGTCAAGCCGGGCTCCCGCACTCTCGGAGATCTCGCATGGCACATCATCGAAACTCTGGAAGAGTTGCCGCGGCACGCCGGTCTGGAGGTCCCCGTCCCGGAGAAACCCAGTGCCCGAACGGCCGCCGGCCTCACGGGCGCCTATTCTGCCGCTGCGGAGGACTTCAAGACCGCGCTGCAGACGCAGTGGACCGACGCCCGTTTGCAGGACAACTTTGCAATGTATGGCGAAACCTGGTCGGGTAGCACCGTACTGTCCGCGCTGCTGTTCCACCAGTGCCACCATCGCGGACAGATGACCGTGCTGATGCGGCAGGCGGGCCTGCGTGTTCCAGGAATCTACGGTCCGGCAGCGGAGGAATGGGATGCCATGGGCCTCGCTGCGCATCCCTAGCGACGCTTCAGGAACGCTTCGTTTCGACGCCGGCCAGCGCTGCGCCGCCCAACATCCGCGCACCACTGTGAATCTGGCCGCCATCACAGATCAGGACTGCGCCGTTGACGAAGGATCCGGCCTCCGAGCAGAGAAAGAACACGGCATTGGCAATGTCGTCCTTGCGGCCCATGCGCCGCAACGGGACGCTCTCGACGGCGGCTTGCCGCAGTTCCGGAGTCGGTGCCAGACGCGCCATCCCTTCGGTGTCGTCGATGGGCCCGGGGTTGACCGTGTTGGCGCGGATTCCCTCCGGGCCCCATTCGAGTGCCAGTACCTGAGTGAGGCGTTCGACACCGGCTTTCGCCGCGCAGACGTGAGCCTGATAGGCGTACGGAATGCTGGCGTGGTTGGCCGAAATCGAGACAATCGACGCCCCGGGCTTGCGCAGGTGCGGATACGCCGCGCGGCAAACGTGGAACGTGCCTAACAGGTCGATATCCATCACCGCCTTGAAGCCGTTGGCCGACATTCCGGTCACCGGCGCGGGAAAGTTCCCCGCTGCCCCGCAAACCAGGATGTCGATCTCGCCAAACAGATCGCGAGTCTTCTGCATTGCGTCGGCGACGGCAGCATAATCGCGGACGTCCGCGGCAATGTAGGATGCGGTGCGCCCCATGCCAATGATCTCGGTGCAGGCTTTGTCCAACTTGTCGGCGTTGCGGCCATTCAGCATCACCTTGGCGCCTGCTTCGGCCAAACGCTCCGCAATCCGGAGCCCGATGCCACTGGAGGATCCGCTGAGAAACGCCACCTTCCCGTCGAACAATCCGTCACGAAACGCACTTTGCGAGCGCATGGGCATTTCGCGATGCTAGCACCGGCGAGACTACGATAGAGGCGTGACCACCGCCGAAGAAAGTTCGGTCTTGCGAGCGCAGGAGGCGCCCGGCGAATTCCCGTACACAAGGGGGATTCACCCGGACATGTACCGGGGACGGCTTTGGACCATGCGCCAGTTTGCCGGCTTCGGCACGCCGGAAGAGACCAACGCTCGTTTTCGCTACCTGCTCGATCAGGGGCAGACCGGGCTGTCGGTGGCCTTCGATTTGCCGACTCTCATGGGCCTGGACGCGGATTCCCCGCAGTCTCTGGGCGAAGTGGGCAAGTGCGGCGTGGCGATCTCCTCGGTTGAGGACATGGAAACTTTGTTTCGCGGCATTCCGCTGGGCGAAGTGACCGTCTCCATGACGATCAACTGTTCGGCGCCCGCGATCTGGTGCATGTACGCCGTCGCTGCGGAGCGGCAGGGCGTTCCGCTGGAGAAACTGGCCGGAACCCTGCAGAACGACATTCTGAAGGAGTACATCGCGCAAAAGGAGTTTCTGTATCCGCCGCAGCCGTCGCTGGCGCTTGCTGTCGACGTGATTGAGTTCACGGCGCGGCACTGCCCGAAGTACAACCCGATTTCGATCTCGGGTTATCACATCCGCGAAGCCGGGTCCACTGCCGCGCAGGAACTGGCATTCACGCTGCGCGACGGAATCGAGTACGTGGAAGAGACGCTGCAGCGCGGTCTCAGCATTGATCAGTTTGCGCCGCGGCTCAGCTTCTTTTTCAATGCCCACTCGAATTTTTTCGAGGAGATTGCGAAGTACAGGGCGGCGCGCCGCTTATGGGCGACACTGATGCGCAATCGCTTTGGCGCGCGCCTGGAACGGTCCTGCAAACTGCGCTTCCACGCCCAAACCGCGGGATGCTCGCTCACTTGGCAGCAGCCGGAGGTGAACCTGGTCCGGACGGCGATTCAGGCGCTGGCTGCGGTGATGGGCGGGGCGCAGTCTCTGCATACCAACTCCCTGGATGAGGCGTATGCGCTGCCGAGTGAAGCTGCCGCGACGCTCGCCTTGCGGACACAGCAGGTGCTGGCGTTCGAAACCGGCATCACAGAGCAGCCGGACCCGTTTGGCGGCAGTGCGCATCTGGAGGCGATGACGGACCGCCTGGAGACTGAGGCGCTCTCCTATATCGACCGAATCGATGCGATGGGTGGCATGATCCCGGCAATCGAACGCGGATTTCCGCAAGCTGAGATTGCCAACGCCAGCTACGAGTTTCAGCGCGAGGTCGAGGCGAAGAAACAGGTGATCGTCGGCGTCAATCAGTTCACGATCCAAAATGAGCGCCCGCCGGAATTGCTGCAGATTGGCCGCGAGGCGGAGTTGCAGCAGTGTGCCCGGCTGGCGGACTTGCGCTCCCGACGCGACAATGCCCTGGTCGAGAGTCGCCTGGAAGCGCTTCGCGAGACTTGCCGTCAGCGGCGGAACACGATTCCCTCGCTGTTGGATGCCGTGCGGGCTTCCGCCACCACCGGGGAGATCTGTGCCGCCATCGGCGATGTGCATGGCCAATGGCGGGAATCGTCCGTACTATAATGCGGACGGGCGTTGGTTCCTCCGTTCCGCGGACGAGCCAGTCGCTCTTCACGATCCCGCTACGAGTGCACATGGACCATCGGATCCGAGTGTTGGTCGCCAAGCCCGGCTTGGACGGACATGACCGCGGTGCGAAAGTGATCGCCCGCGCGCTGCGTGACGCCGGTATGGAAGTGATCTACACCGGCCTTCGCCAGACGCCCGAGATGATCGTGAACGCAGCCCTTCAGGAGGATGTACAGGTGATTGGACTGTCGATCCTGTCGGGCGCTCATCGTGCGATCGTGCCCCGCGTGCTCGATCTGCTTCGGGAAAAGCAGATGAGCGACGTGATCGTGATCGTGGGCGGCATCATCCCGGATGATGATGCGGACGAGTTGAAGCGGCTTGGCGTGGCTCGAGTGTTTCAGCCCGGTGCGTCACTGGAGGAGATCGTGAAGTTTATACAGACCTCCGTGCCGCAAGCGGCCTGAAAACGCAGATGCTGCGGCGAGCGGAAAGAGTCTTAATGCAAGAAAAGTTGAACATCGCGGTGTTTGTCGACTACGACAACATCGAGATCGGACTGAAGTCCACCTTGCGGCGCGAATTTGACGTGTCCATCGCGCTGGAAGCACTGAAGGAACGCGGCGACATCGTGGCCAAGTTCGCTTATGCCAACTGGGGGCGGCAGGAACTGTCGGCTCGCCAAATGGCTGAAAACGCTGTCCAGATGGTACAGCGG
>CAYNDS010000247.1:0-6417 GCA_964395885.1 uncultured Solibacteraceae bacterium | reverse complement strand
CCGTTCTTCTTTGACGACTACGAAGGCAGCCGCTGGATTCAGAACCCGTTCGGTTAGGCGACGATCCCGTCCGCTCTACAGCGCCAGGGCATTCTGACCACCGCCACGCGCATCCCGTACGACTTCACCGATTCGGCCGGCAATCGCATCGCCGCGGGCACGACGTTCCCCGCCGGCTCCGCCGTGCCGATGACCCCGTTTGCCCGCCGCGTCCTGAATGAGCTTCCCTCCCCCAACCTGCCCGGCGCCCCCAACATCTTCGCCGGCCCGGTGCGCAACCGCCTGGATGAGGACAAGGGCGCCCTCAAGGTGGATCACCAGTTGAGCAGCAACCTCAACACCTTCTTCCGCTACTCGCAGCGCCGCCAGAACATCAATCAGCCCGGCCTGATCACCGGCTTTTCCGGCGGCAACGCCATCGGGTTCCTGGACGTTTTCAACCAGCAGGGCATCTTCGGCGCGACGTGGACCAAGTCCCCCACCGAGGTCCTGGAGTATCGCTTCGCCGTCACGCGGCTCGGCATGGACCGGCTCCCGGCATCCGTCGGCGGCCCCTCGATGCGCGAGCTGTTCGGCATCACGGGTCTGCCGGAAGGACCGCGCATCCAGGGCGGCATCACGCCGCAGGACATCGCCGGCTTTGCCCGCATCGGACGCCAGTCCACCAATCCGCAGGCGCAGTTCCCCACCTCGATCAACAGCCGCGTCAACATGTCGAAGATCGCCGGCAGCCACCAGTTGAAGTTCGGCTATGAGCTGCTGTGGCTCGGCATCCTCGTCGACGACACCAACCCGCTCTACGGTATCGACGGCTACGGCGGCGGCTTCACCGGCTCCCCGCTCGGCGACTTCTTTGTCGGTGCGCGCTCGTCCTATCAGCTCGCGACCCAGGTACAAGCCCGCGTTCGGCAGCAGGCCCACTGGTGGTACTTCCAGGATGACTGGAAAGTGAACTCCAAGCTGACTCTCAACATGGGCCTCCGCTATGAGCTGACCAGCCCGATGTACACCGCCGACAACCGTCAGGCCAACTTTGACCCGGCCACTCGTCGCCTGATCACCGCCACCGACGGCTCCATCAGCGAACGTGCCTTGGTCAACCTCGACAAAAACAACTTCGCCCCGCGCCTCGGCGCCGCCTACCAGCTGAATTCGAAGTTGGTCATCCGCGGCGGCTACGGACTCGGCTACAACTACTGGAACCGCATGGCGTCGGCCGAGATCCTCGGCACCAACGCGCCGTTCGTCACCCGCTTCTCGCAGACGCAGGCGCTGCCCGCCGCCGGACAGCCGGTGAATCTCTGCACCGGCAACAACTACGTCGGCTGCTTCCGCCCGACCCAGGCCG
This sequence comes from uncultured Solibacteraceae bacterium, assembly GCA_964395885.1. GTDB lineage: Bacteria > Acidobacteriota > Terriglobia > Bryobacterales > Bryobacteraceae > JAPKYZ01. Next base: position 5,069 of record CAYNDS010000247.1, on the reverse strand, counting down.
GCTATCCCACCAATCTGCCGTCCAACGTGATCCTCCACATCCAGCGCGATATGCCCTGGGGCTACATCCAGAACTGGCACGCCACCGTGCAATGGACCCCGATCAAGGACACGCTGATCGACGTCGCCTACGTCGGCAACCGGGGCAGCCTGCTGCCGCTGCTGGGCGACCTGAACCAGGCCCGCCCGATCACCGCCGCCGAGGTCGCTCAGGGCCTCACGCCCATCGGCACCCTGAACGCCCGCCGCCCCATCCAGGGATTCGGCAACATCACCGCCGTTGTCCCTACCGGCTTCTCGAACTACAACGCTCTCCAGGTGAAGTTCGAGCGCCGCGGCCGAGACCTGCTTTTGTTGAACGCCTTCACCTACTCGAAGGCCATCGACAACGTCGGCCAGGTGCTCGAAACCACCAACGGCGGCTCGCCCAACCCGCAGGACATCAACAATCCGCGCAACGACAAGGGCCGGTCCAGCTTCGACCAGCGCTTCAACAACACCACCAGCCTCGTCTGGACCTCGCCCTTCGGCCGCGGACGCCGCTTCGGCAAGGACATGAACCCGGTGCTCGACGCGGTCATCGGCGGCTGGGAGATCGGCGGCACCGTCAGCCTGCTCGGCGGACAGCCGCTCAACATCCGCTACGGTGACACCCAGGGCTTTGCCTCGGACAACCAGCCGGACTTCCTCGGCGGCGTCGCCCTCCGGCCCAACTATGTCGGCGGCAACCTCGTCCTGCCATCCAGCGACCCGCGCCGCCAGAACCTGCAGCAGTATCTCAACCCCGACGCCGTGGCCATCCCGGCTGCCACCGCTCCGTTCGGCAACCTCGGCCGCAACCCGGTCTACGGCTTCCCGCTCTACCAGACCGATGTCTCGCTGCAGAAGAACTTCCGCATCCCGGTGCTGACTGAACAGTCCCGACTGCAGTTCCGCGCCGAGTTCTTCAATCTCTTCAACCAGACGAATTTCGCCGCTCCGATCGTCGACCGCCGCAACGCCGCCTACGGCCGGATCACGTCGACCTTCGACCCGCGGTTGATCCAGTTGGCACTGAAGTACACGTTCTAACGCGCCACCAGTCCTGCCACACGCCGGACAAGTGGAAACGTTTCCTGGGCCAGTTCGCACCTTCCGGGCGGACTGGCCCTTTTTCGTGATCTGCGGCCCACTGCGCACGGGAAACGGCCGCTGCGCCCAGCCAGATCAACCCAACTTTGTGAGGGTTTCGATCGCGTGAATACGCTAGACTGGCCGACGCCATGCCACAGGTTCGTGTCCTTGTCGGAACGCGCAAAGGCGCATTCATCCTGAACAGCGGTCCGGAGCGCCGCGATTGGAAGATCGAGGGTCCACACTTTGCCGGTTGGGAAGTGATGCACGTGAGCGCCTCCCCGGTGAACCCCGATCGCTTGTACGCCTCGCAATGGAGCGGCTGGTTCGGCCAGATCATCCACCGCTCCGACGACGGAGGACGCTCCTGGACAACGGTCGGCAATCAGTTTCTCTATGACGGCGAGGCCGGCACCCACCAGCACTTCGACGGCTCGTCGCAGCCATGGAAGTTTAAGCGAGTGTGGCATCTGGAGGCCTCTCGCACCGAAGCCGAAACCGTCTACGCCGGCGTGGAGGATGCCGCACTGTTCCGCTCCACCGACGGCGGCGCCTCCTGGACCGAGTTGCCCGGACTCCGCCGCCATGGCACCGGCTCACAATGGCAGCCCGGCGCAGGCGGACTCTGCCTGCACACCATCGTGCTCGACCCGCGCGACGAACGGCGCATCTACGTCGCCATCTCTGCGGCGGGCGCATTCCGAACCGACGACGGCGGCGAGACCTGGCGAGCCATCAATCGCGGCTTGCGATCCGACTACATCCCGGACCCTAACGCCGAAGTCGGCCATTGCGTCCACCGCATCGCCATGCATCCCTCGCGCCCCGACACGCTGTTCATGCAGAAGCACTGGGACGTGATGCGCAGCGATGACCGTGGCGAGAACTGGCGCGACATCGGCGAGGGCCTCCCCACCGACTTCGGCTTTCCCATCGCCGTTCACGCCCATCAGCCCGACACCGTCTACATCGTTCCCATCAAGAGCGACGCCGAACACTACCCGCTCGACGGCAAACTGCAAGTCTTCCGCAGCCGCACCGGCCACGGCGACTGGGAAGCCCTCACGCACGGCCTCCCCCAGCAGCATTGCTACGTCAACGTTCTGCGCGAGGCCATGGCGGTGGACTCACTCGACTCCTGCGGCATCTACTTCGGAACCACCGGCGGACAGGTCTACGTTTCGCCGGACTCCGGCGAGCACTGGACCGCCATCGCCCGCGACCTCCCGCCCGTCGTCGCCGTCGAGGTGCAAACACTGGCGTGATCCAAGTGGAACTGCCCACGCATCTGGCCACGCTCGCCCGCACGGGCCGTGACGTCGCGGTCGAGCCGACGGTGGCGACCTTCGCCGCCGTCATCGATGAACTCGAACGACGGTTCCCTGGCCTGCTCGGTACCATTCGCGACCCCGTCACCGCCGAGCGACGGCCGTTTATCCGCTTCTTCGCCTGTGAGGAGGACCTCTCCCATCACCCGATGAGCAGTCCGCTGCCGGATCCGGTCGCCCGCGGACACGAGCCGCTGCTGATCATTGCTGCAATCGCCGGCGGCTAAGGGCTGCAATCGCCGGCGGCGAGGGGCTGCAATCGCCGGCGGCTAAGGACGTTCAGAACGTGCGGCCGCGCGCGAAGGGGATCTCTCTGGCGGGCCGATGCGGTGTCGGTTCCTTTCTATTCCCAGCATCAGCGATGACGCAGGGTCCGGGACAGTAAATGTCCGCGATCGTCGTAGTGGCCTGGGAAGGAATGCCGGCCGCGGAGAAGCCAAGCAAGCGCTTGGAGTCTTGGAAAGAGGTTGCAGGGTATCTGAACACGTCCGTACGGACCGTGCAGCGCTGGGAGCAACAGTATGGCCTCCCCATCCGAAGGCTGCAACGAGACCAGCGCGCCGCCATCTATGCGGAGTCCGTGGAGTTGGACGAATGGCTCGAAAGCCGGACCATCTCCCGCACGACCGGCGACGACGCCGCGCCCCCGGCCCTTGCCACCGAACCGCCCGCCACAGTCGAGCCCGCCTTGCCAGCGCCTTCGCCGGAGCCGCCTCCGCGCCGTACCGTCGGCTGGGTGGCCGCAGGAAGCGCGGTGCTGTTGCTGGCGATCGCGATTTTCGCCGGGTGGCGATCCGCCGCTCCGAAGCCGGAGATCCTGGATGCCTACCGTGTGACCAGCCTTGCGGGAATCGAATCCCATTTCACCGTCTCGCCAGACAATCGCCGGTTCGCCTTCGCCAGCGCTGCGGGCGACGAGTCCCGGATCATCGTGCAGAATCGGGACGGCACCGGACTTCGGGCCACCGGCGGAGGAGCCATTCAGTACAGCCCTGCATGGTCGCCTGACTCCAAACAGGTCGCCTTCCTGCGTGCGGAGCCGAACAGCACCGCCGTCCTGGTCTGGGATCCGGCGACGAGCGAGATCCGCCGGGTCGGCACCACGTTTGCCCGCAGCTGGTTTGCCGCGGCCAACCACTCTTTCCCCAGCATTGTCTGGCTGCGAAATGGGCGGGAACTGCTGCTGCCCTACCAGGATCCGGCAACATCGGAATTCTCGATCGTCCGCCATCCGCTAGCGGGTGGCCCGGACGTGCCGGTGTGGCGAAACCCCGGCGGCGGATCCGTCGCCGGCTTCACAGTTTCACCGGACGAGAAGAAGTTGGCCGTGATCTTCCGCAGGGGAGAAGAGTCGGGGATCGCGGAGGTTCCTCTGGAAACGGGCGGTGGCCCCATCCCTGCGGGCGGGTCCTTCCTCACCACGGGGACCGTACAAAGTCCCGCCTATCAGCCCGACGGCACACTGGTCTTCCTCAAGGACTACAGGCGTCTGCTCCAGCACCGCAATGGCCTGCTGGCCGAGGTGAAGGTGAACGGCTCCGGCCCGTTCGGGCTCATCTCTTCGGGGCCGGATGGTGTCCTCTACTGGACCACTTCGGACTTCGACACTGCCGTTTGGCTGTACGACCTGAACCAGCAGCGGCTGGTGAAGCAGCTGTGTGACTCCACCACCATGGAACGGATGCCCATGCTCATCAAGGGCACCACCGACCTGATTATGGTGTCCCTCCGCACGGGCATCAATCTGCCGTACCGGTGCGACCCGGCCACCGGCGTGGCCCGGCAACTGAGTACCGACAAGAACGGTGTTTGGTCACTCCGGCCTTCGCCCGATGGGCGTCTGGCCAGCTATGTCATCTTCACCTCGCCCACGCCGTCGCTCGGTGTCGCTCGCCTGGACGGGTCCGGGGCGGAGAGGCTGCTGTCGGCGCCAGGTCTCTTGTCAGCCGGCTGGTCGGCCGATAGCCGCCGCGTGTATTACGCCGTAAGTGGCGACGACCCGCGCATCGAGTCCATCGATCTCGTTTCGCGACAGGTTCGGCGGGAGGCGCGGCTGCGGAAGCCCGGCAACCTGATGCGCCGCGCCGACGGCACGTTTTGGGTGATCCGCCGGGAGGGCATCTCGATCCTCCGCAACCTGGCCACCGGCGGTGAGCAGCCGGCCTTCCCCGGCTACACCGAGAGCCCAGTCGCCACGGAGGACGGGATGGGCCTGTATTTCATCCGGCCGACCAGCCCCGGGCTGAGCGGCAACTTAGAGTTCTGGGTGTATCGCGAAGGCTCCGGCGCGGAGCGCCTCGCACCCGCCGTGCCTCGGATCATGGGCTGGGCCGTGGGTCCCCCCGGATATGCCTACGCTGTACGGAACTCCGACACGAACATGGACATCTTCTCCAGCCGCCCCCCGCGCTAAGCCGGCTCGTCGCCCGGTCGCCACCTTGGGACCCGAGGTCCAAACCCACCCGTCTCTTTCGCTCTCCCGGACGCCAGTCACAGCCTCCGCGCAACCTTATCGTTCGTCGATGCAACAACTTCGGCGCCCTTCCCCTCGCGACACGCCGGGCCTGCGCCACCATGCGAGCAAGAGCTGCCGCCGACACCTCTGGACGGCAGTCGCCCAACGGTCATT
>CAYNDS010000246.1:0-6463 GCA_964395885.1 uncultured Solibacteraceae bacterium | reverse complement strand
GCCGTGCCCTTGATGACCACGTCCTGCACGTTGCCGCCAGCAAGCGCGCCACGAGCAACCGGGCTGGCCGGATTGGTCGCGTCGAACGTCTCAATTCCAGCGCCCGCCATGGCGACGACGCCAATGTTGGTCTCGCCGTTCACGTCGACGCCGATTGCTGCTCCACGCGATCGGAACGTGCCGAGCAGGCGTGGGTTGGCAGGTACACTCACGTCGACGATGTGCACGCCCTCGGTTCCCGCGGCCAGGTATGCCCGAGTCCCACGCACCTGGATGTCCTGAACGACGCCGGGCAGCGGCAGCCTGGCGTTCTGGGTCGGCGAGTTCTTGTCAGTGATGTTCGCGATCCGTAGCGCATCTGTGTCGGCGATGAAGAGGAAGTTGCCTACGGCTCGCGCGTCCCTCGCGCCCGTGGCGCTGATGCTTCCAGCGAAGACGGGCGCGTTTCGATTCGTGATGTTAACGATTCGAACGCTGTTGCCCGCCGACACAAAAGCGAAGTTGCCCTGGACGTCCACCGCGACCGCGCCGGGAATTGACATCTGGGAACGGACGGACGGCGTGAAGCTTTCCACGCGAATTGGAACAACGGCACTGCCGACCGGCGTCGTAACAGTGATGTTGCAGGTACCCGCGTTGCCCGCGTAGATCCGGCCGTCTTCCGGGCCGAAGTTGCATACCCGTAGGTCCGACGATTGGTAGCGAGTGCCTCGGCTGCGCGGCGTGAAGTCGAGCGTCGAGCCGTCGCGGAGCGTTGCCGTCGCGCGCAGTTGGAGCGTGGGCGCTTCAAAGCTAACGGAGTTGACGATGAGGTAGCCCTGCGGCGGGGTGACGATGACGCGTTCGACCGCTCCGGCAAGGTTGACGGAGTTGCGGTCGAGCGGGTTAGTCGACATCGTGACCTCAAGCCCGTCCGGCACGCCATCGCCGTCGGTGTCGCGGAGCAGCGGGTTGGTGCCGCGCAGGATCTCCTCGCCGTCTTTCAGGCCGTCACCGTCGGTGTCGGGGTTGCGGAGGTCGGTACCTTGGCGGAATTCGTCGAGGTTGTTTAGGCCGTCTTGGTCGGGATCCTGGAGTGCGTCGGCGGGGTCGTTGGGGTTGAGGCCGAGGCGGATCTCGGCGTCGTCGGAGATGCTGTCGCTATCTGAATCCGATCCGCGCAACATCGTACGAACCACGCCGGCCCAAACGTTGCCGTCGACTCGAACTGATACGAGGGAAGCGCCTGAACCCGTGCGCACGAGTCGAGTTCTGTCTCGTACCTGAATAACGTCAGACCTACTCGATGCAACGACCAGACCGGGGTCGTCAGATATATCACGCCAAGCACTATCCACTCCGCCAAACAAAGCGAAGACTTGGATGGCGACATCTGCTTCCATAGTCGCTGGTATACCAATGACAACGATAGACTCAATCGCTTCACTGGCAGCCGCTCGCGATCTGGTCATGAATTGCGTAGTAGCTCCGTCGCTTACCGCACGTGCTTCGGTAAATTCTGTACTAACTAAGCGATCAGTCGCGCACGAGATTGTTGCTTTGCTTCGCCCCAAACCAGCCGGGATGTTCAGCATAGACCAGCGGCCTTTTCCGTCCACACTTGCTACCCGATTAGCTAAGCGGACTATGCACTCAGCCTGACTTAACGCTGAGCCGATTAGCACGAGAGTGAAGAACTTCGCTAGGGAAAACATGTATCGATAGGCCTACGGCTTCCGGTCTCTCTAAAAGATAAGTCGAATGGGCCTTTCTCTAGTTCAACCAGTTCGCCCGAGATACAGAGCTGCGTGTTGCGGTAGTCATAAATGAAGGCGATTGTGCCGCTCCACTTGGCAGCAGTTGTAAGCCCTCTGAATTCTTGATCGCCCATTCTTACTTTAAGACCGAACTGCTTCCCCTCTTCAACATAAACAGTTGACACCGACTTCAATGTCTCCACTTGTTTACAATCATCCTTCTCGTAAAGCGACAACACAGTTTGAGTCGGGATGCTAATGGCCGTTACGTCTCCAGAAAACCCGCACTCGACAACGCCCGCGCTGTACACCATCGCCCAAGCACACGGGAAGCCACCGGGTATAGTCAGCCCAGCACTTAGCTCGGCTTCGACAGTCACACGTCCAACAGCAGTCGTAGTCTTCTCTTTCTTCCCTTGGCAGCACCTATCGTATTGCGTGCCTCTTATCGATCCCTTGAGAGAAAGCCGACCGCTAATCGGCAGGATCTTTCCTATTGTGCTCGGAACGCCGATAAATGTATCTAACTGTGCAACACCTGGCTGCTTGGGGCCATCCGGACGCTCAGAATCGTCTGGCTCCTCCCGGAGTACTCCGCCCCTGCAGACCTGCTTTAAACAATCGTTAGGATTATCATTTCTGTCTTCGCAAGCTCCACAGGCGGGCACGGTAGCGTCAGTTGCGAATAGTTCCGGATAAAGCGGAACCTCAACAGGACGACACAACCCGCGAACGCACACTTCACACTTAGCGCATTGGCATGCCTGCCCTGTTGGAAGAGGATTACCACCACAATGCCAACCGGCCTTCGTCACTCCATTACCGGGAAGACTCTGAATTCGCAGACCGTCCTCATGTACCACGCCCTGACCGATGGACACAAAGCTCGCGAGGTCGTGGTCGTAGCTGTAGAGCTCCGTCGTTGCTCGTGGAAGAAGGCCGTCTGTGTTGGGTATGGAAAGTGCTGCTGGCGGATGAAAACTCGTTCCAACTGGCTGAATCGTCACCACGAACTGTGGCTGCTGCCCGAAGCCGGGCGTCATCGGAACCTTGTCGATGTTGACCGGAGTCACCGACACACAACCCTTTCTCGACCCACCAGGGAAAGTTGCCGACCCCGGAGCAACGGTCAGCGAGAAGCCTGGCACATCCGGCAAAGTCAGCGTTCCTCCGGTGGCCTCATCCACGCAGAGCCGGTTCACCGTATCCAGCACGGGCAGGTAAATCGGCGAGCCGATTGAGTTGTTGTTCCCCGAGACGATTGTCAGATCGAATTCCAGCGTCGGATACTTCTTCGCCCCCGGAACAGTCGTCCCGTCAGCCATCAGCTTGAAGACTCCGACCGGCGCACCCACCATCTCGAAGTAGCCCTTGTCGTTTGTCTGCACTGGCGTCCCGACCTGCACCGGCAGGTTCGTTGTCGTCCCTTGCTGAATCCGATATAGCCGCATCGTCACGCCCGGAATGGGCTGATTCGCGTTATCGAAGACGGTCCCGGTCACGCGCGTGTCGGCTAGCAGTCGCGGAATGCGGCCCGTTGCGGTGAAGATGGCCGGTGAATTCGTATTCCCCGAAAAGTTGACGACGACTTCGTTGTTCTCAATCCCCTCGTTTGGTCCCAGCTCGAGTACCGCGGCCACCCGACCATCGCTGTCGGACGTGAATGTCTTCTCGGCGAGTCCGTCGATCTTGCCGCCACCTTGCCGCACGGTGAAGGTCACCGGCACGCCGCCCAGCCGATTGTGGTTCGCGTCCGTCACGACCGCGACAAACGGCAGCGGCAATTTGTCGTTCACTGCGCCGGTCTGGTTTAGTCCCGAGTCGATGACGATGCGCGTCGGAGTCCCATTCGTCCCGGATGCCGAGAAAACCGCAGGCGCGGTCAACCCGGTGGTGTACGCCTCTGCCCGGTTGTTCCCCGCGCCGGAGCGTTCACCCAGCTTCCAGAACGCACGCGCCTGGCCGCTGGCGTCCGTCTTCACCTCCACCGCGGTCTTGCTGGCGTCGTTCGATGCCGCCCCGACCAGCCCGTTGTTCTGCGCCACCCGGAAGAAGACCGACCGGTTCGCAATGGGCTGATCAAAGTCATCGGTCAGCCGAACAACAAGCGGCTGCGCCAGAACGTTCATCACGGGCGCGGACTGGTAGTTGCCGGAAACGATGCTCATCTTTAGCAGCCCCATTGCCTTGCGGGCGACGGTGACCGTGGCGGAGGCCGGATTGCCGACCCGGTCGCGCGCTTCCACACGAATGGTGTTCGACCCGAGCGCCACCGGCACGTTGCGCGCCTCGAACGATCGATTGGCAACCGCCGCGCGGACGCCGTTTACCGTTACCTGCGCCTCCTGGTCGTTCACCGTGCCGACAACGATGTCGTTCACGGACCCGGTGACGGAGATGCTGGCTTCCGTGGTCTCCTGATTCGGTGAGGGCGACAGGATGGCGATGCGGGGTGGTGTGGTGTCGAGCGTGATCTGGATGCTCGACGAGACGGCCGCACCCTCGGGCGTCGTCGCCACGGCGGAGATGGTGTTGTTGCCTTCCTGCAGCGGGACGGAGGTGGTGAAGCTGCCGGATGTGTTCGGGGCGGTGATGCCGTTCACGGCGATGGTGGCCCGCTGGTCGGAGACCCGCCCGGTGACGGTGATCGCCGGCGTGTTGACGAAGCTGAGGTTGGTCGGCGTCAGGATGCTAATCGTTGGTCCGGTGACGGTGAATGCATCGGCCAGCGCTAGGGTTTGCCCGCCATAGGCGACGGTCAGCGTCCGACTTCCGGCAGGGGCAGTCGGCAGGATTTCGACGCGTGCGGTGAAGCTAGTCTGGCTGCTGGCGACGATGGAGCCGAGATTGATCCCGGAGCCGAGGTTGGCCGTCATGCCTTGCGTCTGAAAGGCGGTCCGCTCGCCGGTGACGGTGATGGTGAAGCTGGTACCGGTGGAGCCAGTCGGGGGCGAGAGGCTGAGCAGCCGCCCGGCTCCGTTTACGGTCAACGCGTTCGGCAGGACGAGGGCGCGACCGTCCGTGGTCACAGTCAGGTTTCGAGCGCCAAGGGTCGCAGTCAGCGAAGCTTGCGCGGTAACGGAAAGCTGCGTTGCCGAAGCGACGGTTAGGTTGGACACCGTAACGCCGTCGCCGAAGCTCACCTGGGTGCGGCCGGCGGCGAAGCTGCTGTTCGTGCCGCGAATGGTGAGGACGGTCGGCGTGCCCGCGACGATGAAGTTGGGGATGACGGAAGTGAGCGTGGCGTCCGCTCCGCCGACGACGAATGGGACTGGCGAGGTCAGGGTCTGGCCGGTGGGCAACGCCACGATGACTGCTCGGGCGCCGGTGGCCGCTGCGGTACCGATTCGAATGCTCGCCGAGAGTGTCGTCGCGTTCACGCGCGTCGCCTGCCCAGCCAAGCCTTCCGCGAGGCCGCCGACGGAGATGCCCGCTCCGAAGCTGACGGGGAGGCTCGGTACGGCCGGGAAGTTCTCGCCCGTGATGGTGACCGTGAGGGTCTGACCGGGCGTTCCGGTGGCGGGAGAGAGGGAGATGAGGCGCGGCGCTCCGGTGGCGGGGGCGATGATGAGCGCCAGTCGGTTCGTGGAGGCGAATACCAGTCCGGAGTCCGTGGTGCCGCTAATCCCGAGGAAGTACTGCGTCGCCTGCGCGACGGACAGGGTTGTCGGCAGAGCCACCTGAAACGTTCGATCTGTGCCCGTGGCCGGGTTGATCGAGCTCGCGGGCAGGTTCAGCGACGGAGCCGCACCGGGTGTAGCAGGCTCCAGCCGGGCGGTGACTCGGCTGGCGGTGATCGGCAGGTTCGGGAATGCGGTGCCAGCGATGGTCAGCGTGCCGCCTGGGTTCGCCAGGTTCGGCAGCACGGAGGTGAGCGTGGGCGCGGTGCTGGGCGGCGGCGTGGCCGGAGCAGCGACCACCGTGAACCGACCCGGCAAGGTCATCGTCAGGGACGCTACCCGAACCGTAATGTCGCGAGCGCCGAGCGCGGCGTTATTCTCGACCTGGACCGGAACAAGTGCCGTCTGCGTATCAGGAACGTTGACCACGCCAGGAGTGCCCGCGGCCGCACCGCCGACGCGAACGCCAGCGCCGAACGCGGCCGTGGTGGCTCCAGCGACGAACGTGTTGGGCGGAGCGGTGATCCGGACCGTGGCCGACAGGCCGAGGCCAAGCTGTTCCGGCGTCACGGTCCACGTGGCGGTGCCCGCTTCGATGCGCAAGGCCGCTTTATTGGCGCTCGTGAAGGCGGTTGGTCCCGAACCGCCCGCGACGCTGACGAGGTAGTCCGCCGCTGCCATGAGCGGCATGCTGGCCGGGATAGTGAATCCGACGCGCCGCGTGGTTCCCAGAACCGTCTGCAACGTCGCCGCGGCAAAAGTGACGGTGGGACCGGCTCCTGGAGTGCGGGGTTCCAGCGTGACCACCAGGGAGGCGAGATCGATGGTGCCCGCCGGGAAACCGGAGCCCGTCACCGTAACTGTCGTCCCGGGCCTCGCCGGTGTGGGCGCGGCGTTCGGCTGCCAGGTAACGCTCTGCGCGAGGCCGAGTGAGGCGAAAAGTGAGATTGTGAATGCCAGGCGCATTGGTAGCTACCGCCGAGTCCTTGCGAGCAAAAGGCCGACGCCCAAAGCTGCGCCGAGCAGCGTGGATGGCTCCGGAATCACCACGGATTGCGGCGGGACCGTGGTCGCTTCGATCACCGCGAAGTCGACACCTGCTTGCAG
>CAYNDS010000245.1:6207-6502 GCA_964395885.1 uncultured Solibacteraceae bacterium | reverse complement strand
GTGCTGGCACACCTGCAATCGGTCAAGGCCGATCGGCAGGCCACGTTTGATCAGCGCGCGCGGATGGTTTCTGAAATGGAACGGCAGGTGCAAAGCCTGCAGGACAAGGCCGGTCAGCTTCAGTCGCTGAAGCGGAACGTGAAGATCCTGGAAGAGGCCTACGTCAACAGCGCGCGCAGCGCCAACGACGCGATCACGTCGTCCATCATGGATCGCGAGAAGATCGACAGCATCGCCATCGTCCAGCACGCGACAGTGCCCACCGAGGCCAGCGGGATGTCCAAGACGCGCCTGA
>CAYNDS010000245.1:0-6197 GCA_964395885.1 uncultured Solibacteraceae bacterium | reverse complement strand
CAGCGTCAGATGTGTATAAGAGACAGGTCCAAGACGCGCCTGATCGGCCTGGCGGCACTGCTCTCCCTGCTTTTGGCGATCGCCTATGCAGGCATCGCGGAGTTCCTCGACCACCGCGTGCTGACCGCATCGGACATCGAATCACGAGTCAAAGCTAGCGTTTGGGAGATCGTGCCGGAAGTGGAGCGGCGCGGTCTGCCGTTCCAGAAGACAACGACCGAGCCTCCGCCCGACAGCTTCCGCAAGGCAGCTTGGACGGTTTCAAAGGCAGCGGCCCGCGGCGGCACTGCGCTGCTGTTTTCCGGCTCGAACCGGGGCGCGGGAACCACCACGGCGATCCTCGCCATTGCGGAGCACCTCTCCGAACGCTACCGGTTGCGCACCTTGGTGATTGAGGCCGATCCGGCGCAAGCTTCCATTCTCGACCGCTTGAATCTCAGCACGGCGCAGACCCTCAACCGGTGCGCTCCGTCCACTCCGGCCCTCTCCTGCGTGCAGAAAAGCGCCTCCGGAGTCAGCTATCTTCCGCTGGAACCCGGCTCCCCCTTGCCCCCCGCGCGCATAGGCGAGGTTCTTGCCGAACTGCGGACAGCCTTCGACGTCGTGTTGATCGATGGGCCTGTCATCACCGACCCCGACCTGCTGGCCCTCAGCGGTTCCGCGGATGGCGTCGTTCTGATCATCGAAGCCGGGGCGATCCGGTACGAGGAACTGGAACGGCTCCAGCGAGACTGGGCCGCCGAGGAAGTCCGCATCGCGGGCGTTGTGCTGAACCGTCAGAAGCGCTTCATCCCGCGCTGGATCTACCGCTCCGTCGTGGAGGCGCAATGAACCCCGCGCGGATCGGCCTTTTCCTCGCCCTCTTCGGACTGCTGACCTCTTCCGCGTTCACCTTTGGGCTGTATCCGCGCATTGCCGGCTCCACCGGGGCCGTGCTCGATCCCGATCTCTACGGCACGCTCGCCTGGGGCATCTACAAGATCAATACTTTCGCCTACTATCCGCAGAGTGTGGAGCCGACGATCACGCGCGGCCCACTTTACTCCGCCATGGTCGCGGCGACATTACACCTCAGCAACGGGTGGTGGCCCTATTGCGCACAGATTCTCCAGGTGCTTCTGTTTGCCGGCTCGGCCTGGCTGGTGTTTCAGTTGGGCCACCGGTGGTGGAACGTTCGCATTGGAGTTCTGGCCAGCCTCGCCTACTCGTTGCACCCGCTGACGCTGTGGTACTCCAGCCGCATCTGGATCGAAACGCTGGTCGTGTTCCTCTTCACCGGATTGCTGTGGGCCATGACCAGCTACATTCAACAGCCAGGTTCTGGCCGCGCCGTCATCATGGGCATCTTTGGCGGACTTGCCTGCCTGGCCAAGAGTACGTTTCTACCGCTCACGTTGCTGGCCCCCGTCCTGGTGTGGTGGACTAACCCGCGCCGCAACTGGCCCGCGTTGCCTGTCATGCTGCTGCTCCCGCTTGCGATCATTGCTCCCTGGAGCTATCGCAATTACGCTCTGACAGGCCAGTTCATTCCGGTGCATGGCCACCTCGGCTTCAACATGCGCGTCGGCGACGTGTTCATTGAAAACCTTCCGAACTCGCCCTGGGGCTTCCCCCCCAGCTGGGAGATTGCCGGACGCGAGGCAGACCAGATCATCCGGGAACACGCCGGCGGCAAGCCCGATGGATGGCGCACCGAGATCATCGTCAATGAGCGCATGGGCAAGACGTCGCGCGACACATACTTGCGCGATCCCGGTTTCCTGATCAAGAAACTCGCACTCGATGCCGCATTCTTCTGGTTCTGGAGCGAGAACCGAACCAAGACCCTTGCGATGGCCGTGCTGAACTTCCCGCTGCTTGCACTGTTCAGCTTCTGCCTCTACCGCCTGGTCCGCCGTGAAGGCTGGCGGCGCGAGATTGTGGCCGCGCTCGTGCTCGCCGTTGTGTTCTACGCCGGCCACTTGCCCGTGGTCTCCGTTGTTCGCTATTCCGTGGTGGTGATTCCCGTAATGTTGACCGTTATCGCGGGGGCGCTGTTTGGTGCGTCCCAAACCCGCAATCAAGTCCTGCAGGAGGCCGCGCGAGCGTGAAGGAGGAAGCAAACATGAGTGCATCCACAACAGCTGCCGTCGAGGCCGTGTCCGTATCGAAAAGCTATGGCGGCTATCGCATCTTCGGCCGCAACAAACCGCTGCGGTACGCGCTCCGCGATGTATCCTTCTCGATTCGCGCTGGTGAAACCTGGGGGCTCCTCGGCCCCAATGGCGCGGGCAAGACTACGCTGCTGAAGATCCTTGCCACGCTGCTTTCGCCGACATCGGGCACGGTGCGCGTGAACGGCTTCGACGTCGTCGAGCAATCTCGCGATGCTCGCCGCTCGCTCGGCCTGGTCACCAGCGATGAGCGCAGCTTTTACTGGCGGCTCACGGGGCGGCAGAATCTCCGTTTTTTCGCCGCGTTGTACGGCCTGCCGCATCAGCTTGCCGAAGAGCGGATCACCATGCTGCTGGAAGTGCTGGGTCTCACCTACGCGGCAGACCGTCAGTTTCTCGGCTACTCCTCCGGCATGAAGCAGAAGTTAGCTATCGCCCGCGGGCTGATGAATGAACCTCGCGTCGTGCTCTACGATGAACCGACACGCGCGCTCGACCCGCTCAGCGCACAGAGCATCCGGCACTGGATTCAGGAGAATCGCTCCCCCATGCAGGCTCATCTGCTGGCAACCAACCAGTTGTACGAAGCCGAACAGCTCTGTGAACGCGTCATGATCATCAATCGCGGCACCGTGATTGCCCTCGGTACGATCGAACAGATCCGCGAGGACTTCCGCAAGCACGACTACGCTGTGCATCGCATCAGTTTCCGCGGCGCCGCTTCGATCGCCGATATTGAGATCGACCCCGACCTCGGTCTCTTCGACGCCACTGTCGAGACCGTCGAGGACGGCGTCACCACCGTCAAGCTGCGCACTCGGCACGAAGGCGATGCTTTGAACTACGCCCTGCGCACCATCATCGACCGCGGCGGACAGATCGAGCACTGCGACTCCGAAGAAGTTCCGTTCGATGACATCTTCTGCGCCCTCGTTCTGGGCGACAAGCAGGCCGCGGCAGCGGCGGAGGCAACCCGATGAGAGTCGCTCTCGCATTCCTCAAGCGCGACGCTTTGATCGCCGTCAGCTACCGGCTGGCCTTCGCGCTTTCTCTGGTTGAGGTGTTCACCATCCTCACCGTCTTTTACTTCCTCGGCCGCACCTTCGGCGAAAAGGAAATCCCGGCCCTCGCCCGCTACGGCGGAAGCTTCCTCGCCTTCCTGCTGATCGGTGTCGCGCTGACGGATTGCGTCACGCTCAGCCTTACGACCTTCGCGCAGCAAATCCGAGAAGGCCAGATGACCGGCACGCTGGAAACCACGCTCATGTCCCCGGTCAATCTGGTTTCGATTCTGGTCTACTCGTCCATCTGGCCCTATCTGTTCAGTGCCGCGCGTCTCACGCTGTACCTGATCGTCGGCTCGGTTCTGTACAGCGTCGACCTGCAGCGCGCCAACATGATCTCGGCTCTGGTGATCTTTCTCATGACCGTGCTCTGCTTCATGGGGATCGGCATACTTTGGGCCGGTGTTGTGCTGCTGATGAAGCGCGGCGAGGCGGTGATGAACCTGGTCGGCTACGGCGTCATCCTCGTCAGCGGAGTGCTTTTCCCGGTGAGTGTTCTGCCGCCGTGGGTGCAGAACGTCGGCGCGCTGATTCCGCTGACGCACTCTCTTGAGGGCATGCGGCTGGCTCTGCTGCAGGGCGCATCGCTGCTGCAATTGGCGCCGATTCTCGGCAAGCTGGCGATCTTCGCGGTCGTCATGCAGACCATCGGCATGGTGGGCTTCAACTCGGCTGTGCGCCTCACCAAGCGAGTCGGTTCCCTGTCCGAGTACTAGCGTGACCGTCGCGATCACCAGCGCCGCAGCCCGCTTCGCCGTGATCGCCACGGCCAGCGCGGCTGCAGCGGTGATCGCCGCCGGACTCTCCAACCTGCCCCTGAAGGGACTGCTCATCGCCGTCGCCGCGGTCAGCCTGGTTCCCCTGGGCGCGATTACGCGCGAGGCCAAGCTGGCCTTGATCGTCACCTGGATTCTGTCGCTCGGCTACTTCCGCGTGATCTTCCCGATCCCCTCGATGGCCGGCTTCCAGGGCTTCTACGTCAACATCCACGACGCCGTCTTCCTCGGCGCGATGCTGTATTGGTTCTTTGAAGCCGCGGTCCTGAAGAAGAGTCCTCAGGCGCAGGCGCCGCCCAATCTGTTCTTCATCGTTCCCCTGGTGCTGGTCGCGTTCGTTTCCGCCCTCCAGGCAGAGCGGACCGACTGGGCCATGTATGAGGTCATCCGCCTGGCCAAGCTCCCGCTGATGATGATCTACTGCCGCTACAACTTCAGCAGGCGGGAATGGTGGTTCGTCATCGCCGCGCTCGGCTTCAGCATGATCTTCCAGTCCGCCTACGGGCTGGCGCAGGTGCGCGGCTGGGTGGGCAACTATCAGTTGGAGTCCTGGGATGCCGAAGCACGCGCCAACGGACTGCTGGCACACGCCAGCCTCTTTTCCGGCTACATGCTGCTGCTCACGCCGCTCATGGCCACCATGGCCATCGTGCTGCGCCCCTGGTGGGCCAAGCTGCTTTGCGGTGGCGCGGCGGCCGCCGGCATCCTGGCGCTGGTGCTGGCCAAGTCCCGCATGCCCTGGCTGATTACCGTCGTCGAGTTTACGCTGCTGGCTGCCGCTCTCGCCGGGTTCCGGCTCGTGTCGCTGAAACGCGTTCTCGGCGGAGGCGCCATCGTCGGTGTCATTGCCGGCATCGGACTGCTGTTCGTTCTGGACCGGCTGCAGGCGCGCATCCAATCGGACTTCAACACCGCCGTTGACTGGCGCGTGAAGATGATGGAGATCGGTGTCGACATCTGGCAGCAGCGCCCCTTCGTCGGCATCGGACTCGCCAACTTCCCGCTCTACCTGCGCGATACCAACATCAACTTTGGCGATTCGCTGGAAGACGCGCTCGCCGGAGAGTTCACCCGCGCCGGATTGCAGGGCGCCAAAGTCGAGGGCTTCCACTGGGTCTGGGTCACGCACAATCTCTACATCCTGCTGATGGCCGAGACGGGAGCGCTTGGTTTACTTGCCTTCCTCTGGTTTCTCACCTGGGCGGCGCGCGGGTCGCTACGCTCCATCCGCGTCCGTGATGAACGCTTCCGCGCCGTGACCATCGGCGCGTCTATCGGCATGTTGGGTCTGCTGGGGATGATGATGACGGATTGGGCACTCTGGCTCGATCCGCTGCTTTACACCTTTACCATCGTTGGCAGCCTTCTCAACAACCTGCCGAAGGTCGCCGCCGATCAGATGGCTGCCGAAACGCTCTCGCCCGCGCCCGCAGCCGCGTAGACGGCAAGAAGCCGCTCCGCCGACCGCTTCCATCGATACTGCGCCGCCCAAGCCAGACCCTTCTCTCGCAGCTCGCGCGCCAGCACGGCACTCGAGGCCACCGCGCTGATGTGCTCCGCCAAGCTGGATGCCGAATTCGGCTCCACGAACAGCGCCGCGTCACCACAGGTCTCGCGGAACACACGAGAGTCCGTCACGATCGCCGGCACGCCGCACGCCATCGCTTCCAGCGGCGGTAACCCGAAGCCTTCCGCCGCCGAAGGAAACGCAAACATCGACGCGCCGTTCAACAGCAGCCGCGCCGACTCCCGGCGCACATGCCCCACAAACCGAATCCGTTCATACAGTCCCTGGCGCTTCACGTTTTCCCGCAACTCATCCAGGTAGCCGCCTTGCGTCTCGGCACGCCACTTCCCGGCAACCAGAAGGCGAAGGTCCGGATGGCGGCTCGCAACCTTTGCGAACGCGTCCACCAGCACGTGCACATTCTTGTGACGCTCCACCGCGCCGAGGTACAGAACGTACGGTCCCGTGATCCCGCATCCATTGGCCGCGGCCTCACAAGCCGCGCGGTCCGGCTCCGGGTAAAAGAACGAATGGTCGATCCCGTTCGGAACAACAAAGATCTTCTCGAGCGCAATCGAATAGGCTCGCGCGATGTCCTGCCGGCTGGTTTCCGACGGAGTCACCACCCGCCATGCCCTCTCGCCACTTGCTCGAAACAGCCTCGTCAACAGGGCACGCTTCAAGGGCGGAATCAGGT
>CAYNDS010000244.1:0-6556 GCA_964395885.1 uncultured Solibacteraceae bacterium | reverse complement strand
CCATGGGCAAACTCTTCAATGGCGGCCAGACGCTCCGCCACCCAGGGACCCGCGTAGAGTAACTGCGCGGCGTCGCGAAACGGAGTGTAGTCGAACTCGACGGGTTGGCCGCCGGACTGGCGCGCCTGTTCGATGGCGTGGGCATAGAGCGCGGCGGCTGCGTCGTCGCCGAAGAACTCCCGCTGGGCAGCCGGAAGGACGCCGAAGCGGAAAGAACCGGAGGCCCACGGAGCGGCAGCATCCACCATCCGGCGGGCGGACCAATCGCCAGGGTCAAAGGCGGCGGCCACGTCGAAGACGCGCGCGGCCAGGGAAATGTCGCGGGTGAACAGCGAGACGCAATCCAGGCTGCGGCAGGCGGGGACGACGCCGCGCATGCTGAAAACGCCGCGAGTCGGCTTCAGGCCAATGATGCCGTTGCAGGCGGCGGGCACGCGTCCGGAACCGGCGGTGTCCGTTCCCAGGGCGAAGTCCACCTGACGCGACGCGACGGCGACGGCGGAACCGGAACTCGAGCCGCCGGAGATATAGGCCGGGTCGAACACGCTGGAGCAGGCGCCATAGGGCGAACGGACGCCCACCAGACCGGTGGCGAATTGATCCAGGTTGGTCTTGCCCACCGCCTTGGCTCCGGCCGATTCGAGAGCCGCGACCACGGCGGCAGACTGTGAGGGTGTCGAGGCGAACGCTGGACAGCCGGCGGTGGTGGGGACCCCCGCGACGTCAATGTTGTCCTTGACACCGAAGTGGAGCCCGTTCAGCGGACCGTCGCCCACCGGGTGGTCCGGGACGGCGGAGATCCAGACGGGGCGCTGACCGATGCTCACGGCGCCACCTCCACAATCGCGAGAGTTTGTCCGGGCGTCACCAGGGCGCCGGGCTGGCAGAGCACTTTGCGGACGACGCCGGCGGCGGGGGTGCTGACGGCGACTTCCATCTTCATGGCCTCCAGAATGACTACGCGTTCGCCTGCCTTGACGGTCTGTCCGGGTTCAATGCCGATGCTCCAGACGCTGGCGGCGATGGGAGACCGGACGGCGCGACAGTTCGGCGGAAGCTCATCTTCAGCGGGCGGAGGAGCGTCGTCGAGTTCCGGCGCGATGTAGTCGCCCCAGCGCGCGCGTTCTTCGGCGAAGGCGGCGGTGCGCTGGGCTTCGAAGGCGCGGGTCTCTGGTTCGATGGTGCGGAGGAAGGCCTGATGCTCGGACAGCGAGAACTCACCGGCTTCCGAGCGCGGCGTAAAGTTGGGGTCCTCGCGAAGCTCCAGCAGTTCCTGCGCGGAGACGGGGTAGAACCGAAGCCGGTCGAAGAAGTCGAGCAGCCAGGGGTTGGGACGGCGCCAGGGACGCCACATCTGCGTCGTGCGGCCGACGAACTGATAGCCGCCCGGGCCTTCCATTCCGTAGACGCACAGGTAGGCGCCGCCGATGCCGACCGCGTTTTCCGGGGTCCAGGTGCGGGCCGGATTGTACTTGGTCGTGACCAGCCGGTGCCGCGGGTCGAGGGGCGTTGCGACGGGCGCGCCGAGATACACGTCGCCCAGCGCCAGGGTCAGCCAGCTGGCTTCAAACACAATGCGGTAGACGTCCTCCACGGAGGCGAGGCCGTTGATGCGGCGAATGAACTCGATGTTCCAGGGGCACCACGGCGCGTCGGCTCGCACGCCTTGCATATAGCGGCGAATCGCTTCGCGGGTGGACGGGTCGTCCCAGCTGAGTGGGAGGTGAACGACACGGGAGGCGACGCGGTCCACCGGTTCCGCCTGCGCGGCGTCGATGAGTTCGAACAGGTGCTCACGGGACAACTTCGAAGTGTCGTAGTGGATCTGCAGGGAGCGGATGCCCGGTGTGAGATCGATGATGCCGGGGTGACGGAGCCGGCGCCGTAGGGCATGCGCACGGAGCGAGAGCGCGAAGTCGAGGCGGCTCTCGCCGAACTCGATGAGCAGATTCCGATCACCGTCCGATCGGACGACGACACCGGGAGCCTGCCGCAAAATGGGCGGCTCCGCATTGACGCGGACGAAGCGGACCGTGTCGCCGGCCTTCAGTTGGCCCATCTTCCAGCGCTCCGCGGCGACGATGGTGGCCGGGCAGACGAAGCCTCCGCAACTGGGGCCGTCGGGTCCGAGAATGATGGGCATGTCGCCGGTGAAGTCGACGGTGCCGACCGCGTAGGCGTTGTCGTGAATGTTGGAAGGGTGAAGGCCGGCCTCTCCGCCGTCCGGACGGGCAAACTGCGGTTTAGGCCCGATGAGCCGGACGCCGGTTCGGTCACTGTTGTAGTGCACGCGCCAATTGGTCGAGAAGAACATCTCGATATCGGCTTCGGTAAAGAAATCCGGTGCGCCGTGGGGTCCGTAGGTGACGCCAATTTCCCAGGCGTGCGTGAGCGCGGGCAGGGACGAAGTGGTCTCAGCCGGTGTTCCGGGCTGCGGATGGAAGCGAAGGAGGTCTCCCGTGCGCAGCACCCGGCCGGCATGTCCACCGAACTTGCCGAGGATGAACGTGCTGCGAGAACCCAGATACTCGGGAACATCAAAGCCGCCGCGAATGGCGAGATAGGCGCGGGCGCCCGCTCCCTCGACCGCGCGAAACTCCAGGGTCTGGCCGCGCTGGACGGCGATCGCCTGGCCGCGCGGTACTCCCATATCGGCGCCGGTGACCGCAATCCACGCATCGTGATGGAAGTGTAGCGTCGGCCCAATCAAGGTCATCTCGAGTGCCGGTGTGCCGGGTGGATTACCGACGATCTCATTCGCGGTCCGGAATGAGAGGTCATCCATGGGGCCTGAGGGGGGAACACCCACGTCCCACATGCCCAGCCGACCGGGCCAGTCCTGGATGGTGGTTTGCGTACCGGGCTCAATCACTTCAATGGCGCGGGTGACGTAGTCGAGGTGGCGGAGATAGGCCGTCGGGAATCCACCCTGGATGAACGTGGGGTCAGCGGTGATCCGGCGCAGGTAATCGAGGTTGGTTTCCAGGCCGCCCAAGGTGGTGCCCGCCAGCGCTGCCGAGAGCTTCTCCACCGCCTGATTTCGATCCTCGCCGCGCACGATCAGCTTGGCGAGCAATGGATCGTAGAAGGTGGGAACCTCTGAGCCGCTCTCCACCCAGCTTTCGACGCGGACATCGGAGGGGAAGGCGACGGTGGTAAGGGCGCCGGCGCTCGGCTGGAAGTTCTTGAGCGGAGACTCCGCGTAGAGGCGCACCTGAATGGAAGCGCCGGTGGGTGTGGTTTCGCGAATGGGGTCTTCGCCGGCGGCGAGCCGAATCATCCATTCGACGAGGTCCACGCCGGTGACTTCTTCGGTGACGCCGTGCTCCACCTGCAGACGTGTGTTGACTTCGAGGAAGTAGAAGTCGCCGGTTGCGGCGTCGTAGAGGAACTCGACCGTGCCGGCAGACCGGTATGAGACGGCGCTGCACAGACGCTGCGCCGCGTCCAAGAGAGCCTGGCGGGTGTGGGGCGAAAGGCCCGGGGCTGGCGTCTCTTCGATCACCTTCTGATTCCGCCGCTGCGCGGAGCAGTCTCGCTCTCCCAGCGTGACGACGCGGCCGCGCCCGTCCCCGAAGACCTGCACTTCAATATGGCGAGCCTGCTCGACGAAGCGTTCGGCGTAGATGCCGCCGTCCTTGAAGTTGGCACGGCTCAGCCGTTCGATGGCCTCGAAGGCTTCTGTCAACTCGTCCGCGCTGCGGCAGACGCGCATGCCGATCCCGCCGCCACCCGCGGTCGACTTCAGCATGAGCGGAAAGCCGACGACGGCGGCTGCCGCGGCATCGGACAGCAGGCCGGTGCCGGGGAGCAAGGGAACGCCGGAAGCGATGGCGAGTTCGCGGGCGCGGTGCTTCAAGCCGAAGTCGCGCATGTTCGCCGCCGTTGGTCCGATGAAGGCGAAGCCCTCTGCCTCACACTCTTCGGCAAATGCAGCGTTCTCGCTCAGAAAGCCGTATCCCGGATGAATCGCTTGCGCACCGGAACGCTTCGCCGCGTCGAGAATCTTCTCCACCGCCAAATAGCTTTGGGCAGAGGGCGACGGACCGATGGCCCATGCTTCGTCCGCCTGCCGGACATGCAGCGAGTGCCGGTCCGCCTCCGAATAAACAGCGACAGACCGGACCCCCATGCGGCGCAGAGTCCGGATGATGCGGCAGGCGATGGTGCCGCGATTGGCGATCAGTACCTTCTCAAACATCAATTCCCAAAAATCAGAAGCTGGACCGGCGTGGGATTGTAAGCGTTACAAGGATTGTTGAGCTGCGGGCAATTGGAGATCAGCACGATGGTGTCGGTTTCGGCACGGAGTTCAACGTACTTGCCGGGAGCCGACAGGCCGTCTTCAAACGTCAGCTTGCCCTCCGGCGTGACCGGCACGTTCATGAAGAAGTTCACGTTGTGGCCGAGATCCCGCTTTTCCAGACCACCGCCCCACTCGAGCATCTTGCGCAGGAAGGTCTGCCGGCAGGCATGCATGTAGCGCTTCTCAATGGCGTAGCGAACCATGTTGGACTCCTGCGAACAGGCTCCGCCGAGGGTGTCATGACGGCCACAGGTATCATCAACGATGGTCATCAGGACGGTGCCGTTGTGGGTGAGGAGCTTGGACCCGGTCGTCAGGTAGATGTTGCCCTGTTCGGCGATGGTGTCAACGGCGCTGTAGCGGTCCGCGGTGTCGTGCGCGTTGAAGAAGAATGTGTCGACCGCCTGATTGCCTTCGAGATCAATGATGCGGAGGCGCTGGCCCTGCTTCACCTGATGGATCCAACCGTCCCCGGCCGCGATGGTGGCTTCGTAGATCGGATTCATCGTGCGTACCTCTCGGTCAGGGTGAAGCCGCGGCCGTTCTCCGGTCGCGACAAGCGGCAAGGATCGTGGGCGTCCGGCGCCGGCACACGGAACGCCGTCAGATGAACGGGTTGGGGCGCATATTCCGTGGACGGGTCCAAGGCGTGGTGATTGGCCGAGAGCAGGACCAGGACATTCATCTCAAACCGCAGCGTGACGTGTGCTCCCGCCGCGGAGTGTCCGGGAACGTAATGCATCGCGCCGCGCTCATCGACAATCACCTTGCTGAACAGGTTGAGGGTCGGCGTGAGATCGCGCGGTCCGAGGCCGTGTTTGGCCAGTTCCAAAAGCAGTCCATCGCGCGAGTTCTGAAACCAGTCATTGCGATGCGACTGGTACGGGCGCTCGCCGAAGCGCTGTGCCACGTGCCGCGCGTTGAGGGTGCCACCGATCGGATCATGCCAGCCACAGGTGTCTTCCGTGATGGAGGCCAGCACGCGACCCATGTCGGAGTAGAGGCAGAAGCCAGCCGTCAAGCGCGCGATGTGCTGCGCCTTTAGGGTATCCGGCATGTTGTAGCGCTCGTCCGGGGCATCAGCATTGTAGAACATGGCACTGACATTCGCGCCGCCATGAAGATCAGTCAGACGGAGAGCAGTGCCCCGGGGGAAGAGATGCGACCAGCTTTGGCCGCCACGCAACTCCTCTTCCCAGAGGATCGTCGTGGATTCGCTCATGATTTCCAGTGTCTTCTAGTCTGCGGCTTTGCCGCCGATGCGCCAGGGCTCAATGCGCCAGATGTTCTGCTGCCGCAGGTTGGACAGCCACACGGAGCCGTGTCCAAAACGGATCGCATCGCCACCATCGCCGGCAAACTGGTGCGTCACCTTGTTGGACTCGGGGTCGATACGCGTGATGGGGATCTCAAACGCGGTCACCCAAACCGAGCCGCCGCCGGCTGAAATGTCGCCGCCCGGACCGGGAACGCCGGCTTCGATGGAGGCGACGACTTTCTTCAGTTTCGGATCAATCTTCGAAACGCTGCCGTCGCCCTGGTTCAGCGTCCAGACGAAGCCCTCGCCGACAGAGAGAAAGCGAGGGTTCTTGCCGACCGGAATCGTGTCGGTCACCAGGTTGGTCTGCGGGTCAATGCGCGAAACGACGCTTTGCGTCGTGCTGGTGGCCCAGATTGCGTTTTCACCGAAGGCGACAGTGTAGGTGCCCTCGGGGACGACCACCTCGGCCACTACCTTATTGGTGTCGGGGTCGATGCGGACGACGGTCTCGCCCTTCGCTCCGCTGGCCATCCAGACGCTGTCCCGGCTACAGGCGAGTCCACCTTCTGTGTTCGCCGGTCCGACGGGGATCGTTGCCGTGACCTTGTTCTCCTTCGCGTCGACGCGAGACAGGGAGTTGTCCCCGCAGTTCGGCACCCACACACTGCCGAATCCGAACGCGAGTCCACTGCAGGGTTTCTGCCCCACGGTGACGGTGGCTTCGACCGTGTTCGTCTTGATGTTCAACTTGTGGACCGTGTTCTTCGGCTTATTGGAAATCCAGACCGAATCGGGGGTGATGACGCTCCAGTCCGGAACCCCCTCGATGGGGAAGGACGCCTCGGGCTTGATGCCGGTCATGGGCTTCTGGACAGCGGGAACGCCCGGCTTCGGCACGCGCGGCGGACGCTTGGCTGGGGTGGCTTGCGCCATCAGAACGACGGTTAAGAGTGTTGCGATCATCCTTCAGCTTCTACCAGGAGAGAGGT
>CAYNDS010000243.1:0-6568 GCA_964395885.1 uncultured Solibacteraceae bacterium | reverse complement strand
CTTCAAGGGCGGAATCAGGTCCGGAAGCTGCGCCTGAATCGCATCGTGCAGATGCACCACCACCCGCGCGCGGCTGAACGACGGTGCGACACGCTGCACGTGCAGCACGTCCAGTCGATCACGAACGCTGACGTACGGAAGCCAGAGGAAGCGCTGAACCGGCAGCGGCAGTTGCGGCAATCGCTTCAACTCGAAGTTCGGCGGAAGCGACGCGGGCAGCGTGTGTCCGTCGCCAACGTAAACAACGTACTGGTGAAAGCGATCCATCTCGGCCAGGCTCAGGACCAGATTTTGGACGCACGTCTCGACGCCGCCGCGCTTCTTGCCAAGAATGTGGGCGTCGATGCCGATCCGAAGCGGACGGGCAGGCAAAGAGGAGGATCGCTGGCTCAGAAGCATTTAGTGTCGCCCAGCGCCCCCGCGTTCCGCAATGGTCTGGCGGTTTAGCCGAGGAAGCTCAAGTAACGCTGCGCGAAGTTGCCGATGTGGGGCGCCACCACGGGCATCGCGGCATCCGGCACGCCAAACCAGCGGGCCAGCGTCGCGGCGTACTGATCGGTGGCCAGCGTCGGGATCCAAGTACCCCACTGGCCGGCATCGTCCGGTCCACCCAGCCGCAGTTCCGGCAGCCTTCCGTACAGTCCCGCCCGCACCGCGGCGCCCACCACAAACTGATGTCCGCCCCACGCATGGTCAGTGCCGTTTGCCGTGTTTGCCTGCATCGTGCGGCTGAACTCGCTCTCCGTGAACAGCGTAACGCGGTCCGACACGCCCAACTCGTCCATCGCCCGGCTGAACGCGCGCACGGCATCGGCCAGTTCCGTCAACAGCTCCGCCTGCCGCGCCAAATGCGTGTCGTGCGTGTCGTAGCCGCTCTGGGCGCAGAAGAAGACTTGCCGCTGCAAGCCCGCCGCGCCGCGAACCTGGATCAAGCGCGAGACCTGCGCCAGTTGCTGGCCCAATCCCGTTGCCGGGAAAATCGTCTGCAACGGCGTCAGATTCCGCAGAGCATTCGTCGCGGTGCGCATCGCGTCCAGCCCTTGCGACTGAATCGCATTCGCGGTTTGGACCAGTGTTGCGCCGCTCGGAAGCGCCAGAACCTGCTGCAGACCGCGCTCCAAGGCGGCCGGACCCGGCAAAGTTCCGGAACCCAGCAATTCCAGCGTCGAACTCGGCAACTGCGCCGGGCGCGTCAGGTCACCCAGCAACTGCAGCGGCGCGCCCGACGTCGACATCGCCGAAGGAAAGGTCGACGCTCCGTTCAGTGTTCGAACCTGATCCAGCGCGCGGCCCGACCAGCCCGTCGCTGACACTCCGTTCGCATTGGAAGATTGCCACTGAGACTGCTGGTCGGAATGCGAAAACAGATACGTCGGCACCGGCACGGTTCGGTTCTGAAACGCCGTTCGCGTCACGGGCATCACCAGATTTCCGACATTCGCCACCACGGCCAGCCGCCCCAACTGAAACAACTCCTGCAGCGGCCGCAGGCTGGGATGCAGCCCGAGCGCCACTCCGCTGGCCGTAATCGGAAGCAGCGAAGACTGCGGCAGCGCCAGCGGACCCCGAGCCGTGGCGTAGTTCGTGTACTCGGTCGCCGTCATCGGAACGACACTGTTGTTCGAGTCATTCCCGCCAAACAGGAACACGCATACCAGGGCGCGATAGCCGTCTGCCGTTTGCGCATTGGCGCTCATCTGCCCCAACGGACCGACAGCGCTGGCCGCGGCCATCGCGCTGAAGCAGCCTCTGGCACGCCGCAGAAACTCGCGGCGGCTCCTCGGAATCCCGCCGAACGTGATTGCTGAATTCGAATTCGCCATCGCTTATTGCCTCACCTGGTATTCCGAACTCGCCGAGGCGAGATAAAGCGCCGCCAGCGCCTTTTGCCGGCGGTCCGGCTGCGCCTGCACGGCAGTCAGGATGATCGACCGAAGTTCCGGCCGCATCGCCCCTTTGTGCAGCAACACCGACACGGCGTCCAGCAGGGCATCCGGCGTATCGGCTAGAAGTTGGAAGAGTTCCGACGGCACATACGCGCGGTAGCCCATATCGCCGTTATAGAGCCGGTAAGCAAAGTTGATGCGCTCCATCGCCGCTGGCCCGGTCAGCGATGCCATCTCCGGCGCGGGCGTCGTCATCCCCGGCGGCCGATAGCTTGGCGACCCGTAACCGAACACGCTCGGCGGGCCGAGAATCGTCTGCCCCATGGCCGCAATCACGCCATCCATCGTGGCATCGGAAACGCCGCCACCCGCCCGAATCAGGTTCAGCGCATAGACCAGCGGTTCCCGGAAGGACTGCGGCCCCGCGCTCCGCGCCTCGGCATCCAGCAGAATGGCCCGTACCACAGCAGCCAAATCCCCCTTCACGCCCGCACCATTGTTGTTGAAGACCGCCGCCACCCGCGCCACATACGCCGGCGTCGGATCACTCTTCACCAGTCCTTGAATCAGCCGGTAGCTCACAAATGGCGCGACATTCGCATGCGCCATCACGTTGTCCAGCGCAGCCGTCATGTCCTGCTCCGCCGTGGCGCCGCCCGCAAGCGTCACGCCGTTCAGCAGCGTCTTCGACTGCGTATCGTGCCACCCGCTGACGGCCACCAGCGGAGCCGAAAAGTTCAGCGGCGCCATCCACTGCGGCGAACCCGACAGCGGCGCGTAGCTCCATCCCGTAAAGGCACGCGCGAAAGCAGCCACATGTTCCTCGGTGTAAGCCGGCTGCCCGGTCGGCGTTCCATCCGGATTCAATCCCACCTGTCCGATGGTGAACAACTGCATCAGTTCCCGCGCATAGTTCTGATTGGCGATCATCGGCGACCCAGTGGCGGACCGCCCGCTATTCACCATGTCCAGATACGTGGTCATGGACGGGTCGCGCGACAGCCGTCCCAGCAGCGTGCGGTAGTTCCCGAGTGCACCCTCCGTCAGGATCCTCCAGTAGGGGACGATCATCCGGTATTCCATCAGCTCATTGCTCGAAACGACGACGAAACGGTGCAACGCCCACGCCACCCGCTGCCGCAGTTGATCCTGCCCGGAAAGCGCGTTCCACAACAGGTTCTGCCGCAGCCGCTCTACGCCCTCGTTGAACTGGAAACTGAAGCCCGGAACGGTCGTCGGCGGCAGGGCATCCGGCACCGGCGTCACCGGACGCGTCAACTGTTCATTGATCCAGTTCGTGTAGCCGATTCTCTGCAGACGGTCGATCTCCGCCGGAGTCGCCCCCCAGGTGGCTTGCTCCAGAAAGCGCACCGCGTCTGCGTAGGGAACCAGCGGATTTGCGGGCTCCACCACCAGCGCGCGCGGCAGGGAGTCTCCCCCACCCGCAGGATTCCGCACCCAAATCGGAAGCCGCCTTCCCTGAACCGGCGTCAGCTGGACCATCACCCGCAGTTCCTGATCGTTGACGAAGGTAGGGGTCACCGCCTGAGTTCCGACCCAGACCTGCGCCCCGTTCACGAACTTCGAGCCCCGCAGCGTGAGCGTCGCCGTCGTTCCCGGTTCCGCACTCGCCGGAGACAGCGACTCCAGCGTCGGCACCGGATTCGTGAGCGTCAAGGCGATGGGCGCCGAAACCGCCGTGGCATCCGCCGTACTCACAGCCGTCACCTGCACCGGACCTGCCGGCATCACCAGCGGCGCCGTATAGAGCCCGGTGGCGTCGATGGTCCCCGTCGCCGCCGACCCGCCCACCACGCCGTTCACTCGCCACTCCGCCCTCAGATCCGTGTGGTTCTGCACCTGCACTATGAATTGCGCCGTGTCTCCCAGACGCAGGCTCGTCCACGGCGTCCAAATCGTCACGGAAACCGGCGGCGCCACCAGGATGCCCCACGGGTTGCTCGTCGGCGCCCACGAACGCGTCACCGTGAAGACGGCGGAACCGCCCGCCGCCACCGTCATTGTCCCGGAAGCGACCAACTCGCTGGCCGAAACGAAACGCGTCGTCTGCGCTGTGCCATTTAATCGCGCGACGGAGTTGGAGGTGAAATTGGCACCGAGAATCCGAATGGAATACGGACGCCCCGTGTTTGCGAATGCTGGGCTCACGCCGGTAATCCGCGGCTGGGCATACACGCCCGTTGCAGCCAAAAGCAGGAGGCTGCTCAGAGAGAGAGCTTTTTTGCGCAAACGAGTTCGATCCTTTGGGAGGTCTTATCGTGCGGGGCGGCGCGCTCTTTAAGTTTTACATATGTAACGCGGTGGGATCAATTTGCCCACATCCAAATTTCTTCCGCCCTCGTATCGGTTCTGTGCGGGGCAATCTCCCGCAAACAAGAGGAGGAATTCTATGCACTTTCCGAAAGCCGCACTCACCGTGTGCCTGCTCGCCATCCCCGCAGCAGCCGAGACCCTGTTCGGTGTCACCGACCAGAACACCCTCGTGACGTTCTCGTCCCTGAATCCGTCGATTCTGACCTCGCAGGTCGCCCTCAGCGGGCTGCAAATGGGCGAGAAGCTGGTGGGAATCGACTTTCGCCCCGCCACCGGGCAACTGTTCGGAGTCGGCAGTTCCAGCCGGCTCTACAGCATCAACCGGAACAGCGGCGCCGCCACCGCCGTCGGTGCCGGACCGTTCGCCGTCGGGCTGAACGGCACCCACTTCGGTATGAACTTCAACCCCGTCGCCGACCGCATCCGCATTGTCAGCGACACGGACCAAAACTTCCGAGTCAACCCCAACACCGGCGCGTCGATTGGGATGGGCGACACTGCGCTGACCTATGGCGATCCCCTGCTCGGGTCCCCGACCATCTTCGGAACGTCCTACACCAACAGCACCTTCGGCACGCAAACGACGACGACCCAGTTCTTCATTGATCCGGTTCTCGACATCCTGGGGCGGATCAACTTCAATGCCTTCAATGGCGGAGTCATTCAGAAGGTGGGCAACTTGAACGTGAACGTGCCCAGCAATGGACCGCTCGGCTTCGATATCTCCGGCGCAACCGGAACCGCCTACCTGGCTTCGGGCAACACGCTCTGGACGGTGAATCAGATGACAGGGAAGGCGACCTTGGCGGGCTCCATCGGCGCGGGCAGCGGCTTCAACATCACCGCGATCTCCGCCGAACCCGTGCCAGAGCCGTCCACGCTTGCGGCGGCTGGTCTCGCCGCCCTGGCGCTGGCGGCTGCGCGTCTCCGCAAACGCTCCGCTTAGGTGAAATTTCCTTCATGGTGCCTGGCACCTGCCATACAAGGTGCCAGGCACCGTGAACTGTACGGAACGCTCGAAAATGAGCGAAGACGCTTTGTTTTGAGTGAGAAACGCTAGGCCCGAGACATGAACAAACGTTCATGGTGCCTGGCACCCGTCATACGAGGTGCCAGGCACCATGAAAAAAAGTTTACGCTGCGATCATTCCGTGCGGATCAATCACGAACTTCTTCGCCGCGCCCTTGTCAAAGTCCTGATACCCGCCCGGAGCCTGATCCAACGAGATCGTCGTCACGTTGCAGGCCTTCGCCGGGAAGCACTTCTCATAGAGGATCGCCTGCATCAGCTGCCGGTGATACTTCATCACCGGACACTGCCCCGTGTGGAAGCTGTGCGACTTCGCCCACCCTAAACCGATCCGAATGCCCAGGTTCCCGATCTTCGCGTTCTCGTCGATTCCGCCCGGGTCGCCCGTGACATACAGTCCGGGAATTCCCAGCGCACCGCCCGCCCGCGTGATCTCCATCAGCGAGTTCAACACCGTCGCCGGACGCTCCACCACCGCGTCCTTGCCGTGACCGCGCGCCTCAAAGCCGACGCAATCGACCGCGCAATCCACTTCCGGCACGCCGACGATCTGTTCGATCTGCTCGGCAATCGAGGCACCCTTCGACACGTCGATTACCTCGCATCCGAAGCTCTTCGCCTGCGCCAGCCGCTCCGGAATCATGTCGCCAACAATCACCACCGCGGCCCCCAACAGCTGACAACCCACGGCGCACGCCAAGCCCACCGGACCCGCACCCGCCACGTAGACCACCGAACCCGGACCCACGCCCGCCGTCACCGCGCCGTGAAACCCGGTCGGGAAGATGTCCGACAGCAACGTAAGGTCCCGAATCTTCGCCATTGCGCGGTCGCGGTCGGGAAACTTCAACAGGTTCCAGTCGGCGTAGGGCACCATGACGTACTCCGCCTGTCCCCCCACCCAACCGCCCATGTCGACGTAGCCGTACGCCGCTCCCGGACGCGCCGGATTCACGTTCAGGCAGATGCCCGTCTGGCCCGCCTTACAGTTGCGGCAGCGCCCGCAGGCAATATTGAACGGCACGGAAACGATATCGCCCGGCTTCAGATACTCCACGTCCCGTCCGCACTCGATCACCTCGCCGGTGATCTCGTGCCCCAGAACCAGACCCGCAGGCGCCGTCGTCCGTCCGCGCACCATGTGCTGATCGCTGCCGCAAATGTTGGTCGAAACGATCTTCAGGATGACGCCGTGATGGCACTGCCGGTCTCCGAGCGCCAGCTTCGGAAAGTCAATCGACTGCACCTCGACTTTACCCGGTGCCAGATAAACCACTCCACGATTGGAAGCCACTAGATTCTCCTTGGACTACTGGTT
>CAYNDS010000242.1:0-6572 GCA_964395885.1 uncultured Solibacteraceae bacterium | reverse complement strand
GTCCGCAGGGACCGATGGGTCCCCCGGCGGGCGGCTTTGGCGGCGCGATGGGACGCCCAGGCGGTGGCGGCCCCCCCGGAGGCGGTCGCGGCATGGGAGGCCCGGGCGGGTTCTTCGGAGGCGGCGGGAACAAGAAGTACAACCTGACGCTGTCGGTTCAGGCGCGGAACCTTCTGAACCGGACGAACCTTGCCGCGCCGATCGGCACGCTGACTTCACCCCTGTTCGGGTTATCGAACGCGATCAACGGCGGCTTCGGGCCGGGCGGCGGTGGAGGAGGCGGACCGTTCGGCGGAGCCGCCGCCACCGCAAACCGTCGAATCGAGCTTTCCCTGCGGTTCAGCTTCTAGCGCGGGCAGGGCGACGGACCGGTTACTTCTTCTCGTCGCCCTTCATCGCGGAGCCAGCCTTTTCGAGGCCTGAGCCGGTGGCCTTCACCAGCTTCCTGGCGCCGCCGACGATGCCCTTGCCGACCTTCTTGGCGCCTTCGCCGGTCGCTTCGGCAGCCTTCACCGTGCCGTCCTTGGTGGCAACCGCGGCCTTCTTCGTCGCGTTTCCGGTGGCTTTGGCCGCCACGACGGCTCCATCCTTGGTCGCCTCCGCCGCTCCGGCAACCGCCTTACCCGTGGCGGTCCCGGTCTTGACGACGGCCGTCTTCGCACCGGAGCCTGCGGACTTGATGTCCTCTTTCGCGGAAGACTTCTTGTCGTCGGCCGCCATGAGGCTCGACGCCAGAACTACTCCGAAACAAAGAATCGCCTTTATGTTTTGGGGCATTATGACTTGGGATTGTATCGCACAAACTCCGGCTTCATCTGACTGAGAATTTCCAGTGCTGTCCGATCCCTCGGGGTGCCGGAAGCCGACAGCGTTTCGCGAATGCGCCGATAGACGTAGGCGCGGACCTCTGCCGGTAACGAGTCGAACGCCTCACTCTCGATGAGCCAACTGACGGGATAGCGGAACAGGCGATGTTCCAGGTCCAGTTCCCGCAGGGACCGGCCCTTCGCATCACGCCTGCCCGCCGCCTGGAACTGCGCGGCGAAGTCCGAGGTGCCACGCACCGCGCCGGGCAGGGCCGGCTCGTCCCGAAAGAGCATGTATCGGACCAGCGCCTCGCAGACCGAGTGGATGCGGCGTTGCGTCGATTCGGTCCATTCGCCCGGTTTCAGGCCCAGCGCCTTGCCGATGGCGGCGTTCTGCTCCAGAGCGATGCGCGACTCCAGATTCGCCCGAGCGATCAGGTTATGCATGTGCGCCTGATGCGAGAGGACGAGCAAGGCGACCACATCGGAGTGCGGAGCGAGATAACGATTCGTGCTGAAACGGGTGTTGAGGTCGTTCACGTTCGCACCATCGGCCAGACGCAGTGACTCCGGCACATCGCCTTCCCGCAGGACCTGGTTGCCCATGTGGACCGCATTCGCCGTGGTGCCGGTGACGTACCATCCGCCGAACCGCTCCTTCATCGGCGAGTTGTGGTCGTTCATGTATCCACCCACGGTGAAGAGCGGGTAGCCGCTGGCCTGGGTCCAGACGGAGCGCACCAGATGTCCCGGCACACCCAGCGTCTTGGGAGAAGCGTGACATTGCAGACAGTCGTCCCGTTTCTGAAGGCGCAGTTTCGGCTTCTCTTCCTGGTCGAGAGTGAAGAAGGCGCCGCCCTTGACCGGGTCGACTGCGGAGACTTCGAGAACGTCGCCGCCCGGCACGTAGCCGACATAGACTTCATCGTTGAAGTAGATGGCGCGCGGCGTCTGCGGATGAATGCGGTGGATCTGCAGGCTGGTCTTGGAAAAGACGAGGCCTTGCGATGCGATGGGAACCTGCAGGGCCTTGAGCAGGGCGGGGAGGTAGCCGAACTCGCGGTCCCAGGCGAGGCGGACTTCGCCCTTGTCGATGCGCTTCTGGAGAAGGGTAACGGCGTCGCGGTCCGGTCCGGCGGGCGGTTCCAGCAGGTCCGATTGCGCGAGAGTGGCGGCCAGCAGCAGCAGCGACGTCATGGGCGTGCTCCGGCGGCGGCGATGGCGACGTTGCAGAGGGGCAGCGGACGTCCGGGGCGCAGGAGTTCCTCCAGCGTCGTCTCGCGGAAGACCTGCTCCACGTGGGCAAGTGCGTCGTCCAGACGGCGATGGAGCGGACACAACTGTTTCCCGTGCGCCTCCAGTCCCAGCGGGCAGTGTGTAATGCGGCGGATCGGGTCGACCGCATTCAGCACGGCCAGTAGGTTCAATCCCGATGGGTCCGCAGCAAGGGAGAAGCCGCCGGTCGGGCCCCTTTCCGCGCGGACAAGTCCGGCCGACGCAAGCGCGCGCATGACCTTGGCCAGATAGTCACCCGGCACACGGGTGGCTTCGGCGATCTGCTGGCGCGTCTGCGGACGTTCCGGATGCTGCGCCAGACAGACCATGGCGCGAAACGCGTACTCGGCGGTTTGGGAGATCATGCTCGATTGCGGATATCCGTATCCACAACTCGATTATCGTCAGATCCACACGTTTGTCAACTAGAGACGGGGCACGGGAGGCTTCTGCGTCTTCCAGGGCCAGACGCCGCGGCGCTGCATCGGCCGCCGGAAGACCCGGTCTCCGGCGGTGACGTACAAGGTGTCGAGTTGCGGCCCGCCGAAGACGACGTTCGACAGGGAGCCCGCATGCGGCTTATCGAGAATGGCCACCACGCGCCCCGGCTGATCACAGACCTGCACGCCGAGGCGCGTGGCCACGTAGAGGTAGCCCTCGGAATCCGTGGTCATTCCGTCAGACTGGGCAGAGGACGAATCGTCCGGGGTCTCCATGCGGTAGAAGGCCTGCCCATCGGCCAGCGCACCGTCGGGTTGGATCCGGAACGACCAAACCCACTTCGTGCGCATGTCGGCGACCATCAGCAAGGCGTTATCGGGCGAGGTGACGACGCCATTCGGGAACTCAAATCCCTCGTGGACGGCGCGCAGGCTGCCCTTGGCGTCAATCAGCCAGATCTTTTTGGACGGCGGATCGGTGAAGTAGACGTTGCCCGCAGCGGTGACGGTCAGGTCGTTCGACGTCACGCCCTCGGCGAGCACTTTCTCTGATCCATCCATGCCGTAGCTGACGATCTTCTTCGCCTTGTTGAGGCAGACGTAGAGCCGGCCATCGGGGCCGAACATCATGCCGTTGCAGCCGGGCGCATTCTCGCGGAAGACCGTGCTCTTTCCAGTGGCGTGATCGATGCGGTGGATCTTGTCACTCGGAACGTCGGTAAAGAAGACGTCGCCGTTGGGGGCGACTGCCGGCCCTTCCGTGAAGCGATGCCCAGCGGAGACCTCCTGCCACTCCGACCCTTTGGTGATGATCTGGTGGATGAAGTAGCGGTCGCCTTTTCCGGACGGTTTGGCGATCGGTTTGGGATACTCCCGCCAGACCCAGCGCAGCGCATCGGGCAGGATGGCTCCGCCGTGCTTCATGTTGTGCGCCTCGGTTCCGGTGACGAACGTGGTGTCGTAGCCGACAAAGTCGAGTGAGGCGTGCAGGTCCTGATTGCCCATCCACCAGCTTCCGGCGTAGATGTTGTTGTCGTTGGTCCCATCCTGCAGGAAGACGCGAAGGGGCTTCGGCTCACTCTTGCGGACCAGGGGCGACAGGTTGTGCCCGCCGCGCAGGTTGACGAAGCTACCGATGAAGCTGACGACGCGGCGGAACTTGTCGGGACGGAACCAGGCGGCGTTGAAGGCAGCGATGCCGCCGGAGCTTTGGCCGCAGAGCGCCCAGTCGTTGGGGTCTTTCGAGAGGGAGTACTCTTTTTCGACCTCCGGAATCAGTTCGTCGATGAGGAAGCTGGCATAGCGCGGTCCGATGGCGTCGTACTCGAAGCTGCGGTTGTACCGGGCCTGCTGTCCGTCGCTGAGCGCCGGTGCGACTCCGGGATTAATGAAAATGCCGATCGTCACGGGCATCTGGCCTGCTGCGATCAAGTTGTCCATGACGAGCGGACCGCGCAATTGTCCATCGTCGGCAATGTATCCTCCACCGTCCTGAAACACCATTCCGCAGGCAGGCTTCGCCGGGTTGTACTGCGCCGGCACGTAGACCCAGTAGTCGCGCACGGTGGCGGGGTAGACCTTGGGCGAAGTGAACTGCTTCCGAGTGACGGTTCCGCGCGGAACGCCGGGCTTCACTTGGGAGTCTGGACCGAAGGAATAACTTTGCTGTGCCGCTGCGGCGGCGGGAATGATCGATAACAGATTGCGCCTGGAGAGTTTCATTCGGGTTGGATAGACTATACGCCAGATGCGCTGGCTCGTTGTCTTTTCGGTCGTATCCTGCGTGGCGGAACCGCTGCACTTCAATCGGGATGTACGTCCGATCCTGTCGGATCGCTGCTTTGCCTGCCACGGTCCGGACAACAACAATCGCAAGGCGAACTTCCGGCTGGATCGCGACCCTGGTCGGGCAGCGCTGGACAAGGCGATGGCGCGGGTCGTCAGCACGAATCGGGCGTTACGGATGCCGCCCGCCTATCTGGGGCACGAGGCGCTGAAACCTGCCGAGGTCGCAACGCTGCGGCGGTGGATCGACGAGGGCGGCAAGTACGAGGCGCATTGGAGCTTGATTTCCCCGCGGAAGGCTCCGACTCCGGCTGGCGTATCGCCGATCGATCACTTTGTCCGGCAGCGACTGGAGCGTGAGGGGCTGAAGCCATCGCCCCCGGCGAGCAAGGAAGCGCTGATCCGTCGCCTGACGTTGGATCTGACCGGGCTGCCGCCGACACCGGGTGAAGTTGCGGCCTTCCGGGACGACCCTTCGCCGAATGCCTACGAGAAGCTGGTGGACCGTCTGCTCGCGTCTTCACGGCACGCCGAGCGGATGACGATTCGCTGGCTGGAAGCCGCACGATATGCGGATACGAACGGGTATCAGACGGACGGAGAGCGCTCGATGTGGCGGTGGCGGGATTGGGTGCTGGGCGCCTTCCAGCGCAACATGCCGTTCGATCAGTTCACGGTGGAGCAACTGGCGGGCGACCTTCTGCCGAATGCGTCACGGGATCAGATCATCGCCACGGGATTCCACCGCAACCATCGCACGACGGCCGAGGGCGGCATTATCGACGAGGAGTTTCGCGTCGAGTATGTGGCCGATCGCACGGAGACCACGTCAACCGTCTGGCTGGGGCTGACGATGGGCTGTGCGCGGTGTCACGACCACAAGTACGATCCGCTGTCGCAGAAAGAGTTTTACCAGCTCTTCGCCTTCTTCAATCAGGTTCCCGAAAAGGGCTTCGTGTATAACTTCGGGAACGAGGAGCCATACATCAAGGCTCCGACGCCCGACATGGAGGCGAAGCTGGCGGAGTACGACCGGCGGCTAGGGGACGCTGAGGCGCGGTGGAAGGCGCTGCAGCCGCGCATTGAGAAGGCAGCGGCGAAGTACCGGGCGCCCGCTGGTTGGCTTCCGCCGGAGGATCTGGTGTTTCGGCATCCGGGTGCAAGCTTCAACGGTGGAGACGGCATCTCGGCTGGTTTTGAGAAGACGAAGCTGAGCTATCGCGACCCGTTCACCTTCCAGGCAACGGTGACCGCGACAAAGCCGGACGGCGCCATCCTGTCCAAGAGCGAAGACTACTGGGAAGGCACTGGACACGGGATCTATCTGGTGGACGGGCGCATTCGCATCCACGTCGTGTTTCGCTGGACCGATCTGGGGATGCGGTTGGAAGCGGTGAAGCCGTTTGCGCTCGGTAAACCGCAGCAAATCACGGTGACCTATGACGGCAAGCGCAAGCCCGGCGGGTTCCACTTGTACGTGGACGGAGTGGAGCAGGAACTGAAGGTCCTCTTCAATGAACTGAGTTGGCCCATCGAGTCGAAGGAACCCTTCCGCATCGGTTCGGGTGGCGGCAAGCGGTTCTTCGGGGAGGTTCGGGACGTGGCGGTGTGGACGCGGGCTGTCCCGGCCGAGGAACTGTTCACGGAGCGGGCGCGCTATGCCTGGCTGGATCAGAAGGCGCCCGCTGCAGTGAAGCATGCACGGTCCGGCTGGAAGCAGGCGCTCAAGGAACGAACCGCCTACTACGATTCGATCCCCACGGTGATGGTGATGCAGGATGCGCCCGCGAAGCGAGACACTTTTGTCCTGAAGCGCGGGGCCTACGATGCCCACGGAGACAAGGTGGAGGCGAACGTCCCGCAGGCGCTGCCTCCGCTGCCGGAAGGATTGCCGCGGAATCGGCTGGGCTTGGCGAAGTGGCTGGTCTCTCGGGAACATCCGCTGACGGCCAGAGTGACGGTGAACCGGTTCTGGCAGATGCTGTTCGGCAGCGGGCTGGTGAAGACGGTGGAGGACTTCGGGAGTCAAGGCGAGTGGCCGCTGCACCCGGAGTTGCTGGACTGGCTGGCGGTCGACTTCATGGACAACGGCTGGGACGTCCGGCGTTTGCTGAAGACCATCGTGATGAGCGAGACGTACCGGCAGTCCGGACGGGTGACGCCGGAATTGCTGACGAAGGATCCGGAGAATCGCCTGTTGGCGCGCGGACCTCGGCAGCGGCTGGCGCCAGAGATGATTCGCGATCAGGCACTGGCGGCTTCCGGA
>CAYNDS010000241.1:0-6639 GCA_964395885.1 uncultured Solibacteraceae bacterium | reverse complement strand
GGCCGGTTTGCGGTAGCGGAAGCAGAGAAACCCCGGCTCCCGGTGCAGCTCGGCAAAATGCTTCGGATCGCTGCGGCGCATCGGGTCGGTGGGAAGCGGCTCCAGGACGTCGTCGAGAAGGAACCCGGCGCGCAAGGGAGGACGGAGAATCTCCTGCAGGGGCCGCCGCCAACTCACCATCCGCACGGGTGCGCCAAAGCCGCGCCACTCGATCGTTTGTTTCTCGATCGCATGATAGGCCTGCTGGACGCGGAGCCGGTCGGCCGATGCCGGATGTTCGATGGAGAACACCAGCGGCGCGCCGGGCCGCGCGACGCGGTACAGCTCAGCGAACAGGGAGTTCCAGTCGTAGACGTAGTCGAAGACCAGCCCTGCCACCACCAGATCGAACGCTTGGTTGTCGAACGGGAGCGCTTCGTCCAGGGAGGCGCGCCGAAACTCCGCTTCCGGCACCCGCCGCCGGGCATGCACCAGCATCGCCTCACAGTTGTCGATGCCGGTCACGCGCGCGCCCTTCTCCCACAATGCGAACGCGTACTCGCCAGTGCCGGTCCCGCAATCCAGGACCGCGAGACCGCGGATGTCGCCGAGCAGCCCGAGTGTGGCCGGGCGATCGTAGTAGGCGTTGTGGGCTTTGGTCGGCGCCAGCGCCGCATACTGATCGGCGAGCTGCCGGTAGGCGTCGAGGGAAATGTCGCGGCTCATCGCGTCCGGCCGTTGTCGTGACGCTGGAGTTTTCGCAGGTACTCGCTCAGGTTGCGCAAGCGGACGCGGCTGTAATCCCGGTCATTGTCGAGAGCGGCGAAGGCCGGGCCCC
The DNA here is from genome assembly GCA_964395885.1 of uncultured Solibacteraceae bacterium. Lineage (GTDB taxonomy): Bacteria > Acidobacteriota > Terriglobia > Bryobacterales > Bryobacteraceae > JAPKYZ01. Next base: position 5,822 of record CAYNDS010000241.1, on the reverse strand, counting down.
AGACCGGCATCTCGCGGCTGCCGTGCGCGGCGGCGCCTTGCCCGGCGATCGATTGTTCGATGCGCTCGGCCGGGAACTTGCCGCCATTCTTCGCTGCCAATCGGGTGAGATCCGTCGGAGCGGACTTCAGCGCCTTCGCCGCTGGACCATCGCCGCGGCCTTCGGCGCCGTGGCAGGATGCGCAATGGGCCCGATACAGCGAGGGGCCATCCATTTCACGGACGGCCGGTGGAGCAGCCTGCGACAGGCCAAACGCCAAGACCAGGGGCAGCATGCCCGCTAGTTTACTTGCCTTTCAACACTTCGGCGAGTTCGCGCTCGGCAATCGCGCCTTCCTTGATCACCCGCCAATAGGGTTCCGTGATGTCGACCGTTGTCGCGCCGGAACCCGTGCAGAGCCCGCCATCGAGAATCAGCGACACACGGCCGTCCATGATGCCGAACACTTCAATACCGCTGCGGCAGGTGGGCGTGCCGGAAATATTGGCCGAGGTGGCAATCACCGGTTGACCCAGCGTTTCGAGCAATGCCTGCACTAGGGCCGATTTCGACTGCCGCAGGGCGAGGCGTCCCGTGTGGCCGGTGACGCGCAGCGGGATCCGCGGAGAGGCGGAGTTGATGATCGTCAACGGACCCGGCCAGTAGAGGCGGGCCAGCAGCTTGAAGCGCTCCGTCATGCCGGAGACCAGCTCTTCGGCCATCATGAGATCACTCACCAGCAGCGGGAGCGAGCGTTGACTCTCGCGGCCCTTGGCCTGGTAGACCCGGCCCACGGCGGCGAGATTGAACGGGTCCGCCACCAGGACGTAAAGGGCGTCCGTGGGGATGGCCACCACTTCGCCGGCGCGAACCGCCTCGGCTGCGCGCTGGACGGCTGCCTGTGCCGGCTCGTCCGCGTTGATTTCCAAAAGGTCTGTCGCCACGTTTTCCGCTTACCGGGGTCCGATCGCCTCGGCCACTTCAATTGCCATCGCGTACCTGCCGAAGGGCGCGCTCAATTGTACGCCCTGCACCATGGGCCGGACACGTTCCACCATTTCGCGCGCGATGGCAACGCCCTCGGCACGGGCCTTTTCGGCGGAATCGGCCGCCCGCATCCGTTCCATGTACGGCTCCGGCACGGGCACGCGCAGTTCGTTGACCATAAACTCGGCGTTGCGATAGCTGGTCAGCGGCCAGATGCCGGCAATGACGGGCACCTTGAACTTCTCGGTGCGCTTCAGAAAGGCTTCCAGCAAGTCGAGATCGAACACCGGCTGGGTCACGACATACTCGGCGCCCGCCTCCATCTTCCACTCGAAGCGCCGGTGCTCTTCGTCCAGGTTGACGGCTCCGGGATTGGCGCCGGCGCCGATGAACAGCGCGGTCTTCGAGCCCATCGGATTGCCGCCGATGTCCAGCCCCTGGTTGAGGTGATTGACGATGTTCACCAGGCCAATCGCATCGACGTCAAAGACGGCCGTGGCATCCGGGTAGGTACCCATGCGCGGCGGGTCTCCGGTAATGCAGATCAGGTTGCGGACCCCGAGCGTATGCGCGCCCAGCAGTTCCGACTGTATGCCCAGGATGTTGCGGTCGCGGCAGCAGAAGTGGAGCACCGCTTCAATGCCCGCCTGCTTCTGGATCTCCATGCACGTGATCTGCGCGGAGAGCCGTGCGGAGGCGCGCGGTCCGTCGGGCACATTGATGCAGTCGATACCGGCATCCTTGCACAGCTTGGCGCCGGCCACTTCCTTGGAAGGATCCACGCCGCGCGGCGGCAGAATCTCGACAAAGGAGACGAACTTGCCTTCGGCCAGTTTGGCGCCGAGTTGGCTCTTTTCCGGAACCGGCGTCTTCGGCAGGGCCTTGGCCTGCGCCTCGGCACTCTCCTTGACGGAGAGCGACCGCACGACCGGCTGCAGCGAGCGCACCTCGCTGCGGATTTCCTTGATGTGCTGCGGCGTCGTTCCGCAGCAGCCGCCGATCATCTTCACGCCCGCCTGCAGGAACCGCCGCGCATACTGCGCCATGTACTCCGGCGAGGTGAGATAGATGCTGCGCCCCTCAATGGTGACGGGCAGGCCCGCGTTGGGCATCGCACTCAGCGGCTTGTGCGTGTAGCGCGACATCTGCTCCACGGCTTCGAGCATGGGCTTGGGCCCGGTGGAACAGTTCAGGCCGATGACATCGCACGGCAGTTCATCGAGAATGCGCGTGTACTCGGCAGGCGGCATGCCACCCATCAGATTGCAGTCGTCGTTGACCGTGATGTGCGCGGCGACGACGATTTCCGGGCCGGCCACTTCGCGCACGGCGCGGACCGCCTGCCGCAGTTCCTCGATGTTGTAGAACGTCTCCAGCACAAACAGGTCGATGCCCGCGCCGGACAGCGCCGCGGCCTGTTCCGCAAAGTGATCGAAGGCCTCGGTGAACGACGTGGGTCCCAGCGGCTCAATCCGCACGCCCAGCGGACCAATCGCACCGGCGACATAGGCGCGGTCCCCGGCCGCCTCGCGCGCCAGCCGCACACCGGCCAAGTTGATCTCCTTCAACAGGTGCGCCTGGCCGAAAGCGCCCAAGCGCAGGCGGTTGGCACCGAACGTGTTGGTTTCCAGCACCTCGGCGCCGGCCTTGACGTATTCCTGGTGAATCTCTTTCACCATCGCGGGCGACGACAGGTTCAGTTCGTCAAAGCAGCGGTTGATGAAGATGCCCTTGGCATAGAGCATGGTGCCCATCGCACCGTCCACGATCATGACGCGCTGGGAGAGTTCCTCCCGGAAGCGCGCGGCCTGGTTTGCCGTTGAAGGAGGTGCAAGAGTCGCCATAGTAAGGTGCAACGCTGACAGCGGGGACAGAAATACGAAGATCGCCCACCCTGCCCGATCCGCCGGATCGTCGCTCCGCACTGGGCACAAGGCTCGCCTTCGCGTCCATAGACCGCTACGCCAAAGCCTTCGCTTTCCGGGGTGTGCCCGGGCGCGGAGTACGCTCTGTAAGCCGATTTTACCGCACGCGATAGAACGCGGCGGATGGCCCGGTGCAGGCCGAGAATTTCCTCGCCGGAAACGTCGCGCGCCGGACGAATGGGGGCCACGCCGGCGTGGAACAACGCTTCGGCAACCCAGATGTTTCCCAATCCGACGACGACGGATTGATCGAGCAGCACCAGCTTGACCGCGCGCCGGAGCCCTGTCAGGCGGCGGCCCAGCCAAGCCGCCGTGAACGTTCTGTCCAGTGGTTCCGGCCCCAGCGCGGCGTCCAGCGCAGCCAGATCCTGCTGACTCAAAAGGGCCATCCGTCCCAAAAGGCGGGGATCCTCAAAGACAATCCGGCGCCCGTCGGCAAGGGTAAACAGAGCTCGCGTGGCGCCGGGAAGCTCCGCCTCCGCGGGCAGCACAAAGAGATTGCCCGTCATCCGGAGATGAACGCGAAGCGTCTCGCCGGAACTCAGCCCCAGCAGCACGTTCTTGCCGCGCCGCCACGCCCGTTGGAGACGGGTTCCCGCCAACCGCGCCGCTACCGTCTCGCCGTCGACCGGGTGCGTCGTCTGCGGGCGGAAGAAGCGGGCGGCGACGATCGTCGCGCCTCCCGCCGCTTCCTGCAGACGCCGCGTGACAGCCTCGACTTCCGGCAACTCCGGCATCGCGTGAGCTTACTTTGCCTGGACTGCCGCGATGTCGAGTTCGACGTTCACTTCGTCGCTGACGGCCACGCCGCCGGCTTCGAGCGCGCGGTTCCAGGTCAAACCGTAGTCGCTGCGCTTCAGCTTCAGGGTCGCGGTCGCGCCGGTGCGCTGATTGCCCATGGCGTCCTTGGTTGCGGGAGCGATGTCGGCATCCAGAACAACGGGCTTCGTCACGCCGTGCAGGGTCAGGTTGCCGGCAATCTTAGTGCGCCCGCCTTCGGACCACCACTTCGTGCTTTCAAACGTCAGCTTCGGGTACTTCTCGGCGTCGAAAAAGTCGGCGCTCTTCAGGTGTGCGTCCCGCTTCGGCTCATTGGTATTGATGCCGTTCATGTCGATGGAAGCCGACACCTTGCTGGCTGCCAGGTTCTTGGCGTCGTACTGGATGGTTCCGCTGACCTTGCCCAACTGACCTCGCACATTGGTGACCATCATGTGACGGACCGCGAAGTTGGCGGACGAGTGTGCCGAATCGATCTGAAACGTCTGCGCGGACAACGCCGCGAAGGAGAAGAGAACAACGGTAAGTGGTTTCATTTGTGTATTCCTCGTCATAACGACTAATGTCGTGTCACTCGACTTTGACGCGGCCGCCTAGTGCGAAGATTCACGAATTTTGGCCAGAAACACGATTAGGTGAGAGATTTCGGCGTCATTGAGGGTAGTCACCACGTCCTCCACCCGGTTGATGGGGTCCTCCATCTGGGCGAGAAGGGCCAGACCCTCGTCGGTAATCCAGCAGAATACCTGCCGGCGGTCCGAGGTATTGCGCTGCCGTTTCACGAGACGCTTCGTTTCCAGCTTGTCCATGAGGCGGGTGATGGCGGGGGTCTGCTCGATCATGCGCGAGGCGACTTCGAGGGTGGGCAGCCCGGACGGACCGGCGCCGCGGAGGATGCGGAGGACGTTGTATTGCTCCAGGCTGAGGCCGAACTGCTCGGTCACCCGATTCAGATGGCGGCGCAGACAGTCGGCCGTCTTCAGGACGGACAGCATCGCCTCCTGTGCGGGGGTGCGGAAGGGTCGGCTCTGTCGAAGCTCGTGCTGGAGACTCAAGGACTTTAGGCTACCTCTGATTCTCGGAAGCTGAATGTGAAAAATGTAATACGCGCGCGACGATCCATTACCGACATCACGCGGGCGGTACCCCGGACGGTTGAAGTGCGACGCCGGGATGGGATAGACTCCGTAGGGATTTTTGGGGTTGCGGTTGCTTCCGGAGCACGCTCGCAAATGACGTCAGTTGACGCGGCGAGGCCTTGCTCTTTGGACCGTGTGGTGAAATCGCGCGAGTCCCTGCCGAGATCGGCAAACCACGTAAGGAGTTTCGATACAGTGAAGTCTCTCACCAGAGCGCTTGCTCGAATGCTGGATGTTGCCGCCCTACCGGGCTTGCGAACATTCTTTGCGCTGCTCGTTTTTGCGGCGGCCGGATTTGCCCAGGAGCATCGGGGCGGCGGCGAGGCCAACCTGGTCCTTCCGGACCTGGATCTGGCCCAATTCATGGGCGGCATGAGCGGTACGACGCTGTTGTATGGCGGCCTGGTGGTGGGTGCGCTTGGTCTGCTGTTCGGCTTGGCGATCTATCAGCAGTTGCAGAAGATGCCGGTTCACCGGTCCATGCTGGAGATCTCGGAACTGATTTACGAGACTTGCAAGACCTATCTGCTGACCCAGGGGCGCTTCCTGCTGATTTTGGAGATCTTCATTGGCGCGATCATCGTGTTCTACTTCGGCTTCCTGCAGCACTTTGACGCGTTCCGCGTGATCGTCATCTTATTGTTCTCGCTGATTGGCATCGCGGGCAGTTTCTCGGTGGCGTGGTTCGGCATCCGGGTGAACACGTTCGCCAACTCGCGGACGGCATTTGCGTCGCTGCGCGGGCAGGCCTTTCCCTGCTACGCGATTCCGCTGAAGGCGGGCATGTCCATCGGCATGCTGCTGATCTCGGTGGAACTGCTGCTGATGCTCTCGATCCTGCTGTTCATTCCGGGCGAACTGGCGGGAGCCTGCTTTATCGGCTTCGCCATTGGGGAATCGCTGGGCGCCGCCGCACTCCGCGTGGCCGGCGGCATTTTCACCAAGATCGCCGACATTGGCGCGGACCTGATGAAGATCGTGTTCAAGATCAAGGAAGACGACGCGCGCAACC
>CAYNDS010000240.1:0-6745 GCA_964395885.1 uncultured Solibacteraceae bacterium | reverse complement strand
CGACGATGCCGCTGGAATCAGCCACACGGGGCAGCACGGCGCGGGGCACGCGGAAGATGCGCAGCAGTTCGTCATCCCAATCGCCCGTGGCGATGTTGTAGAGCATCGTGCGGGAGGCGTTGCTGGCATCGGTGACGTGGTGGCGCCCGCCGGTGAGCCGGTGGATGAGCCAGGTGTCGATGGTGCCGAATTGAGGATCGGAGGGCTTGTGTTGGTCGAGGATCCAAGCGAGCTTGGAGGCCGAGAAGTACGGGTCGGGAATGAGGCCGGTCCTGGCGGTGATGGACGCGGCGGTGGCTTCGTCGAAGCGGGTATCGGTGCGGCGATCCTGCCAGACGATCGCATTCATGACGGGCTTGGCGGTCGCGCGGTCCCAAACGACAGTCGTCTCGCGCTGGTTGGTGATGCCGATGGCGGCGACGTCTTTGGCGGTCAAGCCGGACTTGGCGAGCACTTCGCGCGCGACGGCATACTGCGAGTCCCAGATCTCTTCCGGGTCGTGCTCCACCCAACCGGGCTGTGGGAAGATCTGACGGAACTCCCGCTGGGCGACGGCGCGAAGAGAGCCGTCGCGGTCAAACAGAATCGCGCGGGAAGAAGTGGTGCCCTGGTCGAGCGCCAGAATGTAGGCCATGCGAACTCAGCTTCGCACGATGCGGAAGACGTAGCCGGAGGTGGCCGTCTCAATCAGCTTCGGCTGCGGGTGCTGCATGCCGGCATCGCAGTAGATCAACGAGCCATTCCAGATATCGGCGCCGTGCGGGTCGGGATCGACGCCCTTGCTGAGTTGAATCTCATCGAGGACTTTGCCGTCCTTCCGGTCGAGCTTCCGGATGAGGTAATCGGTGGAGAAGACGCACCAGATCGCGTCACCATCGATGGCGAGGCCGTGGGCGCGGTCATGCGTGACCGGAATACGGTGGAGGACCTTCCAAGTCTTGGGGTCCACCTGCGCGAGGGCCTTCCACTTGAAGCAGGTCATCCAGAGCGTGCCCTTGTCCCAGACCAAGCCATGAACGCCGCCGCCATCGGGAATGGGGTGGCGGGCGATGGTCTTGCCGGTCTGGGGATCGCACTGGATGACCTCGCCACCTTCCTTGTCGGTCGAGCGCCAGGGACGGAAGAGACTCTTGCCGTTGGCGCCCATCCAGAGCGAGCCGCCGCCGTAGGCAATGCCGCTGGTGTTGTGCGACTCTGTGGCGAACTTGCGAAGGACGCGGCCGGACCAGTCGAGCAGGTAGGCGTTGTCGGACTGCTGCTCGGCCACCCAGAGGCCTTCCGGGGTGGCCTCCAGAGCATTGGGGTGGCCTTCGGGAGTCTTGAACATCCGCTCAATGCGGTAGGGGCGCGGGGCGGCAGGGGCGGATGCCGCGCCAAGGGCAGCAGTGAGAAACGTGCGTCGGTGCATTAAAGGCTTCCTCCTCGGATGCGGACGAGCGAACGGTCAATGGCGGCGAGGTTGGGAACGCCGGCGAGGCCCATGTCGAGAGCAAGCTCCGTCCGCAGAAGCTCGACGACGCGCTCCACACCGCGCTGTCCGAAGGCGGTGAGGCCGTAGAGGTAAGGGCGGGCGATGCAGATGGCGGCGGCGCCGAGAGCGAGGGCCTTCAGGATGTCGGTGCCGCGGCGGAAGCCGCCATCGATCAGGACGGGGATGCGTCCGTTGGCGGCGGCGACACATTCGGGAAGCGCTTCCAGGGTGCCGCCGACGTGGTCCAACTGGCGAGCGCCGTGGTTGGAAACGATGATGCCCTTGGCGCCGGCTTTGAGACAGCGCTCCGTGTCCTCGGCGGTGAGGATGCCTTTGACGACGACGGGAAGCCTGGTCAAGGAGCAGAGCTCGGCGAGGTTGTCCCAAGTCGGTGTCGGGGAGCGGCGCGCCGGGTAGATGGCGACGCGCTCCGGCGAGAGGGCCTGGGGCAGCTTGCCCTGCGCATCGCGCGGCGGAAGGCCGGTCTCACACCAGGAACGCTCAAAGCGGTTGCGGATATTGCGGTCCCGATGGGAGACGTACATGATGTCGATGGTCAGGCAGATGGCGCCGCAGCCTTCGTCTTCGAGGGGCTTGACGAACTCCTTGATCAACTGCGTGCCCTCGATGGCGCCGCCGGTGTTGAGCTGCCACCAGAGGGGGCGGTCCTGGGCGGGCATCTTGTGGACTCCGCCGTTGGTGATGTGAAGGGTGCGGGAGGCCTTGGCGGCGCGGGCGACGATGGACTCGCCGTCGGGATGAAAACAGTTCTTGCCGCCGGCCGGGTCGAACAGGATGGGGTGGTCGAGGCGCTGGCCGAGCAGGTTGAGCGAGAGGTCGATCTCGTGGACATCGACGAGGGCGCGGGGCCGGAGGATGACCTTGCGGAAGGCGGCGAGGTTGTCGTGGAGCGACTGCTCGTCTTCGGAGCCTTGCTCGAGGTAGTCCCAGGCGACGGGGTCGAGCTTGGCCTTGGCCTTCTCGGCGAAGTCCATGACGCGGACGCACTCATAGAGCGGGTCCGTGTAGTAGCCGCGCGGGAGGGTGGGGCGGCGGGTGGAGTCCTGCGCGCGGACCAAGGGCGAGGCGGCGAAGAAGGCGGCGAGCGCACGGAGCGCGCGGCGGCGATCGAAAGCCATCGGCACGGGCGGCATTGTATCAATCGGCGCGGCGGGCGGAGCGCCGGGCGGAGCGCCGGGGCCGTGACGGGGCGCAGTTCCGTTTTTTTGGAGAATCCGGGCAGAAGTGAGACATTGCGGGACTTCTCCCCTGGAGGCACGACGGCATCTCCCGTCCGGCATTGTGTCGGATGGGAGCGGGCGGCTGCGGACACATCCGGCGTAAATGACGGCAAGGAGGGAAGAACGAGCGCGGACGGAGACGTGATCAGGGCGTGCGGCCGGCGTGGAAATCGAGAATGGCGCGCTGGAGCTGGCCATCGAAGCGGGCGGTGGCGAGTTGAATCTCGGCGGAGATGAGCGCGAGCTGCGCCTGGTTGAGCTCCACGACGGAGCTGAGGCCGAGGTCATAACGTGCCTGCGCGAGGCTGAGCGCGGTGCGCGCGCTGGCTACGAATTCATTGGCGAGCGACTGGCGCTCCGCAGCGTTTTGGATCTGGAGAAGCGTGACGGCAACGTCGCGAGAGATGCGGTTTTCGGCTTCGGTGAGAGTGCGGCGGGCGGCCTGGGCGCGGAGGTCGGCTTCGGCGCGGCGCGACTCCAACTGCTTGCCGTTGAAGATCGGGATACTGACGGCGACACCGGCGACGGAGAACGAGTCCCGGAGATTGGGTTCCGTGTGGGCCGGGATGACACCGGCGCCGGCAATGGCGTTGACGGAGGGAAGCATGGCGCGACGTTCCGCCTTTGCCTGCTGCAGGGCGGCATCGAGCAGGGCGCGCTGGCGTTCCGCTTCCGGGTTGCGGCGAAGGGCTTCTTCGACAAGAGCGGCGGGGTCATCGGTGGCGGCGGCGGAGGGAGGGTCGACCAGAGTCCACGGGCGGGGCTGGCGCAGGCCCATGAGCAGGGCGAGCTCCGCACTGGCAGCCGCGCGTTCATTGCGGGTGGTGGTGAGAAGAAGCTTGGCCTCACTGACGGCGACGGCGGCGAACTGAACGTCGAGTTCCGACTTGAGCTGGTTGTCGGCGAGGGTGCGAATTTTGTCGAGCAGGGTTTCGCGGGCGGAGATGGTTTCCAGCGCGACGCGCTCCACGGCTTCGGCGCGAAGTGCGGCGAGATAGGCCTGGGTAACGGCGAGCGACACCTGGGCGCGCGTGGCGCGAGCGGCCTGCTGTTCGGCAAGAGTACGCTGCCTGGCTGCATCGACGAGGCTGCGGACACGGCCGAAGTCGTAGAGAAGCTGGTTGACGCCGAAGCCGAGCGCGACGCGGGTGAGCATCAAGGGATTCTGGATGCCTTGCGTGAGGAGGCGTGTGTTGCGCGGCGCCGCCGAGCCGCTGATGTTGCTGCTGATCTGGGGCAGGAGGGCGGAGCTGGCCTGCACCTGGCCCTGTTCGACGGCAAGGGCGAGCAGGCGGGCAGCGTCGATGCGGGGGTTGGCCTTGAGCGCTTCGGAGACCGCCTGATCGAGGGTGAGTGTTTCCGGCGCAGCTTGCGCGAGCAGGAGCGCGGCGCAGAGGACGATCATGCGTGTTTCCGCCCGTGGAGGAGGACGTACGCGGCCGGGACGACGAAGACGGCGAAGAGGACGGAGACGGTGAGTCCGCCGATGATGGCGCGCGCGAGCGGGGCATAGCTCTCACTGCCTTCGCCGAGTTTCAGGGCCATGGGGAGAAGGCCGATTTGGGTGGCGAGCGAAGTCATGAGAATCGGACGAAGGCGGATGCGGGCGGCAAGGGAGGCGACGGTGGTGATCGGGTTGTCGGCACCTTGGCGCATCTTGTTGGCAAAGTCGACGATCAGGATGCTGTTCGATACGACGATGCCGGTCATCATCAGGACGCCCATTAGCGACATGATGTTCAGCGAAGTGCCCGTAGTGGTTAAGGTGATGAGCACACCCGCAAGACCGGGAGGAACGGCGAGCAGGATCAGGAGAGGATCACTGAAGCTGCGGAACTGGGCGACGAGGACAAGGTAGAGCAGGACGAGCGAGAGCAGCAGTCCGTAACCGAAGCTGCGGAACGAGGAGCGCATGGACTGGACCATGCCGCGGAGGTGGACGCGGACGCCGGCGGGGAGCTGGGTGGCGGCAACGATCTTGTCGATTTCGTTGGCGACGCGGCCCTGGTCTTCTCCGGCAAGCGCGACGTGGATGTCGACGGTGCGCTGGAACTGGTAGCGCGTCAGCTCCGTGGCGGAGGTGGAGGGTTCAATGTCCGTGACGGCACCGAGGGTAGTGGTGACGGCCTGGGTGGCGCCGCGAAGGGGAAGCGAGCGGAGGTCATCGAGACTGCGGACGGTATCTTCGGGGAACTGGACGGTGAGGTAGTAGTCAAAGCCGGTGCGGCGGTCAATCCAGGTGCTGGGTGCGATTTGGATGTTGGAGGTGAGCGCGGTGATGACGTTGGAGGCGATCTCCTGCTGGGTGAGCCCGGCGAGTCCGGCGCGGGTGCGGTCGACGTTGATGCGAAGCGCGGGCGATTCGAGGTCCTGGGGCGTGTAGATGCCTTCGACACCGCGGATGCGGGCTATTTTGGGGGAAAGCTCAGCGGCGACGCGGGAGACGTTGCGGAGGTTGGACCCGGCGATTTGGACATCGATGGGAGTGGGCTGACCCTGGCTGAGGGTGGCGTCGACGAGACCGCCGGGCAGGAGCGAGGCGCTGAGCTCTGGAAGCTCCGCGGCGATGCGGGCGCGAAGGCGGCGAATGTACTCGTCGCTGGCGGTGTGGTGAGACTCCGTGAGGCTGATCTGGATTTGCGCCGTGTGCTCTGAGGAATTCGGAGAGTACATGGCGGAGAAATCCTGGCTGATGCCGAGATTGGTGACGACGGCGGCGAGATCTTCGCGGGGGATCTCGGTGCGGATGAGGGCTTCGAGCCGCTCCAGCATGGCTTCTGAGCGTTGGAGGCGCGCTCCGGCGGGGGCTTTGACGTTGATGACGATCTGGCCGGAGTCCGTGCGGGGGAAGAAGGCGAACTGCAGCGAGGGCCAAGCGATGAGAGAACAGGCGGCGAGCACACCGGCAAGGGCGATGGTGAGGCGCGGGTGGTGCACGGCTTTCTCGACGAGGCGTCCGAAGAGGTTCTGAAAGGCTTCAAAGCCGCGATCGAAAGCGCGCTGGAAGCTGTTTCCGCCGTGGACGTGCTGGGCACTCAGATAGCGGGCACAGAACAGAGGCACGACCGTCATCGCCACAAAGTAGGAAGCGAACATGGAGATCACGACGGCCGCAGCGAGGGCCGAGAACATGTACTTACTGACGCCTTCCAGGAAGAGCACGGGGAAGAAGACGATGGACGTGGTGAGCGTGGAGGCCAGCACGGCCAGCGTGACCTCCGTGCCGCCTTCAACTGAAGCCGCAGCGGGCGATTTGCCCATCTCGAGGTGACGGTAGATGTTCTCCAGCACGATAACGGAGTTGTCGATCAAGCGCGAGAAGGCGAGGGCGAGACCGCCGAGCGTCATGGTGTTGATGGTGAGACCGAAGCCTCCCGCGATGAGGAACATGGCGAGGGCGGAGAGCGGAATCGAGAGCAGGACGGCAAAGGTAGGGCGAAGACCACCAAGGAAGACGAGGATCATGAAGGCAGTGAGGCCGAGGCCGATGCCGCCTTCGTGCAGCAAGTTGTTGATGGCACGCTTGACGAATTCCGACTGGTCGAGGACGACGCGGGTTTGCAGGGACTCCGGCACGTCGACCAGACGCTGGGTGGCGCTGCGGATTCCGTCGACGACGGCGATGGTGTTGGAGTCTCCGCCTTGCTTGAGGATAGGCAGGTAGACGCTGCGCTGGCCGTCGATGCGGACGACGTTGAACTGAATCTGTTCGGCATCGCGCGCCTGGCCGATGTCGCGGACCTGAATGACACTTCCATTGACGGTGCGAAGGGGAAGGCTGTTGACCTCTTCGAGAGGTCCGGCGAGGTTGTTCAGGAAGAGGCTGTACTTGCGGGGTCCGATGCGGATCTCACCCGCGGGCAGGATGATGTTGGCCTGGTTGACAGCGCGCACGACGTCCATGGGGCTGAGCCGGTAGGCGGCCAACTTGGCGGGATCGACGTAGACCATCATCTGGCGGTTCTTGCCGCCGAAGGGCTGGGGCACGGACGCGCCGACGACATTGCCGACCTGGTTGCGGATGGTGTAGAGG
>CAYNDS010000239.1:0-6801 GCA_964395885.1 uncultured Solibacteraceae bacterium | reverse complement strand
CATCATCTCCTTCTGCGCGCCGGCGGTGATGGACAGCATGGCCACCACCGCACCGACGCCGAAGATCATGCCGAGCATGGTCAACAGGCTGCGGAGTTTATGCACCAGGAGGCTGGAAAGCCCCATGTAAAGTTCAGGCAGGATTCCGGAGAGCATGGCTATTTCCGTCGGTTCTCGCTAAGACTTCGGCAAGGGAGGACCGCTGGCCGCCCCCTGCTTCTCCGCGCCTTTCTTCTTCGATCCCGGCTTTTCCGTCGGATTGGTGAGCGCGATCACGTCTCCCGGCTTCAGCCCTTCGGCGATGGTCACCACCGATTCACTGCGCTTTCCGACGCGGATCGGGCGCTCGTCGAACTTGCCGCCACGCTGCAGGTAGACGATCGGCTTGCCGTCTTTCTCAAACAAGGCCTGGTTCGGGATGTGGATCGCATTCGGGATCTTCTCGATGATGATTTCGACATCGGCCAGAAGACCGGGGCGCAGCAACGCCTCAAACTGCGAGTCCTCACCCGGAGGAGGCGGAAGCTTTGCGCGTTCCATTTCAGCGGGTGTGAAGCGGTTGCCGGCGTTCATCATGGCTTCCAGCATCTGCGGTGTCATCGTGCCGCCACGGCGAGCACCGCCTGCGCCGCCACCGGGTCCGCCGGAGCGTGCCGGCGCGCCGGCGGCGGGAGCAGCCTGCGCGGGCGGCCCACCGCCCATCGTCATCATCATTCCACCGCCCGGTCCGCCGGGTCCGCCACCGGCCATCATCATGCCGCCGCCGAATGCCGCAGTAACGGGCGGCTTCTTGCGATTTGCCTCGGCCGTCGCCAGCACGGTGGCAATCTGCTGGGGCTTGGCGCCCAGAGCCGTCAATAGCTCCTTCATGTCGACGGAGAAGATGACATCAAACTTCTTCTGCACGTCGCCGGAGAACATGTTGGCGCTCGCCGTTCCGCTCATCGACTTGATGCGTCCGGTGAAGCGTCTTTCGGCAATGGCGTCCAGCCGCAGATTCACTTCCTGGCCTTCGCGCAGATTCGCTCGGTCCAACTCGCCGACTTTCGCGATGACTTCCATCTCGGACAGGTCCAGGATGTCAGCCACCGGCGTACCGGGCTGCACCTGGTCGCCTTCGCGAATATCGGGTAGTTGCTGGCCAAACATCATCACGCTCGACCGGTTCTGCTTGATCGCCACCAGCCCGGACATCGGCGCCAGAAGCTTCACCTGATTCAAGCGCGCTTTCTCGCGAGCCATCTCCAGCGCCGCCTTGTTCTTGCGCTCCTGCAGCACGGCCATCTCCGCCTGCGCCTGCTCCTGGCGGGATTTCACGTCGCTCTCCAGCTGGCTCAGTCGGCGCTTGGTCTCATCCAGCGTCAGCTGATTCTTCTTGGCATCGATGGCCGAGATGATCTCGTTCTTGCGGACTTCCAGTTCCGCGCGGCGCACCGCGTAACGCGCACGCAGCAACTCGACCTGATCCTGATTGCCGCGGATGGCAAGATCGGCCTGGGCCTTCTTGATCTGCTCGTCGATCTGATCCAACTCCAGCTGCTTTTCTTCCAGCCGGGAGAGCACTTCGGAATCGTCGAACTCCACCACCAGATCCTTCTCGCGCGCAAAGGCGCCAAGCGAGGCCAACTGCGTCACCTGCACGGTGCCAAACAGATTGGGCGCGGTGAGCGTGACGGACCGGACGGCTCGCAATTCGCCGCGTGCGAAGCTGCGCACCACCACGTCGCCCTGCTGCACCTTGGTGGTGGCGATCTGCAGCGCCCGCTGCGCGGTCATCGCCTTCAGTGCCTGATAGCCGGTGTAGCCGCCGCCGGCCAGCAACGCGACGAGGACAATTCGGAACAGAAGCTTCTTCATCGATCTAGATCTTCTTGGCGCGCTTCAAGGCCTCAGCCGGATTCTCAAGCGCGATCACTTCGCCTTCCTTCAAGCCACCCAGCACGATGATGTCGACGTCGTTCCGTTTGCCCACTTCAATCTGGCGGATGACGAAGTCCTGCCCGCGCTGCACCCACACGGCGGGCTTTCCCTTGTTCATGAAGCTGGCCCGCGCGGGGATCAGCATCTGGTTCGGCTGGCTTTCCAGGATCACTTCGGCCGAGGCGCTCATGCCCGGGCGCAGCCGCGAATCGACCTTCTTCAGCGTGCCGCGCGCCGGGAACGTCTTGTCCGTCAGGCCCATGCCCCGCCACACCACCTGCGCGATCGGGCTGATCCAATCCAGGTTCGCTTCCAGTTCCTGGTCCGGAATCGCATCCACGCGCACCTTGATCGGCATGCCCAGGTTCAGCTTGCCGCGCTCGACTTCCTCCAGCTTCAGCTCGACGCGCATCTCGCTCAGGTCGGGGATTTCGGCAATCGCCGCCCCGGTCCAGGCGCGGTCCCCTTCCTTGAAGGGCGGGGGCGCGCTGCCCCAGGATCCTTGCGTCCGGAAGTTCGGCAGCACGTTGACGATGCCATCGTTCGGCGCACGCAGCACCATCTTGGAGAGGTAGCCTCGCGCGCGTTCCACGTCGCGAACCGCTTTGTCCTTCTGCTGGCCCAGGCGATCCAGATCCGCCTGTTGCGACGTCCGGTGGGACTTCGCGGCGGATTGCACCTGATGCAGTTCGCCCTCACTCACACCGACGTCGATCCGGCTCTTGGCGCCTTCGATTTCGCTCACCACCTCGGCCTTGCTCGCGTCCAGCTTCGACCTTTCGACGTTGAACTGGGCGGTCATGAGGTTCATGCCGTCCATCTCATTCACAATGCGGTGGCTGGCCGTGGTCTGGACGATCTGTGAATCGGCGGTGCGCACCGTCGTGTTCTTCTCCAGGAACGTCTGCTCCTGCTGCGCCGCATCGAACTCGACGATCACGTCGCCCTTCTTCACCGGCTTTCCGGATTCGGCCAGGCGCGTGATGCGCGGCTCCGGAACCTGGGGCGCGGTAATCACCTCGGACCGCGTCGACTTGATCTCGCCGCGGGTACGGACGCTGAGAATGAAGTTGCCCCTGCGAACCTTCGCGACCGGCACCTCCACCGGCTCATCCTGCATCTGCGTCTGGTAGTACCAGTAACCGCCGCCGCCAGCCGCCGCCAGGAGAATGACGAAGGCCGCCTGCCGCTTGCGGCGCGCTTGCGGAGTGTCACCCAGCCGCTGTTTCGGACGAAGATCTTTCGAGGGCATAACGCTCAGGAACCTGCTTTCTCCATGGCCTCCGGCGGACGCTCCAGCGCGATCGTCTCGCCCGGGCGCAAGCCGGACCGGATCGCCGCCGCCACATTGCTCTTCAGGCCGACTTCCACCTCGCGCCGACGCCATGCGGTGCCTTCGCGGACGAAGGCGAACGGCTTAGCCGTGGACGCATCGGCGAAGAGCGCGCCCAGCGGCACCGTCGCAACGGCTTGCTCTTCCGCGACAACCACGTCGACACTCACGCTCAGGTCCGGGATCACGCGCGGGTCCATCGCATCCAGCTTCAGCCGCACCGGCACTTCCTTGACGTAGTTTGCGCGGAAGCCCCCCGTACGCGTGACGGCCGCGATCGCGATCACATGCGCCGGCAACTCCAGGCCGGGGTAGGCGTCAAAGCGGACCGTTGCCTTGGCGCCCAGCCGGAGACGCTCCGCATCCACCTGGTTGAGGCTGGCGTTCACCACCATCGACGCGGGGTCGACGATCTGCATGAACAGCTGCCCCGGATAGACCTGGTCCCCCTGCTGAATCTGCGAGAAGTCTCCGCCGCGCCACATGTTCTGCATCACGGTCATGCCGTCGATGGCCGCGCGCGAGACCATTCGTTCGGCATTCTGTTCGGCGCGCCGCAGTTCGAGCTGCGCCGCCTTCAGCTCGTACTCGGCGTTGCGAATCTGAGCGGTCTGCGACGTCTCCACCTGCTTCACTTCACTCAGCAGTTGCTTGTACTGCGCTTCGGCTTCGGCCAAGGCCAGCCGGGTGCGCTCGGCATCGATGTCGGACAGCACGGGGATCGTCCGCACGTCCAGGCGGGCCTTTTCAAGCTGTGCCTTGGCGGCGTCGATCATCTGCGCGTGGGAGACCCGATACTCGTCCAGGTCGGCGCGCAGCTTGTTCAGCGACGCCTGTTGCTGGGCGACGGAGGACTTGTAGTCCTCAATCCGCAGCAGCATGAACTGGCGGTCGAACTCGGCGACAACATCGCCCTTCCGGACGCGGGACCCGGGCTTGACCAAGTCCTGCAGAATCAGCATGAACTCGCCACCACCACCACCTCCGCCTCCGCCCATGACACCGCCCTGCAATTCCCGGCTGGTAGAACCCAAGCCGTCAGAGCCCAAGGTCGCGGAGCTGCTGCCGCCCGTGCGCCGCGGAGGCGCCGCAACCGGCCGCTGCGTGCCGATACGAGAGGTCGCGGAACGGAAGGCAGAAGAGCCGGTCGGGGCAGAGAAGCCGGTGCCCGATCCCCCGCCGCCCTGCTGTCCGGAGACGGCCGCGGCCGAAGAGGCTACCGAGGGGCTGGCGTCTCCGCCGGAGGCGTTTGCGGTACCGGTCGCGCCCGCACTGCGATTCGCGTTCGCCACGGAACTGCGGCCCTGCCCGCGTCCGCTCGACAAGGAAGGCAAGGAGGTCGTGGAAGCCATCTGCGTCTGTCCACCATCGCGGTTGCGTCCGCTCCGGCTGGCGCGCAATTGCGGCGTTACCAACGAGACGAAGCGCTCCGCACCGGTGACGCCGGTCAAGCGCAGGGTCTGGGTCAGTGCGCCGCTGGACGCCGTCGCCGTGCGGACCGCCGCCTGCGCCGCCTGCCGCGCTTCTTCACGCCTCGGCTGCTGCCACTGCCAGTAGCCGTATCCGGCTCCAGCCACGACGGCCAGAAGGAGCCAGGGCAGCCAGCGCCGCTGCGGATTCTCCGGCCCGCGTGCGGGTACTGGAGCGGCGGCGGGAGGGCCGGACGGCGCGGGAAGACCGGTTGCTGCAGTGCTCATGGGTTCAGCGGCCTTTGCGAGAAGATGACGGCGTTCGGGCACACGTCCCCGTGGGGAGGGACGCTCACCCGGCTTCCGCTCATTCTACTTCACCGTTGAGACGCCGGACGCGGCGCGAAGGTTAGCGCCGCGTGACAGAACAGAACAGAAACCGGGGCGCCTAGGCGCTCATCGCGGCAAGGAACTCGGCGTTCGAGCGGGTCTTGCCCAACTTGTCGAGCAGCAGTTCCACCGATTCGACCGGCGACAGCGGCGCCATCACCTTGCGGAGGATCCACACCCGGTTCAACTCTTCCTTGGGCAGCAGGAGCTCATCCTTGCGCGTGCCGGAGCGGTTGATGTCGATTGCCGGGAACACGCGCTTGTCCACCAGCTTGCGATCCAGGTGGATTTCCATGTTGCCCGTGCCCTTAAACTCTTCAAAGATCACGTCATCCATGCGGCTGCCCGTGTCGATCAGCGCCGTGGCGACGATGGTCAGAGAGCCGCCCTCTTCGATGTTGCGCGCCGCGCCGAAGAAACGCTTCGGGCGCTGCAGGGCGTTGGAATCGACGCCGCCCGACAGGACTTTGCCCGAAGGCGGAACCACGGTATTGTAGGCGCGCGCCAGACGCGTGATGGAGTCGAGCAGGATCACGACGTCTCGCTTGTGTTCGACCAGGCGCTTTGCCTTCTCGATCACCATTTCGGCCACCTGGACGTGGCGCGAAGCGGGTTCATCGAAGGTGGAAGAGATGACTTCGCCGCGCACGGAGCGCTGCATGTCGGTGACTTCTTCCGGACGCTCGTCGATCAGCAGAACGATCAGGACCACCTCCGGGTGGTTGGTGGTGATCGAGTTTGCAATCGACTGCAGAAGCATGGTTTTGCCGGTGCGCGGCGGCGCGACGATCAGTCCGCGCTGCCCCTTGCCGATCGGCGTCACCATGTCCATAACCCGGCCCGAGAAGTTGTCGCGCGCCGTTTCCAGCTTCAGCCGCTGCTGCGGGTAGAGCGGCGTCAGGTTATCGAAGAAGATCTTGTTGCGCGCCTCTTCCGGCGGCTCGAAATTGATCGCGTCGACCTTGATCAGGGCAAAGTAGCGCTCGCCTTCCTTGGGCGGGCGAATCTGACCGCTGACGGTGTCGCCGGTGCGCAGATCGAAGCGGCGAATCTGCGAGGGGGACACGTAAACGTCGTCCGGACCCGGGAGATAGTTGTATTCCGGCGCGCGCAGGAAGCCGAAGCCGTCAGGCAGGCACTCCAGCACGCCTTGCGAGAAGATCAGACCGGACTTTTCGGCCTGCGTTTGCAGAATCTTGAAGATCAGCTCCTGCTTGCGCAGTCCGCCAATCGCCTGGACGCCCATGTCGGTCGCCTTCTGCTGCAGGTTGTTGATCGGCATGTCCTTCAGCTCAACCAGGTCCAACCGGGACTGTTCCTGGCGCTGCGGAGGGGGCGGCGCGACGGGCTTCTCGGCGGCGGGGGCCGTCGCCTCCGCACGCGGCGCCTTTGCCTCGTGACTGCCGTGCGGCTTCGCGGCGCGTCCGTGATGTTCGCCCTTGTGCTCGCGCGGAGGTCGCTGCCGGGGGCTCCCATCTCCTTCCTGCCGTCGCGATTCCCGCGCGACAACTGCTTCCGTCTTGGCCGGCCCCGCGTCGGGCGACGCGGCGGTCTCGGCGGCGGCCACTGGTTCGCCAGAGGATGGCGTCAGGCCGTTTTCGTTTTGTTCCAGATTGTCTGCCAAAGCTCCCTCATTCCCCGGCCGTCCAAGGCCGAGAACGCCACCGGCGGCCCCGATCCGCTTTCGCGTTCGATGGCCGCCAGACTGCGTTGTAATTCCTTTGCATTCAGTTTGTCGATCTTCGTGGC
>CAYNDS010000238.1:6604-6822 GCA_964395885.1 uncultured Solibacteraceae bacterium | reverse complement strand
TTTTTTTCTCTCTTTCTCGTTGTGCTATATCGGAGAAAATAGAAGGACAGAAAAGGGACGATCGCCAAGTCCAGCAAGCCGACGGCGCCTTCGATGACGCCGGATAGGGAGCCTGCCAGGAACTGCGGAAGGCGACCCACCCAATTCATCCGCTGGTTCCAGAGGCGGTCGATTTCGCGCCCGAACCAGTGTTCCAGGGTGGGAACATGCTGCTGCAG
>CAYNDS010000238.1:0-6594 GCA_964395885.1 uncultured Solibacteraceae bacterium | reverse complement strand
GCGCTAAGGTCCAGCCCTTCGAGTTTCTTGAGCGTCAGCGCGAGCGCATTGCCTATGGAGGGCACGCACCAGGCAAGCAGCGCGGTCAGCACGGCAAAGAAGGAAAAGATCAGGGTGGTAGCCGCGGTCGCGCGTCCCCAGTTGCGGGACTCCAGCGCTCTTTGAAACGGCTGCAGCAGATAGGCCACCGATAACGCGAGCAGCACCGGAATCAGCGCTGCGCGTCCCACCACGGTCAGCAGCCACGCCAGAAAGGCGAGCACGGCAATCCAGGGAATCCAGGACAGCCATCCGGGCCACGACGGCCGCTTCTCCGGCGGTTGCCTTGCCGCTTCCTTTGCTTCTCGGAATGGCGTGGAGGAGGGAGAAGACGGAAGGACCAGTATGGGGGTATCGCTCATCTGTCGGTCTGCGTTGCCCGGGAGTTTGGGCGAGGGGCTGGCGGGGTGCCAGCCCTCGCGTTTAGACCGGGGTTCGGCGCCCGGTGAAGAGGCTCACCAGGAAGAGAACAAGGAAGAGGAAGAAGAGAAACTTCGCGATGCCCGCTGCCGCAGTCGCAATTCCTCCGAAACCGAAGAAGGCAGCAACCAGCGCGATAATGAGAAAGACAATTGAGTAATTGAGTGTCAAGGCCAAACTCCTCTGCCTCGGCATGTTTGCAATCCCGTTGCCAAAGGGATGTGCTAAATCTGCCCCTTGAGCCGGTAGTAGATCAGCCCCACCCACTCGTGAAGAGCTTGTTCGTTCCAGGAGATCGCTTCCGCATTCGGCAGCCATTCGCGCGGCGTGATGGGAACAAGACGCTTGGTGTCCGCTGGGCTGGGAGCGACAGGCATCCCCAGCTTGCGGAAGCAGGCGACACCCCGTCGCAGATGGATTCCATCCGACACGACCACTAAACGCGTCCAACCGCGGCTACGGGCAATCGCGGACGAAAACGCGGCGTTCTGCGCCGTGTTGCGACTTGTTTCTTCGCGCACGATTCTGTCGGGCGATAGCCCAAGAGCGATCAGCAACTCCGCCATCAGGGCCGCATTGCTGGGGCGGTCCGGCATCGGGCCGGCACCCGTCAGAATCACCGTGGCATTTGGATGCGCCTTGGCCAGCGCGAAGGCGTGCCGCGCGCGGCGGTCAGAGTCCTCCGCCAGCAGGTGGGCGGGCGCCACGTCGCGGTCGACGCTCATGCCACCCCCCAGAACCACAATGGCATCCACACGCCCGAGTTCTGCCGCGGTGAGTCCACGTTCCAGCAAAGAGCAGTGAAAAGAAGCGACGGGCTGCCAGGACCACAGCAGCAGCCCCACAGCGCCCATGATGCCCGCCCGGCGAAAGAGCTTGCGCTGCGGGCGCAGAACGCCTGCGAGAACCAGCAGCAGCCAGAACAAAAGACCGGGCTGTAAGTAGGTCAAGCGTTAAGAAGGAAGAAACTCGCCCAAGCGCGGGAAGAAGCCTTGAATGAACTTCACGCCCTGCTCTGTCGCCTGTTGCTCACTGTCCTTGATGGGAACGATGACGCGCACCAGGGCGGTGTCCGTGCGGTGGTAGCGAAGCGCGTCGAGCACGAGGAAGATCTTCGCCTCATACTCGCTGGCGACCACACGCTGGTTGGACTGATACCAGTAAAGAACAACCGCGCGGTCATTACCCTTCTGCAGGACGAACCGATTCACCGTGATGGGCGCGGGACGCCCGTCCACAGACAAGGTCGTAAAGCCCGTGCTGACCGGCGCCCATCCGGCGCCCGGAAGACAATGCTTGGGAGAGTGAGGCGCTTGTCCCTGCCGCTGCGACTTGAAGTACGCGATGAACAGGCTGGCGCCGTTTTCCTGCTTGGCGTCGGTGTAGTAGCGGGTGAGCGTGTCGTCGGCGCGGAGGATGGCGTTGGTCTTCTCATCCACCACACCTTCCTGAGACAGCGACCAGTTGGCAAACTCGCGCGGGAACCCGGCCAGCGGCTGCCGAAGTGGAACCGCCTCCCCTCGGGACGAGCTGTAGAACAACGCCGCCTGTGCAATCAAGATCAGGCTGACAATCTGCACCGGGCGGCTCTTCCACCAGGAGATTCCCGAATCAGGCATGTTTCCCTCCCACAATGCGGTTGAGAAGTCGATGCACAGCCACCAGTGCCACCAACTCCAGTGCGAACAGAACCAGACCCTCGATGCTGTGGAAGATTCCTTCCGCCAGCTTGGGATCGATTTCGCTCAGAACTCCGGTAATGGTCACGCGCAGCGAGTTGGCCAGCAGCGCGATGGGGATCACGCTCAGCAACAACGCCCAGCGCATCCACGGCTTCGGATCAAAGAAGTGTGCGTAGACCAGCGAAATGAAGGTGAGGGACAGAAGAGAGCGGATCCCGCTGCATGCCTCCACCACCGACAGGCGCTGGCTGGCAAGCTCCAGGATGTTGCCTTCGCGCAAAACCGGAAACCCCATCAAGCCCAGCAGCAGTTCCGCCATCCGGCTGGCGAGCAGTTGCAGGGGGAACGTCACCTGGTTGTAGATGATCGTCGGCAACGGCACCATAAAGACCATCAACACCAGCGGGAATGCCAATGCCTTCAGGAGTCGAAACCCGCCAAAGAACAACAAAATCCCAGTCAGACTGACGAGGAGTGCAGTGCGGGAAACGAACAACTCCGCACCGATTGTTCCCACAAACACCTGCAGACCGCCCAGGATGATCAGCGGAACGCCCCACCAGCTCCGCTGCAGGTTCATTGCGAGCAATTCGTCACGTTTCTGCCAGACGATATAGCCCGCCACCAGCGGCACGAAGAAGCCGTGGCCCATGTCGTCGTCGGTAGACCATTGATCCACCAGCTTTTGCAGGACCGGGAAATAGCAGACAACCAACAGAGCCGCGAACCATCCCAGCATGGGCCAGGGGAAAGTACGCGACTTGGACTGTTCAACTTCGGGTTGTAGCCCGACACCTGAGGGTGAAGTCATGCAGTGCTCACCACGACGTGTGAAAATTTGGACCCGTCCTCCAGTATATCGGTACGATACGGTTCCGTCACTGCTAGTCTGACGCAGCAATACCACTGAGGGATGCCGTCGTGGGATCTAAGGCACCACAAATAGTACCAGTACGAAGAATTTACTCCGCTGTCGCAACCTGAGACGAGACGATCCAACTTCGCTCTGTACTAACGTTTCGAGGAGAAACGATGCCCCTAACGGAAGAGCGGCGCCGCCAGATCCAACTCGCTGTCGCGCAGATGGACAAGCAGTTCGGCAAAGGCACGGTGCAGCAGTATGGAACGCGGCAGATTGAGCCCGTCAACGTGATCCCCAGCGGATCGCTTGCGCTCGACCTGGCTCTCGGCGTCGGCGGTTTTCCGCGGGGCCGCGTCATCGAGATCTTCGGCCCTGAATCGTCCGGCAAAACCACGCTCACCCTCCACATCATCGCGGAGGCACAACGCCTCGGCGGTGTTGCCGCCTTTGTCGACGCCGAGCACGCCCTCGACATGGAGTACGCCAGACGGCTGGGGGTCGAAGCGGAGAACCTTCTCATTTCGCAGCCGGATTCCGGCGAGCAGGCCCTGGAGGTCGCGCAAAGCCTCCTCGCCTCTTTTGCCGTCGACGTGGTGGTGATCGACTCCGTCGCGGCACTGGTGCCGAAGGCGGAACTCGAGGGCGAAATGGGCGACTCCCACATGGGCTTGCAAGCCCGATTGATGTCGCAAGCCCTTCGCAAGCTGACCGGTTTGGTGTCCCGGTCGAACGCCTGCCTGATCTTTATTAATCAGGTCCGGGAAAAGATCGGCGTCGTGTTCGGTAACCCGGAGACGACCACCGGCGGGCGGGCGTTGAAGTTCTATGCTTCGGTCCGCGCGGAAGTTCGGCGGGGCGCGGCACTGAAGGAAGGCGAGACGGCCATTGGCAACCGCACGAAGGTCAAGGTGGTGAAGAACAAAGTTGGCGCCCCGTTCCGCGAGGCGGAATTCGACCTCCTGTACGGCGAAGGCATCTCGCGCGAAGGCGACTTGATCGACCTCGGCGTCGCCCAGCAAATCCTCGACAAGTCCGGCACCTGGTTCAGCTTCAAGGGAGAACGCCTCGGGCAGGGTCGGGAGAACGTGCGGCAGTATCTTCGCGCCAACCCGAACGTCGCCAACGCACTGGAGTCCGCCATCCGGGAGCGCTCGCGCGACCTGGCCGCACTGCCGCCGGCTACCCAGGCGCGCACTGCCGCCGCCGCGGTTGCCAGCTAAACCACGGCTACTCTAGTTGGTGTTGCGCCGCGCCCTGTTCATCTTCGGCACGCGTCCGGAGGCGATTAAGCTCGCCCCGGTGATCCGCCAGGCCAAAACGTTCGCGCTTGACCCGGTGCTGTGCGTGACGGCCCAGCATCGGGAGCTTCTGGACCAGCCGCTTCGCCTGTTCGGACTGACACCGGATTATGACCTGAATCTGATGCGGCCGGCGCAAAGCCTGGACGCCTTGACTGCCGCGGCGCTCACGGGCGCCAGTGAAGTGATTCGCCAAGCACGTCCGGACTGGGTGATCGTGCAGGGCGACACGGCGACGACGCTGGCCGGTGCACTTGCGGGCTTCTACGCGAGGGTCCCCGTGGTGCACATCGAAGCGGGGCTCCGCACGGTGGACCCGTCCACTCCATTTCCGGAGGAGATGAACCGCCGCCTCACCACGCGTCTCGCCAGCCTGCACTTCGCTCCCACGGAGCGGGCACGTGCGGCGCTGTTGTCGGAAGGTGTCGCGCCGGAGCGGATTCAGGTAACGGGCAATACGGCGATCGATGCGTTGCGCTGGATCTGCGAACAGTTGGACCAGGGCGCGGTGGGGCAAGGTCCGCCGCCGGAGACCGGCAAGCGGTACCGCATCGTGGTGACGGCGCACCGCCGCGAAAGCTTCGGCGCCGGGATGCGCGCCATTGCCGCAGCCCTTCGCACGCTGGCCCAGCGGGCCGATCTTTCCGTCGTGGTGGTGGCACATCCCAATCCGGAGGCGGGCGGCGTGCTGCGCCGGGAACTGGCCGGCTGCGACGTGACGTTCCTCGATGCCCTGGATCCGGCTTCGTTTGTCGCGCTGATCCGGGATTGCGCACTGGTGCTGACGGACTCCGGCGGCCTGCAGGAGGAGGCTCCGGCGCTGGGCAAGCCCGTCCTGGTTCTGCGGGAGGAAACCGAGCGTCCGGAAGCGGTCGAATGCGGCGCCGCGGAGCTGGTGGGCACGG
Source organism: uncultured Solibacteraceae bacterium (assembly GCA_964395885.1). Taxonomy (GTDB): domain Bacteria; phylum Acidobacteriota; class Terriglobia; order Bryobacterales; family Bryobacteraceae; genus JAPKYZ01. Next base: position 1,388 of record CAYNDS010000238.1, on the reverse strand, counting down.
ACACCACGCGCATTGTGGCCGCCGTGACGACCCTCCTTGCGGACCCGCAACTCTACGCGCGGCGCGCCGTGCCGCGTTTTCCCTTCGGCGATGGACACGCAGCCGAGCGGATTCTCCGCACCCTGGCTGCCAGCTAGCGGAAGCGGCTGCCGCGCCGATATGCTGGCTAAGTGTCGGATCTGATCGTCTGGTCGGGGCTGGATGTGCTGTTCACCGCAGCTGGACTTGTCCTGCTCGCGACGGCCGGCGCTGCGTTTTGGATCCTTCTCGGCTACCCGATCGCCCTCGCCGCATGGCCGTGGCGCAAGCGCGAACCGATCAGGACCGATGAGCGCTACGCTCCATCGGTCACCGTCCTGCTTGCGGTTTTCAACGGCGAAAAGTTTCTGGAGGCGAAGCTTCGTTCTCTCCTGTCGCTGCGCTACCCCAGCCCGGTGCAAATTCTCGTCCTGTCGGACGGATCCACGGATGCCACCGACCGGATCGCTGAATCGTTCGCCTCCGACGGCGTACGGCTGATCCGTCTTCCGCGCGGCGGCAAAGCGCAGGCGCTCAATCGCGGTATCGCCGAAGCGACCGGTGAACTCCTCTTCTTCACCGACGTCCGCCAGCCGATGGACCCGGACTGTCTGCGCTTCCTGGCCGCCAGTTTCGCTGATCCCACGGTAGGCGCGGTCACCGGAGAGCTTCGTTACCTCAAGCCCGGCACCGTCGGCGAGCAAGCCGTCATGGATCTGTACTGGCGGTATGAGTTGTGGGCGCGCTCGCGCCAATCGGCGATTGACTCTCTGTTCGGATGCACGGGCTGCATCTACGCCGTCCGCCGTTCGCTCGCCTCGCCGATGCCGCTCGACACGCTGGCCGACGACGCATGGCTTCCCCTGATGGTGTTTCGTCAGGGCTTCCGCGTGGTGTTCGAACCGCGTGCCATTGCCTACGACTACCCGACGGTGGAGGGCACGGAGTTTCCCCGGCGCACGCGCACTCTGGCGGGAGTGTGGCAGATCTTTCAGCGCTTGCCGTTTCTTTACTCCGGATCAAACCGGATGCGCCTGCACTTCCTCACCCATAAGCTTGGCCGTTTGTTGTTGCCTTGGCTTCTGCTGACGGCGTTGGTGGCGACACTGCTGCTGCCCCCGTCTCCGCTTCGGACGCTGCTTCTGGGCGGATTCGCCGCGATTGCCGGACTTGCGTTGCTCGACCTCGTCACGGCCAAACGATGGCCTTGGAAGAGGCTCACTTCTCCTGCCCGCAGTTTCCTCGTGATGAACGCCGCGGCCGCCACTGCACTGAAGGTGTTCTGGGTTCCGCCGCAGCAAATGTGGCAACGCACCAAAGTTGCCACGGCGGACCCCGCTCGGCCTACGGACGCGTGAAGAAGTTCCCTT
>CAYNDS010000237.1:0-6845 GCA_964395885.1 uncultured Solibacteraceae bacterium | reverse complement strand
CGCCTTGGTCTCGCGCAGGTCGGTGACGCGCTTGTCGACGTCCTCATCCGTGACGGACGGCTCCGCGTAGGGCGCTTCCAGGCCAACATACTCGCCGAGTTCGAACTGCGGCGCCACTTCGAAGGTGGCCTTGAACTCGATCGGCTGGCCCTTCTCAAACTTCAGATCCTTCACTTCCGGACGGCCGACCACGTCGAAGTTCTCGTCGCGGAACCGCTGTCCGAGCGCCTTCGGGATCAGGTTTTCCAAAACCTGCTGATCGACGTCCTGCGCAAAGCGCGACCGGATCAACGACAGCGGCGCCTTGCCGGGACGGAAGCCAGGCAGCTTGGCCTTCTTCTGGATATCGGCGAGGACCTTCGCCGTCTCGGCCTCGACGTCCATCACCGGGATGGTAAACGCGAGTTCGTGCTTGCAGCCTTCAAGTAATGCCATGGGGGGTTCAAGAAAACGGGCGGGGTTTGCGGCCCCGCCCGGCTCACTTCTTTCAATTGTAGCTTAGGATGCGTTCGTTCCCGCACCAAAGGCAGTGCGCCAAGCGTCATAGCCGCCCGTGACATTCACCGCCTGCGCGAAGCCGGAGCGCCGCAAGAGACTGGCGGCGGCCGAACTGCGATAGCCGCCCTTGCAGTGCACAAACAGCATGCGGTCCCGCGGCAGTTCCGCCAATCGGTCGCGCAGTTGCGGAAGCGGGATCGACACGGAACCTTCGATGAATCCGGCAGCGCGCTCGGCCGGCTCGCGAACATCCAGCACCAGCATCGGTTCCACACCAACGCGCCATTCGGCCAACTCCTGCACCGACACCTGCGGGACGAAGCTGGTCTCACGCCCGTCCAGCACCCACGCCGTGACACCGCCCGCCAGCGCGCCAACAACGTTTTCGACCCCGACACGCGCCAGCCGGATGCGCGACTCTTCGATGGCCGGATCGTCCTCCGCCACCAGCAACAGTGGGGTGTCCAGGCCGAGAATGCGCGCCGCCCAGGAGGCAAACTGGCCTTGCAATCCCACGTGAATCGAGCCGGGAACGTGCGCGGCGGCAAACTGCATCGTGGGCCGCGTGTCCAGTACCGTCGCCCCCTCCGCCATGCGCTGTGCGACCTCGGCCGGCGACAGCCGCTCAACGGCAGGCAGTTCGTCGAGCGGGAGCGCGCCGGCGCGATTGCGCTCCACTTCGTCGTGGAAATAGGCCGGGCGCGGCGGCAGTTCCGCCGTCAGCAGTTCGACGAAACTCTCGCGATCCTGCACCTGCAAGGCGTAGTTCAGCCGGCGCTCTTTTCCGATCGTCGACGACGCCTCATTGCTCATCTGACGCCCGCACAGGGAGCCCGCGCCGTGCGCCGGGTAGACCACCGTCTCGTCCGGCAGCGGGAGCAGTTTCCGCTCCAGACTGTCATAGAGCAGCGCGGCCAACTGCTGCGGCGTGTGCGTGGGTGAAAGATCCGGCCGCCCCACATCGCCGATGAACAACGTGTCGCCGGTGAAGACGGCAAATGGCTGCGGGCTCTGAGCCGGATCGTACGCCGCCAGGCAGATGCTCTCCAGCGTATGCCCCGGCGTGGCCAGAGCCGTCAGGTGGCCCGCGCCCAACGGGATCGTGTCGCCGTCACGCAACGCGCGATGCGCAAACTGAGCGCCCGAGCCGTCGCCCAGGCAAATGACCGCGCCGGTGCGCTGCGCCAATTCCAGGTGGCCGGAGACAAAGTCGGCGTGCAGATGGGTCTCCATCACCCACCGGATGGAGACGCCCAGCCGTTCGGCCGCTTCGAGATAGATGCCCACATCGCGCTGCGGGTCGATCACCGCCGCCTCGCCTTCCGAATGAATCAGGTAGGAGGCATGCGCCAGGCAGCCCAGGTAGAAGCGCTCAACCGTCATCATTGCCGCGGACGCGGCACCGCTGAGCCTTCGGTCAGCTTCATCGCCCACTTAATCGCTTCCAGATACATCTTCTGGACATCGGGCCGGCCCCAGGCATCCTCGCGGTCGCCAAACGTCGAATAGAATACCCGCCCGTTGCCGTGCATCTTCGACCAGGCGACCGCGAAGTCGCGGTCCGTGCGCTTGACGCCCTTCTGCTCCAGGTTGATCTTCGTGTCGTCCAACCGCGCCAGCACGCGTACCTTGTCGCGCGAGTAGTTCTTCACCTGATAGATCTCATCCATCACGACGAAGCTCTTCGGGAAATGCCGCATGGCGGGGAAGTCCGGATCTTCAATGACCACCGGCGCCTGGAACTGATTCCAGGGATGCAGGTCGAAGTAGCCGCCCACCATTTCGCCGAACTCCGGCCATTGGTAGAAGGTGTCGATCGCCGAATGGACGCCGATGAAGCCCTTGCCGTCTTCCTTGATGAACTTCATGAAGTCCGCCTTCTGCTCCTCGTCCATGTCGAGCTCGCCCGTCGTGTAGAACAGCACGGCATCGAAGTAGTCGAGGTTCTTTGCGTTGCCGGTGAGCTTTTTCTTGGTCAGCAGCTGCGTGTCGGTGCGGATGTAGGTGTCGTAGAGACCGGACTCCTGCCCCAGTTTCCAGATCGTGGCCAAGCCGTGCGACGTCGCATCATGCTGAAAGCCTTTGACGGCGCCGATGCAGAGCAGCTTCTTGCGCTTCGGCTGCTGCTGCGCCGTCGAAACGGAAGCCGCAGCCAGCACCAACGCGAGGACAATTCGGAGCGAACGCATGTGCGGCATTGTATCGCCGAATGAGGCGATTGCAGAAACGTGTCGCCGAATGAGCCGATTGCAGAAACGTGTCGCCGAATGAGGCGATCACGACAAACGCGTCGCCGCTAGCTCTTCGCGCGGCCCGACGCGATCGACTTCACCTGCGGCTCCGCACTTTCCGCCGCCGCCACCACCTTCGCCGGCAAGCCGAGCTTCTCGCGCAGCGCCGTATCGATCGCTTCGCGAATATCGGCGTTGTCCTTCAGGAACTGCCGCGCGTTCTCACGCCCCTGCCCGATGCGGTCTCCGCGATAGCTGAACCAGGAGCCGCTCTTTTCGACCAGATTGTGCGCCACGCCGAGGTCCAGCAGATCCCCTTCCTTTGAGATCCCTTCGCCGTACATGATGTCGAATTCGACCTCGCGGAACGGCGGCGCCAGCTTGTTCTTGACCACCTTCAGCTTCGTGCGATTGCCCGCCACCACCTCGCCGTCCTTGATCGCCGCAATGCGCCGGATGTCGCACCGCACCGACGAGTAAAACTTCAGCGCGCGCCCGCCGGACGTCGTTTCCGGGCTGCCGAACATCACGCCGATCTTTTCGCGAATCTGATTGATGAAGATCAGGCAGGTGTTCGACTTCGCCACGTTGCCCGTCAGCTTGCGCATCGCCTGCGACATCAGACGCGCCTGCACGCCGACAAACTGATCGCCCATCTCGCCGTCCAACTCCGCCTTCGGCACCAGCGCGGCGACGGAATCCACCACCAGCACGTCAATCGAGCCCGACGACACCAGCATCGACGTGATCTCCAGCGCCTGCTCGCCGTTGTCCGGCTGCGACACCAGCAGGTTGTCGATGTCGACGCCCAGCTTGCCGGCGTAGACCGGGTCCAGCGCATGTTCGACGTCGACAAACGCCGCCATGCCGCCCGCCTTCTGCGCCTCGGCAACCACCTGCAGCGCGATCGTCGTCTTGCCCGAAGACTCCGGCCCGTAGATTTCGCAAATGCGCCCGCGCGGGAAACCGCCTACGCCCAGCGCATAGTCGACCGAAATCGATCCTGTCGGGATCGACGAGACGGCTTGCACCGCGTCCTTGGCGCCCAGGCGAACAATCGAGCCCTTACCGAACTGCTTTTCCAGCTGCCCGAGGACGTTGGTCAGCGCGCGATCGCGTTCTTTTTGATCGACCATGGTGGAGTTTGATTTTCGCCTTTTCTTCGATGTCTGTCAAGCCCGTACGCCGACATGCAGCGCGACGATGCCGAAGGTCATGCGGTGGAAGCGCACATCCTCGAAGCCAGTGTCGCGCATCTCGGCCGCCAGCACCTCCGCCGTCGGGAACTTTCGCACGGACTCCGGCAGGTAGGTGTAGGCCGCCGGGTCGCCCGAGAGCCAGCCCGCCACGCGCGGCAGCACCTGCATCGAATACCAGCGATAGACGGCGGCGAAGGCGGCATTCGGCGGCGTCGAAAACTCGAGAATCGCCACCGCGCCGCCCGGCTTCAGCACCCGGCGGATCTCTTCCAACCCTCGCCGGTAGTTGGCGAAGTTGCGAAACCCGAAGGCGCAAGTGACCAGATCGAAGCTTTCCGGGCGCAGCGGCAACTGCAGCGCATCCGCCTCAAACAGCGGGCTGCGCAAACGCTTGCGCTGGGCCGCCGTCAGCATCGGGTGGCAGAAGTCCGACCCGAAGCTTCGCCGCGGATCGCGCGTTTCCAGCGCCTGCAAAAGGTCGCAGGTGCCGCAGGCCAGATCGAGCACCGCCGCCTCCGGACGCCGCAGCCACGCATCCACCACCTCGACGGTCTTGCGCCGCCACAACCGGTCCACGTTGCCCGACAGCACGTGGTTCAGCAGGTCGTAGCGCGGCGCGACACGCCCGAACATGTCGCGCACCCAGCGTGCGGACTGCTCTTCGGTGGCGCCCTCCAGCGGAGTCGTTCCTTTGGCGGCGAGAGACACGGTTTTCTTATTGATGCATCGCCGCCTGGATCGCGGCATGAATCGGCTCCTCGGCCACGCCGGAGCGGATCACCACCTGCCCGATCCGCGTCGGCAGCACAAAGTGCACCTTCCCCTGCACGGTTTTCTTGTCCGCCGCCAGACGCCCGGCCAGCGCCTCCACGGTCACGCGTTCCGGCAGCGCCGGGATGGGCCCGTACAGATCGATGGTGTTCAGAATCGCCGAAGCATCGGACACCGGCAGCAGCCCCAGCAGACGCGCCAGATGCGTCGCCGCCTTCATGCCGAACGCCACCGCTTCGCCGTGCAGGTAGTGCTGATAGGAGGTCTCGGCCTCCAGCGCGTGGCCCACCGTATGGCCGAAGTTGAGGATGCGGCGCAGGTCGCCCTCCCGTTCATCGGCCGTCACCACTTCCGCCTTGATGCGGACGCTTTCGGCGATGATGCGGTCAATCGTCTCCGGCTCATGATCGAGAACCGCCTCGGATCGTCCGGCCAGGGTCTCAAACAACTCCGGACTGCGGATGATGCCGCACTTCAGCACCTCGTAGAGCCCGGCACGGAATTCGCGCTCCGGGAGAGAGCCCAGAACGTCGGGGTCAATCAACACGGCCAGCGGCTGATGAAAGGCGCCCACCAGATTCTTGCCCGCCACCAGATTCGCGCCCGTCTTGCCGCCCACCGCCGCGTCCACCTGCGCCAGCAGCGTTGTCGGAATCTGGATGACCGGAATGCCACGCATGAAGATGGCGGCGAGGAATCCTCCGAGATCGTTGACGATGCCTCCGCCAAAGGCGACGACGACACTCGACCGGTCGCCGCCGGCTTCCACCATCTGCTCGGCCATCGCTTCCACTTCGGCCATGCGCTTGCGCGACTCGCCGCCCGGAAAGAACAGGACCTTCGGCTGCCGCGCGGGAAAGCCGCGGCGGAGCGCGTCGCCGTAGAACTGCCAGACATCGCGCGTCGTGACGATAAAGACCTGACCTGCGCGTTCCGGCAGGAATTCGGCGGCTCGGGCCAGAAGACCACGCTCCACGTGGGCGTGGTAGTTGCGTTGCGGCGTCTCCACCGCAAAGGCGGGCATGACTCTACTGTAGGGCAGCCAGACGCGCCGGAGCGGCGTCCAAGAATAAAGTTCGAGAACCTTGGCCGGTTTTGGCTACTGAATCCGCAGACGCTCAGTGAATGCGGAACCTGACGCAATCAAGGAAACGATCGGAGGTGGCAATCCTCAACGCCACGGCCTGATCAGCCCCTCCGTGTGTCAGGTTTAGCAGTTCACACGGCTGTGTCCTCCAAAAAAGAATCCTCCTCTAAAAATAGAATCCGACAACAAGAGCGCCGACCCACAAGGTCGGCGTTTTTGCTTTCCACTCCCGGTTGCCGAGAATGAACTTTTTTCGCAAGGTTGGCCGCTCTCGGGTCCGGTTACCACAGTCTCTTGTCAGTACAGGTGTACTCGGACCGGACGGATGCGACTGGCCGAAGCACTCACCTGAAAAGACAGAGGAATCCCATCATGAATCAGATCACCTCGGCCATTTCTGTCCTCGGCTTGCTCGCGGCAAGCGCTTCGGCGGGAATCGTCGGCAGCAACTACACCTTTTCGACAAGCGCAACTGGCACCACTACTGCCGCCATTACTTCCAGCATTGGCGCCAGCCCGCTAAGGTTCTGCATCGGCCCGGCCGTTAATCAGTGTGGTTCGAGCGGCATGGGTGGCGAAATCTTGTTCTCCGACATCACCGCACAACTTTCCCAAATCCGCTTTAACTTTTCGGGCGCTACATTGTCTGCTTCCGGCTCGTTTCAGCTGTCTTTCAGTAACCTCGCCAATCCCGGCACGAGGATCACTGGCATTACTCTGAACAGTACCAATATCCGCCCAGACGTGGATTTCGGCTTTGGCGCGACCTGGGACGGCACGACAGCAATCTTCACCGGTACCCCGGGCACGTTGTTTAGGGACTACTACGCCGCTAGCGGGCGCTTTGCGACTTTCGATGTTGCTCTGGAGCGGCAAAGCGCCGTTGTGCCCGAGCCTTCCACGTACGCCCAGTTGGGCGCGGCCCTGGTGGCGCTGACGGCGATTCGCCGCCGCTGGAAGCGCTAGTCGCCGCGGGGCGAAGATCCGAAAACAAAAGCGCCGGCCCACAAGGTCGGCGTTTTTGCTTCACTGGAGAGGCATGGCTCTCTCCGGGAAACG
>CAYNDS010000236.1:3000-6862 GCA_964395885.1 uncultured Solibacteraceae bacterium | reverse complement strand
CGCACCTTCTCGCCCTGCTGGTTGAGCGTGAATTCGAACCAGGTGCCGAAGGCGCCTGGGCGCACTGGCTGGCAATTGCGGCGGTGACGCTGTTTGCGGTCGGTTCGGTCAGCTTCGGCGTGTTTCTGGTGGTCAGCAACTGGGCGGACTACCGGGACGTGCTGCTGCCGAAGCGGCGCAATCGCGCGCTGCCGCTCGATTCCATCAAGCGAGTCGAGGAACTCTAGGCGCGCCCGTCAACGGCCGCTGCTCAAGACTCCGGCAAGTCCCTCGCTCGGGAAGGACCTGCCGGGGGTGAAGGCAACTGCAATGCAACTGCCGGACGAGTTAGCGCGAGGAAGCGCGGCGGCGGCGGAGAGCCTGCGTCGCCACGGCCAGCGCCAGCGCGGCTCCGGCCGTCCAGGTGCCCGGCTCCGGGATGCTGACCGAATCGAGCGTGAAGTACAGTGCGCCAAAGGTGCCGTCCCGGTTGTCGAGACGGAGCCCGTTCGGCGCGTAGTTCGGATCGGCCAGGGGCACCAGCGCCGCCGGGTTAGCCACCAGGTTCGTGTTCGGCAGGGTAGAGTTCGGCATGGCCAGGAACTGGATGAAGAACGTGCGCGGCACCAGGGGTCCCAGCGACGGTCCGGTGTAGGTGCCGTCTTCGTTGATGATCGACCAGCCGTCCCCGCCCGCCCCGGCGTCGTTGAAGATGCGATACTCGGCCGGTCCGCTCCAGGACGTCTTGCCGATCTTCACCATGAAGCTGGCCGGGTAAATGGCCAAGTCCGGCGAGGTGCTGATGGCCGCCGAAGTGGTGTCGAATGAGAAACTGCCGCTCACCGGATCGCCCACGGCGAAGTTGGCGCTGAACGTGTTGGAACTGTCATCCGCGATCAGGTTCGACACGGATCCGGTGAAATAGACGGTGACCGGGGCGGCAGCCGCAGTCAGGGTCCACGCGGCGAGAAGAGAGAGCCGCGCAAGGGTTGCGTTCATGAGTCCTCCTGTGACGAGCCGTCCGACCGGCTCGGTACGACAGTATATCCGAGAACTCTGTCGGTCTTTTGGCGTTAGCTGGTGGCGCCTTCGGGAAGGCCGGCCTTCTCAAACACCAGGCGGATGAAGGACCGGGGCTGATAGTCGATCTTCACGGGCAGCGGCTGCTTGTCGCGCGGGTCAAACCAGAGGCGGAACGGCGTTCTCTTGTTCGCCGTGCCGTCGCCGCGGAGGGAGCCTTCCAGACGCAGCAGTGTTTGGTCCGGCTGTGTCTTCCAATCCATGCGGTAAAGCTTGCCGTTCCAGATATAGCGGGCTGAGCCGGTGCCGGCTCCCTGCCGCATCGCTCCGTACAGGGCCGCCAGGAACGTCTTCGGCCGTCCGGATTGCGGCGTCGGAACGTCAAAGTCGCGTTTCGGAGCGGCCGGGAAGGCGGCGCGAAGCTGCTTTTCCAGGTCCGTGACGGCGGGCCAGCGCAGCGAGGCCGGCAAGGCGATTTCCGCGGTCTTGGAGCGTGCGCCGGTGCCGTCCACGTGACCTTCCATCACCGAGTAGGGCTGCAGACCCTCGCGCTTTTCGAGCGCCTTCCGAGCCTGATCGAAGCTCTCTTCCTTCGACGCCGTCATGAAGCCGAACAATGTCGCGGCATTGTCGCCATCTTCGGTCGCCGGAGCCTGCTCCCGGATGAAGCCGAGCCGGTTGAGTCCAGCAGCCTCTTCGGGCAGGGAACCAGCGGCAAACTCAAACGTGTACTGGTCCGGCGTCTGGCGGCAGCTGATCGTACCGGCGCCGACCTTCGACTTGCGGAACAGCGGCAGACCGAACAAAAGAATCGTGGCGCTGACGGTGTAGGAGCCGGAAACAAAACCTTCCGGGCTGTTGTTGGCCTGAAGCGACGACAGCGGCGCCGCCAGGGCCCCGCACATCGCGGCGAAGCGGCGGCGGGTAATGGAGCAAAGAGCATTCGTCATCTGAATCTAAAGTGGGGCAGTCCGATGGCGCTCTCGTGAAGAGAGTGTGAAAAAACAGCGAGCATGAAAAATGTTTTGAAACTAAGGTATCAGACGGCCTTGGTCGACGAGAAACCTGGTCCCAATCTCCACGGATGCATCCGGGAAGAAAAACCAGCGCCGGTAACCGCCTCGAACCGCTCCACCTAGTTCTTCATTATCGCCCAAGCTGAGGCGGACCATGCCGCTGCCGTAGGCGAAGTAGGGCAGGATGGGCGAACCGGGTAGCGGCTTCAACCGAGGGTGAAACCCAACACCGAATTCCCGGAAGCGGAGCGCCGCGTCGCCGGCGGCTTGCAGTTCATTCTGGACGGCGGCCAGCCCCTCACTGGCGATCATCGACGAGATCTTGCCATCGGTGAAGGTGAGCCGAAGATTGCGCACCGTCTTGCCGCCGAAGCGGGCTTGCGGGATCACCAGCGTCCCGTTGGCGGTTTCCTCGATGGGAGCCACGCGCAGGACGCCGAGGGGGAGTTCGATTTCGCGGTCGACGCGAACTTTCGCCGTCCGCATGCGCGCCGGGGAGGCGTCGCCGTCCTGCCGGTTAAACGGCCGGTCGCGAACCTCAAAGCGCAGGTCCGTGCCGGCTTTCGTGACGACGCGAACCGTGCCGGAACGCAGCAGGCGCTCCGCCCGGCGCTGGCGGGCGGCGATCGGTGCCGGGTTCACGTCCAGGGCTTCCAGAAGCACGCGGTCCAGACGCGGGTCGTGCGTGGTGACCAGTCCGTCGGCCAGCACGCTTCCCTGGTCCCAGTGAAAGTGCACCTGCCGGCGCGTACCGCCCTGGTCCGTCCAGCGGGCGATGGCGGCGTTCTCCGCCGGCGTGACCTGCCGCTGCGTGGTGCGGAAGGGCAGCCAGAGGAAGACGTCGGTCTCGGCAAGCAGGTCGGCAAGCGGCGCACCCGGGCGAGCGCCCTGCGCCGGAGACCAGTCCGTCACGCGCGGTGTCGCGCCCGCCGCGCGAATGCGGTCTTCGAGCAGCGGAATGAGCGGGTCAAAGTAGCCCGGGTCGCGCGGCACCAGCACGCGTTCCCCCTTCTGCAGTTTCAGGGCGGCGGTGATGCGCGTCGCCATCCGCGCGTACTCGGCGGCGGTGAAGTCCTGCGCGGCGGCAAGCGCAGCCACCAGCAGGATGGTCCAGCGCATGCGCTTAGCGGTCCCGGTCCGTCACCAGGTCCGTGACGGCGGCAAGCGCGGTTTGGAAGCGGGACTCCTCGAATGTGGCGATCAACTGCCGCGCGCGTTCTGTGAAGAACTGCGCCCGCTGCCGCGCACGGTCGATCCCGTTGCGTTCCGTAATCAGTTCCTGGATGCGCGAGAGCGGAACCCGCGAGTAGTTGGTGTCGCGCAGGACGGTTTCGACCAGTTGGCGTTCCGCCGTCGTGGCGTTCTCCAGAGCATAGATGAGCGGCAGCGTGACCTTGCCTTCCTGCAGGTCATTGCCGACCGGCTTGCCCAGCGCTTTTTCGCGGGCGGTGAAGTCCAGCATGTCGTCGACAATCTGGAAGGCCATGCCGAGATTCCAGGCAAACTCGCTCAGACGCTGTTGGGCGGCTTCGTCCGCGCCTCCGGCAATCGCGCCCAGGCGGGAGCAGGCCGCAAACAGCGCGGCGGTCTTGCGGTCGATCAGCTCCATGTAGTCGGTTTCGCTCACGTCAGCGCGTCCGATACGCTGCAGTTGGATCAGTTCGCCTTCGACCATCATCTGCGTGAGCCCGATCAGAATATCGAGCACCTGGAAGTCTCGCATGCGGAGGGCCATCTGGAAGGCCTGCATGTACATCCAGTCGCCGGCAAGGACGCTGGCGTGGTTGCCCCAGATCACGTTGGCTGACGGGCGTCCCCGCCGCGTGGTGGCGGCGTCGATGACGTCG
>CAYNDS010000236.1:0-2990 GCA_964395885.1 uncultured Solibacteraceae bacterium | reverse complement strand
GTCGTGCACCAGCGTGGCCGCATGGATCATTTCCACCACCGCCGCCAGACGGATCGCCATGTTGTCCGGCGGGCGGAACAGGTTGCATGACAAAAGCAACAGCGTGGGGCGAATGCGCTTGCCGCCCGCCGAGTGCAGATAGCGGGCGATCTCCTGAATCTGCTCGACGGAGCCGAGGCACTCCTCATCGATGACCACTTCGACACGGGCCAGGTCGTCTCGCACCAGCGACTGAATTTCGAGGGCGGTGAGGGCGCGGCCGAGCTTACCGAATGACATGTAAGTTCACCAGTGTAACCGGAAGAGATTCACTGCGTTGGCAGTGGTTTGGGCGACCAGGTCGTCCGTGGAGGTGCCGCGCAGTTGCGCCACGCGCGCGGCAGTGTGCGTCAGCAGCGACGGTTCATTGCGTTTGCCGCGGAGCGGCACAGGGGCCAGATACGGGCAGTCGGTCTCCAGAAGCAGGCGATCGGCCGGCGTCCAGCGCGCGGCTTCCTGCACATCGGTCGCCTTCGGGAAGGTGACCACACCGCCAAAGGCCAGATGGAAGCCCATGGAAACACAGCGCTCCGCCTCCGCCACACCGCTGGTAAAGCAGTGCATCACGCCCGCGCCGCGCCAATGCTCATTCAGGATGGCGAAGGTGTCGTCCCAGGCCTCGCGCGTGTGGATGACGATCGGCAGGTCAAGCTCCCGCGCCAGTTCCAGGTGGGCGATAAAGCAGCGTCGCTGCACGTCGCGAGGGGCGAAGTCGTAGTGATAATCGAGCCCGATCTCGCCGATGGCCACGACTCTTGGATGCCGCGCACGTTCCCGCAGGTTTGGAATCGTCGCGGCGTCGAATTTGCCGGCCTCGTGCGGGTGGACGCCGGCGGTGCCCCACAGGGCGGGGTAGCGGTCCAGGAACTCCCCTGCCGCGTCGATGGTGATGAGCGCGGTCAGCCCGGCGTCCGCCGCACGGCGAAGGACCTCATCGCGGTCCGAGTCAAACGCCGCGTCGTCCAGGTGACAGTGCGAATCGATCACTTCAGGCGCGCGCCCACGGGCACGTCTTCGAGAAATCCGGCCAGCACCGGGGAGCCGCCCTCCAGCGAAGCCGCCACGACCATGCCCTGCGATTCCATCCCGCGGAGCTTGCGCGGGGCGAGATTGGCGACGATGACCACCTTCCGGTTGACCAGTTGCTCCGGGCGGTAGGCCAGCGCAATGCCAGCCAGGATCGTACGCGGCTGCGCTTCGCCGATGTCGATCTTCAGATGGAGCAGTTTGTCGGCCTTCGGAACCGGCTCGGCCGACAGCACGAGACCGACGCGGAGGTCGACCTTCGAGAAGTCGTCAATCGAGATGAAGGCGCCCGTCTCGGCCGGGGGCGCGGCGGGCGCGGCGGCCGGCGGGGCCGGCGCGGGTTCTTTCTTGCCGGTCAGTTCCGCTTGGCGGCGGAGTTCGGCCTGTTCCAATTCCTGCATGGCGGGGATGACCTCTTTCGCGTCGGCGCGGGGGAAGACGGCCGACAGTTCAGCGCCGTCGATTTGCGCGCGGATCTTCGACACGGATTCCGGAATGACGGGTTGCGCCAGTTCGCAGATGACGCGGAGCGCGGCGATGAGGCGCCCCAAGACCCGTTCCAACTGCTCCGTCTCACCGGTTTTCGCCAGCTGCCACGGCTTGGTGGCGACGACGTAGCGATCCATTTCTCCAATCAGGCCCCAGATGGCGTCCAGGGCTTTGGAGAACTCGAAGCGATCGTAGGCGGCCGCGGCGGCGGCGCGGACCTCGTCAAACGTTTCGGTAGGGCGCGGCGACAGGCCGTATTGCCGGACCATCGAAAGCGTGCGGGCCGCCAGGTTGCCGAGGCCGTTGGCCAGGTCCGCGTTGTAGCGCGTCACCAGCGCGTCGTAGGAGAAGTTCAGGTCGCTGCCGAACGGCGCCTCCCGGAGCAGGAAGTAACGCAGGGCGTCAGAGCCCAGCACCTTCTGAATCGGGCCGACGCGGACCAGGTTGCCCTTGGACTTCGACATCTTGTCGTTGTCAAACAGCATCCAGCCGTGGACGAAGATCTTGCCCGGCAGCGGCCACTCGGCGGCCTTCAGGAAGGCGGGCCAGTAGATGGCGTGGAAACGGAGGATCTCCTTCGACATCAGGTGCAGGTCTGCCGGCCACAGGCCCTGGCCTTCCACAGCGCTCATGTAGGTGGTGAGCGCGTCGAACCAGACGTAGAAGACCTGCCCCGGCGCGTCCGGCACCGGGATGCCCCATTTCACCGTGGAGCGCGAGATCGAAAGATCGCGAAGGCCGCCTTCCTGCTTCAGAAACGCGAGGACTTCGTTGCGCCGGACGGCAGGCTCCACGAACTGCGGGTTGGCCTCGTGATACTCGATCAGCCACTGCGTGAACTGCGACAGCTTGAAGTACTGATTCTCTTCCGTGATCAACTCCAGCGGGCGGCCGCATTCCGGGCAGGGTTCGCCGGGCTGCGCTTCGGTGGCGTAGAGTTCGTCAGAAAAACAGTAGGGGCCGGAGTACGTTCCGGAATAGATGAACCCGCGCTCCTTGCACCGGCGGTAGAGTTCCTGGACCTTGGCGGCGTGATCCGGCGCCGTGGTGCGCTGAAAGCGGTCGATGCCGAGGCCGAGGTGCTCCCAGGTCGAGCGAAATTCGTTGGCGATCAGGTCCACAAATTCCTGGGGACTCTTGCCCGCGGCAGCGGCGGCGCGGGCGATCTTCTGGCCGTGCTCATCGGTGCCCGTGGTGAGGACCGCGTCGATGCCTTGCGCGCGTTTCCAGCGCCGGATGACGTCGGCGGCAATCGTCGTGAAGGCGTGCCCGATGTGCGGCGCGGCGTTGACGTAGTAGATCGGCGTCGTGAGGTAGTACTTGCTCATGCGCGGGCCGCCGCGGCCAGAATGTCCTTGAGCGGAACACCGTGCTCCAGGGCCAGTTTGCGGCAATCCTCGAACTCCGGAACGCGGCCATGCGGCGTGACCTTGACG
>CAYNDS010000235.1:1521-6913 GCA_964395885.1 uncultured Solibacteraceae bacterium | reverse complement strand
ACTCGAACCTACGACCTGCGGATTATGAGACCGCCGCTCTAACCACCTGAGCTACACCGGCGCTATATCCAGCGTAGGGAGTTGATTGCACGGTTGTCAATTCGAATGCCCGCGAACCCCATCCTCCGTTTCGAAAACGTCTCCAAGAGCTACCCGGTGTACGACTCTCCCTCTCACCGGCTGGTGGAGCTCCTCACCTTCCATCGCGTGAGGCGTCACCGGGACTTCTGGGCTCTGCGGGAGGTGAGCTTCGAGGTGGGGCGTGGCGAAACGTTTTGCGTGATCGGCGAGAACGGGTCCGGCAAGAGCACACTGCTGCAACTGGTGGCCGGTATCCTGCAGCCGACGACGGGCGAGGTGTCGGTCAGCGGGCGCGTGGCAGCACTGCTCGAACTCGGCTCCGGCTTCAATCCGGAGTTCTCGGGACGGGACAACGTGTACTTGAACGCGGCGATCCTCGGACTGACCCGCGCCGAGATTGACGAACTCTACCCACGAATCACCGCCTTCGCCGAAATCGGTGACTTCGTTCACCAACCGGTGAAAACCTACTCCAGTGGAATGATGGTGCGCCTGGCCTTTGCCGTGGCGATTCACGTCAGTCCGGACCTTCTGCTGGTGGATGAAGCGCTGGCGGTCGGCGACATCTACTTCCGGCAGCGGTGCCTGCGGAAAGTGCACGAGCTTCGCGAGCAGGGTGTCACGATCCTTTATGTATCCCACTCCATGGGAGATGTAAAGGCAATCGGCGATCGAGCGTTGTGGCTGCAACAGGGACGGATCGAAGAGCTCGGGCCCGCGGATCGAGTCGTCAGCAAGTATGTGGCGCAAGTGGCGCAAAAGGACTCCGCCTACGTCGCCAGCCACCCGGCGGCGGCATTGACCACTCCAATCGGGACAGAGCCTCCTTCGGTGGTCACGACCATCCCGAACATCGATCACCGTCACGGCGATGAGCGGGCGCGCATCATCGGCATCGCCGTCCTGAATGAACACGGCGAGGTGCTCAAGCTGCTGGAGCCGTCCACCACGATTACGATCCGGATCAGCGCGCAGGCGAACGAGGCCCTATCGCTTCCGAACATCGGATTTATGATGAGAAATCACATGGGGCTGGACCTGGCGGGCACGAACACCTTGCGCGAAGGGCACCAGCTTCCCCCGATGCAAGCTGGCGAGATTCGAACCGTCGACTTCACCATCTCGCTTCCGGAACTCTATCCCGGCGATTTCACCTTCTCGCCCGCCATCGCGGATGGGGCGCTGCACGACTACCGCATGTGCGACTGGATCGATAATGCGATCACGCTGCAAATGGGGCACGGTGATGGTCCGGTGTACGGCTATCTTCATCTGCCGTGCCGGGTATCAGTGAACGGCGTGGCGCTGGAGCCGGCAACGTTGGCTGAACATGTTTGAGTTCACCGGCGAGCGTGTTCTGCCCGGGCAGGTGGAAGCTGACCTGTGGAATGAGCACTTCGCCCGCTACCTCTTTGCGGCGCGCCTGGCGAGGGGAAAGCGGGTGCTCGATCTCGGCTGTGGTGCGGGGTATGGCGCGGCGGAACTAGCTCGGGTGGCACAGTGGGTCACCGGCGTCGACATTGCCGCGGAGGCAATTGCGTACGCGCAACTGCATTACCGCCTGCCGAACCTCGAATACCTGGAGTCCCCTTGCGAAGCCGTGGCGAAGCCCGACGCATCGTTCGATCTCGTCGTCGCCTTCGAAGTGATGGAGCATTTGCCGGATGCCAATGCGCTGCTGGCGGAAGGTCGCAGGCTGCTCGCGCCCGGCGGGCAGTTGGTGATCTCCACACCGAACCGTCTTTACTATGAGCGGCAAAGGCTAAAGGCTGGTCCCAACCCGTACCACGCGCGCGAGTACGACCAGGACGAATTCCTCGACTTACTGCGGGGTCATTTTTCGCACGTTTCGCTGTTCTTCCAGAATCATGCGCCGGCACTCGTCTTTGCGCCAGCGGAGAGCGGGTCTCATCCGCCACTGGTGCGGATGGAGCCGGCGGCGGATACGGCGACGCCCCACTTTTTCCTTGCGGTCTGCGCGCAGGCGCCGCAAACCGGCAGCCCGACATTCCTCTATCTCCCTTCCACTGGCAACGTCCTGTTTGAAAGAGAAGAACACATCGATAAGTTAGAGGCCCTGCTGGCGGACGCCGTGGAGCAGCGTGCGGCGGCAACGGCGAAGCTGGAATCGCTGCACCAGGAATTGGCTCAGGCGACGGAATGGGCGCAGACGCGAGATCGCGACCTTGCCGAAACCCAGGCGGAGCGGGACCGCGCCGTTGCATGGGCAAATCACTGTGATGCCCAGGCGGCGCAAGCGGCGGCCGCTCTCGAGGCCAAGGAGCAGGAGCGCCTGCAGGCGATCAAATGGGCGAAACAGCGCGACGCGGATTTTCAGGAGAAGGTCGACGACTTACGCCTGGTCCTGGCGGAGCTGGAGCAACTGCGCGAACAAGCGGACCGTTTGACGGAACTTGCGGCGGCCGCGGAACAGCGCGCCCGGCACCTGAGCGAAGAACGGGCGATGGTGGCGCAGAGCCGGTGGTTGCGCCTCGGCCGAGCCTTGGGAGTGGGCCCCAGCCTGTAACGCCGTGGCTCGCTTTCTTCTCATCCTGCGCCGAATTGCAGGACTTGCCGTCACGCCCGTTGTACTCTTCGCCGCCGCGATTCTTCTCGCGCTGACGGACATGGCGTGGTGGGTGGCGGGACGCCGCCGTCGGCCTGTCCACACGCTGCCGAATCGCGAGTCCGCCTCCGTTGTCATTCCGAACTGGAACGGCCGGGACTTACTCGAAAAGTATCTTCCTTCGGTCCTCGAAGCGCTGCGTGGCCATCCCAACAATGAAGTCATCGTCGTCGATAACGGGTCCTCGGACGGTTCCGCGGAACTGGTGCGCGCGCGCTTTCCGGAAGTCCGGCTTCTCGCGCTTGACCGCAACTTAGGCTTTGGCGGCGGATCGAATCTGGGATTTCGCGAAGCGAAGAACGACATCGTAGTTCTTCTGAACAGCGACATGCGCGTCGCGCCGGATTTTCTGCGCCCTTTGCTGGACTGCTTTGATGCACCCGATGTGTTTGGGGTAGGTTGTCAGATCTTTTTTTCCGATCCGAATAAAGTCCGGCAGGAAACAGGGCTGACGCAAAGCTGGTGGCAGGACGGCGTTCTGCGCGTGCGGCACCGTCTGGATGAGACGATCCACCGGCCTTTTCCCGCGGCCTACCCTGGAGGAGGCTCATCCGCCTTCGACCGAAGAAAGTTTCTCGAGCTGGGCGGCTTCGACGAGTTACTCACTCCTTTCTATTTCGAAGATACCGACATCGGCTATCTGGCGTGGAAACGCGGTTGGCGCTGTTTGTTCCAGCCGGCAAGCCATGTCTGGCATGAGCATCGCGGAACGATTGGAAAGAAATTCTCGACCAGTTACATCCAAACGGTTCTGGAACAGAACTTAGTCCTGTGGACGTGGAAGAACATCCATTCGCCGCGTTTTCTGGTGGAGCACCTTGCGGCGGCGCTGCCGGGTGCCATGCTGTCGCTGTTCAGTGCGCCGTCGCTCGAACGGGTGAGCCTGCGCGGCTGCTGGGCGGCTCTCCGTCGCGCGCCGGCGATGATGGCTTCGCGTTGGCGAGCCCGCACTCTTTCTGTAATTGGCGACGAAGAGGCATTCCGCCTGCCGCGGCCCGGCTATTACCGGGACCGGTATGAAGCGTCGGGACCCGCGCCGGAACGGCCGTCCGTACTGTTTCTCTCCCCTTACCCGCTGGAGCCTCCGGTGCATGGCGGCGCGGTCTTCATGACCCAGACCGTCCGGGAGTTGTCGCGCCACGCCGACCTTCACCTGATCATCCTGACCGATACGCAGGAGCAAGCGGCGCAGCAGAACGCCTTGCGCGCCTACTGCCGGTCATTGGAGACTGTGGTCCGTTTACAAGGCGAAGAGCGCTTCGGTTCACTCCGTCCGCACGCCGTCCGCGAGTTTCATTCCGCGGACTTGGAATGGCTGATTGATCGAGTGATCCTAGCCGAGAAAATCGACGTTTTGCAACTGGAATACACCAACATGGGGCAGTATGCCGGGGAGTACCGGCACTTACTGAACTGCGTGTTTGAGCACGACGTGTACTTTCAGTCCATCGCCCGCGGTCTGCGCCGCGCTCCGGGACGTGCGTCGGCTTGGTTGGAGTATTTCCGCGCGCTGCGGTGGGAGTTGAGCATGCTGCGCCGCGTGGACCGCATACAGGTTTGCACGTCGGCGAACGCGGAGTACCTGCTGTCGTTTGACCGGAGTCTAGATGGCAAGCTGGATGCCGGGTTGCGGGCAGGCATCACGGCCGCCCACTACGCCTACCGCCCGGCAGGACGCCGCGCGAACGAGATTCTGTTTCTCGGCAGCTTCCGGCACTCGCCCAACCTGGAGGCGCTGCTGTGGTTCTCGCGAGAGGTGATGCCGCTGATTCATGAACAGCGTCCGCTGGCGAAGCTGGTGGCCATCGGGTCCGACCCGCCACCGCTACATGCCCTGCCTGCTCTGGACGGGGCAATCGAGCTGCGCGGATTTGTGGCCGACATCCATGCTCCGCTGGCGGAGGCCGCGGTCTTTGTCTGCCCGATTCTGACCGGATCCGGCGTGCGGGTGAAACTGCTGGAGGCGTTTGCCTCGGGAATCCCCGTCGTGTCGACGCGGATTGGCGCGGAGGGACTGGCGGCGAAGGACGGCGAGTTCTGCCGCCTGGCGGATGATCCCGCGGCTTTCGCGCGGTGCGTGATCGAACAATTGGATGCGCCGGATCTGGCCATGGTGGAGCGTGCACGCCGTGAGGTGGAAGCGAACTGGGACATGCCGGCGATTACGGCGAAGCTGGCTGAGAGTTATCGCCGCCACCTGCGCGCGTTGCGGTAGCGGCTTGCTACGCTGAGGGATCCTTCGGGATGTATAACAGCCAACGAATCACCGTCATCATTCCGTGTCTGAACGAGGAGCAGGGCATTGAGCAGGTCCTGCGGCGCATGCCCGCTTTTGTGGATGAAGTTATCGTGGTCGATAACGCCTCAACGGACCGCACGGCCGAAGTGGCCGCTTCCTTCGGCGCGAAGGTGATCCGCGAGGATGTCCGCGGGTACGGACGCAGCTACAAGAAGGGCTTTTCGCAAGCGACGGGCGATGTGATCGTCACGCTGGACGGGGACCACAGCTATCCGCCGGATGCGATCTCGTATCTGCTGGAGGCGTTTCGTCATCTCGAAGTGGACTTCCTGAATGCCTCCCGCTTTCCGGTGCGGGACCGGAACGCGATGAGCTTCAAGCATAAGTTCGGGAACTTCGTTTTGTCGCTGGCGACATCCATCCTCTTCTTCCGCTGGGTGTCGGAC
>CAYNDS010000235.1:0-1511 GCA_964395885.1 uncultured Solibacteraceae bacterium | reverse complement strand
GTCGGGAATGTGGGTGTTCCGGCGGTCCATCCTGCAGTACATGAAGCTGGAATCCGACGGCATGGCCTTTAGCGAGGAGATCAAGATCGAGGCACTTCGGGAACCGCGAATCCGGTTTGCGGAGATCTCGATTCAATACTCGTCGCGGCTGGGCGAGATCAAGCTCAATCCGTGGCGCGATGGCTTCCACAATCTATTCTTTCTGCTGAAAAAGCGCTTTGCCCGATGACGACGGTGATCGTGCCTCATTACAACCGGCGCGATCTGCTGGTCCGGTTATTGGAGGCGCTGCGGACACAAACGGCGCCGCATCGAGTTCTGGTGGTAGACAACGGGTCCGCTGACGACAGTGTGGCGGTGGCACGGGAAGCAGGCGCGGCAGTTCTGCCGTTGGGGCGGAACTACGGCTTCGCGTATGCGGTGAATCGAGGGATCGAAGCCGCGCAGACGGAGACGGTGGCGATCGTAAACAATGACGTCGTCCCGCGCGCGGACTGGCTGGAGAGGCTGCTTGCGGCGGAGGCACCGTATGCGTGCGGGCTGCTGCTGCGGGAGCAGGACCCGGAGACGATCGATGGCGCGTTCGATTTGGTGAGCACGGGCGGACTGGCGTGGCGGGGCGGGGCGGGGCAGCGCGCGGAAGACGCCGTTTGGCGGCAGGCTCGCGACATCCAGCTGGCGCCGTTGACGGCGGCGTTGTTCCGGCGCGCGGTGTTTGCGCGGGTGGGGCTTCTCGATGAGCGGTTCGGCAGCTATCTGGAGGATGTCGATTTCGGGATCCGGTGCGGGGCGGCGGGCTTGCGCGGGCGCTATGTGCCGGAAGCGGTGGCGACGCATCGGGGCAGCGCCACCCTAGGCGCGTGGCATGCGGACACAGTGCGGCTGCTGTCGCGCAACCAGATGTTGTTGATTGCGAAGTACTATCCGCGCCGATGGGTGTGGCCTTTGGCATGCTCTGCAGTAGTCGGCCAACTCCTTTGGGGAATGGCGGCGGCGAGGCACGGCCAGGCGGCGGCATGGTGGCAGGGCAAGCGGGACGGCTTGCGGCAGTGGAGGGAGTGGCGCCAATCGCCCGCAGAGGGAATCGCGCAGATCCGCGCCAGCCACACGGAGCTTCGGGCGATGGCGAAGGGCGGGTTCTGGAAAGTAGCAACGTGGTGCAACTGACGGCGGCGATCATCAGCTATCAGTCGGCGGACGTGCTTCCGGCCTGCATTCGCGCGGCACTCCGGTGGACGGACGATGTGCTGGTGATCGACAACGCCTCGACGGATGGGTCCGCGGCGGTGGCACGGTCTGAGGGTGCGCGGGTGATCGCGAATGCGGAGAATCGGGGTTTCGGTCCGGCGGCGGATCAGGCGTTTGAAAACTCGACGCGTCCGTTCGTGTTGATTCTGAACCCGGACGTCGAAGTGGGTGAGGGACGCGACGCGCTGCTGGCGGCGTGTCATGGGGCAAGCGCAGGTGTGCTGCTTGCCACGGAGGGACAGGTACAGGCCGGCCTTGAACGG
>CAYNDS010000234.1:0-6952 GCA_964395885.1 uncultured Solibacteraceae bacterium | reverse complement strand
CGAAATTCGTCGGGGGTCAAGCCTCTAGAATCGGCCATTCCGCCATGCGCTGCAACTAGCGCTCCCGGACGGTGACAGGTGCGGCCTGCATTCGCGTCAAGCCGGCAGCCAGGGCTAACTGCGTCAGGCCGGCGACATTGTTCACGCTCAGCTTCTTCATCATCGTCTTGCGGTAGCCGCGAACCGTTTGCAAACCGAGGTTCAGCAGATTCGCGATATCTTTGCTGGTCTTGCCTTCCGCCACCAGCCGCAGCACCTGCAGTTCGCGCGGCGACAGATGCCCCAAGCTCACCGGCGATTGCATCGACCGGTCGCCCTTCTGAATGCGCAGCAGGAACCGGTCGGAGACTTGCGGACTCAGGTACGTGCCACCTTTGGCGACCGTCCGAAGCGCATCGACCAAATCGGTATCGGACGCCTTCTTCAGAACAAACGCGCGGGCGCCGGAGCGAATCGCGCTGAGGACGGTTTGTTCATCGTCATACATGGACAGGATCACCACCCGAGTTTCCGGCAAATGACGCAGAATTTCGATCGTAGCCTCTATGCCATTCAGCCCAGGTAGTGCGACATCCATGATCACGACTTCCGGGCGGATCCGGCGCGCGAGATGGATCGCCTCCGTGCCGTCGCCGCATTCACCAATGACCTCGAATTCGCCTGTCGAGTTCAGGATGGCTTTCAGACCATCGCGCAGAATGCAGTGGTCGTCGACCAGTGCGAGTCGGGTTGGCATCGGAACCTCAATTCGGCGAAATTAGCGAAGAAAAGAAGTAACGATTGTACCGATTCCCGGTTGACTGTCAATGACAAGTCCAAGCCCCGCTCTGGCCGCAATGTGGCGCATCAGGGCAATTCCGAACCCGCCATCGCCCGCCTCCACCGTCCGAAGATCGAACCCCGCGCCATCGTCCTTTACCTCCAAGGCGCTGCCGCGGCTTGATGGTTTCAGTAGTACTTGGATCACTTTTGCGCCGGAATGGGCGCAGGCGTTGTCCAGCGCCTCTTCCGCAATCCGGCACATGGCTTGGGCTGCACGACCGGTCACCTTGGCGTGGGGGTCCACCATCAGCCGGATGGTCGCGCCGGTTGCCTTTCGGCGCTCCGCCACCACGTGCTCCAGCGCCGGGCCCAGCCCCAAGCGCTCCAAGGCGCTGAACGGCAGCGCATGGCTCAGTTCACGAACCTCAGTGATGACCCGGTCGAAAACGGCCAGGATCTCGCGGATCTCTGCGTCCAGCCGTTCTGGACTCGGAGACGATTCCCGCCGCAGCGCTTCCAGGCGAAACCCGGCAGCGGTCAGCAACTGCCCGATCTCGTCATGCAGGACGCGCCCGATTCGCGCGACCTCTTCGTCCCGCTCCTCGATCATTCGCGAAATGACCGACGGGAGGTCGCGCATGAGGGCTACTTCTTGCGGGAAACGGCGCGTCGCGCGGCCGCGGCGATATTGGCGGCGCGCAGACCGTACTTGTCCAGCAGCCCGTCCGGAGTGCCGGACTCGGCGTAGGTGTTATCGATCCCGACAAACTCCATCACGCAGGGATGGGTCTCCGCCGCCACCTGCGCCACCCGAACGCCCAGGCCGCAGTCCTTCAGATGCTCTTCGGCGACAACAATGGCCCCCGTCTGCGCCGCGCTGGCGATGATTTCACGATCCAGCGGCTTGATCGACGTGATGTCGATGACGCGCGCCGAGACGCCTTCCGCCTCGAGGATGTCGGCAGCCTGCATGGCCTCGCCCACCATCAGGCCGGTGGCGACCAGCGCGACATCGCTGCCCGGAGCAAGCTCTACACCCTTGCCCCATTCAAACCGCGAGTCCGCCGAATAGATCAGCGGCGCCTTCGCCCGGCCCGCACGGATAAAGACCGGCCCCGGGTGAGCCGCCGCGGCACGAACCGCCCAGCGCATCGAATGCTCGTCAGCGGGCGACAGCACCGTAAAGCCGGCCAGCGCGCCGGCCAGCGCCGTATCCTCAATCGACATCTGCGACGGGCCGTCCTCTCCAATCGAAATGCCGGAGTGCGTTCCCACCACCTTCAACGGCACGTTCGGGTAAGCCGCCGTCACGCGCAGTTGCTCAAAGCCCTTGTTCAGCACAAAGACGGAAAAGCTCGAAACGAACGCGATCTTGCCGGCATGGGTCAGCCCGGCACCCAGCGCCACCATGTTCGCTTCGGCGATGCCGCAGGAGAAGAAACGCTCCGGAAACTCCTTCGCAAAAGGAGCAGTAAACGTGGACTTCGACAAGTCCGCGTCGCAGACCACGACGTCCTTGTTCTCGCGGCCCAGGGCCACCAGCGCTTCGCCAAACGCTTCGCGCGTTGCCTTGCCCAGCTTCACTTCAAATTTCGTCCGCGTCATCAGGCCAGCTCCTTCAACGCCAGTTCGGCCTCGTCCTTGGTCGGCGCCACGCCGTGATACTTCGGATTGTTCTCCATGAAGGAAACGCCCTTCCCCTTCACGGTGTGGGCGATGATGCACGACGGCTTGCCCTTGGTCGCTTCCGCCTCGCGGAACGCGCGCTGCACGTCGGAAACGGAGTGCCCGTCCACTTCGATGACGTGCCAACCGAAGGCGCGCCACTTGTCGCCCAACGGCTCAATATCCAGGATGTCCTTGACAAACCCGTCCAGCTGAATCTTGTTGTAGTCGATGATCGCCACGCAGTTATCCACCTTGTGGAACGCGCCGAACATCGCGGCTTCCCAGATCTGCCCTTCCTGGATCTCGCCATCACCGAGAATGACGTAGCTGCGCGAGGGGCTGCCGTCCAGCCGCGCCGCGCACGCCGTTCCCAGGCCGAGCGACAACGCCTGTCCCAGCGAACCCGTCGAGGCTTCCAGCGCGGGAATGAAGCGGACATCCGGATGGCCCTGGTAGATGGAGCCCATCTGCCGGAGCGTGTTCAGTGTCTCCAGCGGCGTGTACCCGCACTCCGCCATCACCGCATACAACACTGGCGCGGCGTGGCCCTTGCCCATGAAGAATTTATCGCGCTGCGGCCAGGACGGGTTCGCCGGATCATGACGCATCACGTCGAAGTACAATGTCACCACCAGTTCGACTGCCGACAGGGACCCGCCGGGGTGGCCGGACTTGGCCGCGGCCAGCATGGAGATAATGTCGCGGCGGACACGTTTCGAAATCGCCGCAAGTTCCTGCGGGCTACTTGTTTTCTGCATCGCGCACCTTCAGGCTAACATCCGCCGGTTTTGTACTGGTTTCAGGCAATCAGACGCGCGGCGTCCTTGGCAAAATACGTCAGCACAAAGTCCGCGCCGGCGCGCCGAATCGCCGTGAGCGACTCCAAAATCGCGCGTTCCCGGTCAATCCACCCGTTGCGTGCCGCCGCCTCGATCATCGAGAATTCGCCGGAAACCTGATACGCAGCCAGGGGAACATCAAACCGGTCGCGCGCCACCCGCAGAATGTCCAGATACGGCATCGCGGGCTTCACCATTAACATATCGGCGCCTTCGGCAAGATCCAACTCCATTTCCGCCATCGCTTCCCGCGCGTTCGGAGGATCCATCTGATAGCTGCGCCGGTCTCCAAATTGCGGGGTCGATTCCGCCGCCTCGCGAAACGGTCCGTAGAAGCAGGAGGCGTACTTTGCCGCATAGCTCAGAATCGGCGTCTGCGCGAAACCGGCCTCATCCAGAGCCTGGCGAATCGCCCCGACGCGCCCGTCCATCATGTCCGACGGCGCCACCACGTCCGCCCCTGCCTCGGCATGGGACACAGCTGCTTTGGCCAGCCATTCCAGTGTCGGGTCGTTCTGCACTTCGCCTTCCACCACCAGGCCGCAGTGTCCGTGACTGGTGTATTCGCAGTTACAGACATCGGTGATGCGGAGCAGCCCGGGGACCTCTCTCTTCAACGCCCGCAAGGCCTGTTGGACGATTCCATCCGGGTCCGAAGCGCCACTGGCCTGCTCGTCCTTTCGGGCTGGAATTCCGAACAAAATGATGCCGCCAATTCCGAGCCGGTGCGCCTCTTCGCATTCGCGAACCAGCAAGTCCACCGACAACTGCGCGTTGCCCGGCATCGAGGTGATCTCCCGCCGCACGCCCTCGCCGGGGCACACAAACAGCGGCAAAACAAACTGCGCGGGGTTCAGCCGCGTTTCTCGCACCAGCCGGCGCAGACTCTCGGTGGCGCGGAGCCGCCGCATGCGGCGTTCCGGAAACATGCTCTCAGTCTATGCGGTGACGACGACGGCGAAGTATTCCACCGTCCGGCGCAGCCCTTCCTCGAAGGGCACTTTCGGCTCCCAGCCCAGCAATTCCCGGGCGCGCGAGATATCCGGACGCCGCCGCTTCGGATCATCCTGCGGCAAGGGCCGGAACTCGATTCCGGAGCGGCTGCCCGTCAATCTCCGCACCGCTTCGGCAAATTCCAGGATCGTCTGCTCATGCGGATTGCCGAGATTGACCGGCTGTTCGTAGCTCGACCTCCACAGCCGTACCAGACCCTCCACCAGGTCTTCCACATAGCAGAAGCTCCGCGTCTGGCTGCCGTCGCCATACACGGTCAGCGGCAGTCCCCGAAGCGCCTGGTCCACCAGTTCCGGAACCACGCGCCCATCCTGAAGCGCCATGCGTGGGCCGTACGTATTGAAAATCCGTGCGATGCAGGTGTCCACGCCGTACGTGCGATGGTAGGCCATCGTCATCGCCTCGGCAAAGCGCTTGGACTCGTCATAGCAGGACCGCGGGCCGATCGAGTTCACATTGCCCCAGTAGCTTTCCGACTGCGGATGCTCCAGCGGGTCTCCGTAAACTTCACTGGTGGAGGTCAGCAGAAACCGCGCCCCGTCGCGCCGCGCCAGCTCCAGCATGTTGCGTGTCGCCGTCGATCCCGTCTCCAAAGTCTCGATCGGACTCTCCAGGTAGTCGCGCGGGCTGGCCAGCGAGGCAAGATGCAGAACTCCGTCAAAACGTTCGCTGCCGACTTCGGAAAGCCAGCCATCGGACGTGACGTCTCCCTTCAGAAAGCGAAATCGGGCGTGACGCTCCAGCTGTTGCAGATTCGCACTGGAACCGGTGCGGAAATTGTCGATCGCGACCACAGAGTGGCCGTCGCCTACCAGACGGTCACAGAGGTGAGATCCGATAAATCCCGCTGCGCCCGAGATCAGGAAGTGCGCCACAACTCTGTTATACGCGATCCTTCATCGATTCTCGCCGCGATAAGCGTCCTGTGACACACTTGGCATCCGCCGTGCTGGTGATTTCAGTCATCTTTATGAATTTCCTCAAAAGCCTGTTTGCGACTGACTTCATGCCGCACGGCTATTGCATGCGCTGGAGTCCCGATCTGATCTGGCTGCATGTGCTTTCCGATGGCGCGATTTCCGCGTCTTACTTTGCGATTCCGCTCGGACTGGTTGTCTTCTTCCGCCGCCGCCGCGACATGGATTTCAACTGGATCTTTTTTGCGTTTGCCATGTTTATCCTGGCGTGCGGCACCACTCACCTGTTGTCGATCGTGACGCTGTGGCAGCCTGTTTACCGCCTGGATGGCGTGGTGAAGGCAATTACCGCCGCCGTTTCCGCCACCACTGCTGTTCTGCTCTGGCGATTGATGCCGACCTTTCTCGCGATCCCGAGTCCCGCCGCGCTGCGGGAAGAGATCTTTCAACGCCAGCGCGCGGAGCAAAAGTTACAGGAACTGAATGCCGGCTTGGAGCGACGCGTCGCCGAGCGAACGGAGACCCTCGCCGGATACTCGCGCACCCTGGAACGCATTGCCTATGTCGCCGGGCACGACCTTCGGGAACCCGTCCGTACCGTCAGCGTGTTTACGCAACTGCTGCAGCAGGACCTCGGCAGCACCGCAACCCCTCGCCAGGCCGAACTGATGCGTTTCGCGCTGGAGGGGTGCCGCCGCATGGAGCGCCTGGTGGGCGACCTTCTGGAAGTCACCCGCACCATGACGGAAGCCTCCAAACAAGCCCACGCCGACGTGGTCCCGCTGGAGGACGCACTGCAGACCGCCCTGACCGGCTTGCGTGGCGCCATGACCGAGGCGGCGGCACGCGTCGAAAGCCGTGATCTCCCCGTCGTGCGAGCGGACCGCCAGCAGGTGGAGCAGTTGCTGCAAAACCTGATTGGCAACGCCATCAAGTACCGCCACCCCGCCCGATCTCCGTTGGTTGAGATCTCCGCGGAACGGCAGGGTCCGATGCAGCATATCTGCGTCCGCGACAACGGGCAGGGGATTCCGATGGACCGCGCCGCCCGCATCTTCGATCCCTTTCAACGGCTGCACGGACGGGAGGTGCCCGGAAGCGGTATCGGGCTGGCGATTTGCCGGGCCATCGTCGAAGGCACCGGCGGTCACATTTGGGTGGAATCCGCCGGTCCCGGGCAAGGGTCCACCTTTCACTTCACTCTCCCCGCCGTCGCGGACTCGCACGAGCCCAGCGGCGAGCCCATGCTACTTTCGGAACAATGAGTGATCCGCGTTGGTATGAGACGCTGCTGCTGGTAGTGGCAATCGCGATCTCCGCCACCATCTTCAGCCGCCGCTTCCTACCGATCGCCAAGCGAATTCGGGCTTCAAAGAAAGAGCCCGGGTTTTCTTTCTCTCCGGTCGGCAAACGCATTCGCGATTTTGTGTGGGAAGTTTTGCTGCAGGCCAAAGTCATCGCCCAACGGCCCCTGCCCGGACTGGCCCACGCTTTCGTCTTCTGGGGCTTTCTTGCTTTTGCGCTGGTGACGCTCGATCACATGGGGCGCGGGTTCGGCCTTTCTCTCATTGACCCGGAAGGGTTCTTCGGACGCTTCTACTTTTTCCTGGCCGCTTTGTTCGCAATCACGGTAATGGTGTCGATTGCCGGGCTTGCAATTCGCCGGTTCGTGGTGCGGCCCAAGTGGCTGGGCGACAAGGTTTCGATCGAAAGCGGCTTCATCGCCCTGCTCATCTTCACGCTGATGTGGAC